>NZ_JBJGZS010000001.1:0-412962 GCF_054050635.1 Geodermatophilus sp. SYSU D00079 | reverse complement strand
TCCCCACCCCTCGCGAGCTCGGGGTGGGACCCGGGACGGGGCCAGGAGCCGAGGGTGACCCCGTCCTCCCCACCCCTCGCGAGCTCGGGGTGGGACCCGGGACGGGGCCAGGAGCCGAGGGTGACCCGTCCTCCCCACCCCTCGCGAGCTCGGGGTGGGACCCGGGACGGGGCCAGGAGCCGAGGGTGACCCCGTCCTCCCCACCCCTCGCGAGCGTGGGGCGGACCCTGCGGGAGAGCCGGAGCCGGAGCCGGACCCGTGGGCTGCGCTAGCGTCGCGGCCATGAGCGATCCGGCCCGTGTCCGGTGGGAGTACGCCACCATCCCGCTGTTGATCCACAACACCAAGGCGATCCTCGACTCCTGGGGAGTCGACGGCTGGGAGCTGGTGACCGTGCTGCCCGGCCCGGCCGGCAGCGAGCAGCCGGTCGCGTACCTCAAGCGCCCGCTGGGCTGACCCGCCGTGACGACGCCGCAGACCCAGAGCTGGCACGCCCGGTTGGCCGAGCTCGGCATCCGGCTGCCCGCCGTGGCCGCGCCGGTGGCCGCCTACGTCCCGGCGGTGCGCAGCGGTCAGCTGGTCTACACCTCCGGGCAGCTGCCGTTCGTCGACGGCGGCCTGCGCCGCACCGGCAAGGTCGGCGGCTCGGTGGACCCCGAGGACGCCGCGCACGACGCCAAGCTGTGCGCCCTCAACGCCCTGGCCGCGGTCGACGACCTGGTGGGACTGGACTCGGTGGCCCGCGTCGTCCGCGTGGTGGGCTACGTCGCCAGCGCCGAGGGGTTCACCGGTCAGCCGCGGGTGGTCAACGGGGCCAGCGAGCTGCTGGGGCGGATCTTCGGCGACGCCGGACGGCACGCCCGCAGCGCCGTCGGCGTGGCGGAGCTGCCGCTCGGTGCCCCCGTCGAGGTCGAGCTCACCGTCGAACTGCGGTGACGCCGCTGCGCGGGGCTCTGGGGTGCCGGCGCCGGTGGTGGGGAGCGTGACCCGGTGAGTCCGGCCGAACCCCGGCAGGCGGCGACGGTCCTGCTGCTGCGCGACGGCACCCCGGGGCTCGAGGTGTACCTGCTGCGGCGCACCCGGGGCATGCCCTTCGCGGGCGGGATGACCGCCTATCCCGGTGGGGGCGTCGACCCGCGGGACGCCGACGTCCAGACCGACTGGGTCGGCCCGCCCCCGGCGGAGTGGGCGGCGGCCTTCGGGTGCGACGAGCCGACCGCCCGCGAGCTGGTCTGCGCCGCCGTCCGGGAGACGTTCGAGGAGGCCGGCGTCCTGCTCGCGGGGCCGGCCGACGGCTCCGACGGGGCGGGCGGGGTCGTGCCGTCGGTGACCGGCGACGACTGGGAGGCGCAGCGGCAGGCCCTGCTGACCCGCGAGCTGTCCCTGGCCGAGCTGCTCGCCGACCGCGGTCTGGCGCTTCGCTCGGACCTGCTGCGCCCCTTCGCGCACTGGGTCACCCCGCCGGACGAGCCGCGGCGCTACGACACCAAGTTCTTCGCCGCGGCGCTGCCGGTCGGTCAGGAGGCGCGGCACGTCACCGGTGAGGCCGACGAGGCGAGCTGGCTGACCCCGGCCGCCGCCCTGGCGGAGATGCGCGGTGGCACGCGGCCGATGCTGCCGCCGACCATCCACACCCTCGGCCAGCTCGAGCCCTTCGCCGACGTGGCGGCCGTGCTGGCCGGCTCCCCGCCGGAGCCGCTGCAGCCGATCAGCCCCACCTTCGAGGACGAGCCCGACGGCCGCTGGGCGGTCCTGCCCGACGGCACGCGGATCCGGCTGGTCATACCCCTCCCGTCCTGAGCGCCGGCGCCGGGCTCCGTGCTCCCGGCGCCAGGGACGCAGCGAGGCCCCACTCCGGACCGGAGCGGGGCCTCGTGGCGTCGCGGGCCTCAGCGGGCGCGGCGGCGCAGACGCTCCTCGTCGAGGACGACGACCGACTTGCCCTGCAGCTGGATCCAGCCGCGGTGCACGAAGTCGGCCAGCGCCTTGTTCACCGTCTCGCGGGAGGCGCCGACCAGCTGGGCCAGCTCCTCCTGGGTGAGGTCGTGCTTGACCCGCAGGCCCTCGCCCTCGCGGCTGCCGAACCGGTCGGCCATCTGCAGCAGCGCCTTGGCCACCCGGCCGGGGACGTCGGTGAAGATCAGGTCGGCCACGGAGTCGTTGGTCCGCCGCAGCCGGCGGGCCAGCACGCGCAGCAGCTGCTCGCCGATCTCCGGGTGCGCCTCGATCCACGGGCGGATCACCGACTGCGGCATCCGGGCCAGCTTGACGTCGGTGACCGCGGTCGCCGTCGCGGTGCGCGGCCCGGGGTCGAAGACCGACAGCTCACCGAACTGGTCCGACGGGCCCATGACGGCGAGCACGTTCTCGCGGCCGTCGGGGGAGCGACGGGACAGTTTGATCTTGCCGGACATGACGATGTACAGGCTGTCGCCCGGTTCGCCCTCGTTGAACACGACCCGGCCTCGCGGCAGCGTGATCGTCTCGAGGCGGCTGATGACCGTTTCCACCGCCTCTTCCGACTGCCCCTGGAAGAGCCCGGACTGGGCCAGCACCTCGTCCACTACGCGTCCTCTCGCACGACCAGTGGGAGCGCCGACAACCGGCGCTTCCCGGAGAGCGCGCGCCTGCGGCGCGGCGCCGTCCGCAGAGAGTCTAGGGGGCTGTGCGCGTGGTCACCTGATCGGTGGGAGACCGGGCCACCCCGACGGGGGAGGGACGGCGGACGACACCGCAGGTCGGGCCCGTGTTCGGGCCCCCTCCCCGGTCCGCCGCGGAGGGTGGTGAGGACCGGCTCCTCCCTCAGACGACGGGCGGCTCGGCCTCCTGCAGCACCCGCGACGAGCGCCGCCGCCGCCAGCGGGCCATCGCCCGCCGGATGCCGGAGGAGGCCAGGGTGTCGACCTCGCCGGGGCTGGCGGTGGAGAGGAACTCGGCGACCTCGCGGGGACCGGTGGGCCGGCGAAGCGGCTCCTCGACCCGCTCCATCACCAGCAGGAACGCGATGAGCAGCGGTGGGAACAGGATGACGATGAGGGCGACCACCGGGTACCTCCTCCGTCCTCGTCGGGGGCGGCGCCGGTCCGGCCGGCGCCCGCGCGCACTCCTGTGTGTACCCCGTCCCGCGGGGCGGAACCCGCGCCCACGGCGGCTGCGATGATGGCACGGGCCCGGGATCGTCAGCTCGTCCGCCTACCCTCGACCGCGTGTCCTCGCCCGCCTACGCACGCCCGGTCCCCCCGCACGCGCGGCGCGCCGCCGCCCGAGGGGGAGCGCCGTACGACCCCGAGGAGACGCCGCTGGCGCGCACCCGCCGCGCCCGGCGGATGGCCCGCGAGCTGGCGCTGATCCACCCCGACGCGCACTGCGAGCTGGACTTCACCAACCCCTTCGAGCTGCTGGTCGCCACGGTGCTGTCGGCGCAGACCACGGACAAGATGGTCAACAAGGTCACGCCGACGCTGTTCGCGAAGTACCCCGACGCGGTGGCCCTCGCCGGGGCCGACCGCGAGGAGCTCGAGGCGATCCTCAAGCCGACCGGCTTCTTCCGGGCCAAGGCCAACTCCGCCCTCGGCCTGGCGCGGGCGCTGGTCGAGCGGTTCGACGGCGAGGTGCCCGGCCGGATGGCCGACCTGGTCACCCTCCCGGGCGTGGGACGCAAGACGGCCAACGTCGTCCTGGGCAACGCCTTCGGTGTCCCCGGGCTCACCGTCGACACCCACTTCGGCCGGCTCGTGCGCCGGTTCGGCTGGACGGCGGAGGAGGACCCCGTCAAGGTCGAGGCCGAGGTCGCCGAGCTGGTGCCGAAGAAGGAGTGGACCGACTTCAGCCACCGGGTGATCTTCCACGGCCGGCGGGTCTGCCACGCCAAGAAGGCGGCCTGCGGGGCGTGCGGCCTGGCCCGCTGGTGCCCGTCCTACGGCATCGGCCCCACCGATCCGGAGGTCGCGCTGAAGCTGGTCAAGACGCCGGCCGCCTCCGACACCGAATGAGCGCCCGCGGACGGGTCGCCGCCGGTGCGCTGCTGCTGCTCGGGCTGGCCGGGTGCGGTGGCGGGACCCCGGACGCCGGCGCCGCGCCGTCCGCCGCCCCGGCGGTGGAGAACACCACCGCGGCGTGCCCCGCCCAACCCGAGGAGCCGGCGACGGGTGGTGAGGTGCTCGCCGACGTGACCGTCGACTGCCTCGGTGGCGGGCAGCTGGCCCTCGGCCGGGCGCAGGGCGTGCCCACCGTGGTGAACCTGTGGGCCAGCTGGTGCGGGCCCTGCCGGGAGGAGTTGCCGGTGGTGCAGCAGCTGGCCGACGCGGCCGGCGACCGGCTGCGCGTCGTCGGCCTGGTCAGCCAGGACACGCCCGCCAACGGGCTGGCCTTCGCCGCCGACGCGGGCGTCACCATGCCCACCGGCGTCGACGCCGACGGCGACCTCGCCATCGAGCAGGGCCTGCGCGGTCTGCCCTACACCTACCTGCTGCGCGCCGACGGCTCGATCGCCCACCTGCAGCTGCGCCCGGTGACGTCGCTGGAGGAGCTCGAGGGCCTGGTCGCCGAACACCTGGGGGTGCAGCTGTGAGCCAGGCGGCCGGCGGCGAGCAGCGCCCCGACGGCCTCCCGGAGTACCTGCACCGCCTGCTCGACACCGGCGCCGACCTGCCGCTGCGGCACCGCATGCCCCGGCCGACCGCGACGGCCCGCCGCTCGGCGGTGCTGATCCTGTTCGGCGAGGGCCCGCGCGGCGCCGACGTCCTGCTCATCGAGAAGTCCGCGCACCTGCGCACGCACGCCGGCCAGCCGGCCTTCCCCGGCGGCGGCGCCGACCCCGGGGACGAGTACCCGGTGGGCACCGCGCTGCGGGAGGCCGAGGAGGAGGCCGGCATCGACCCCGACGGGGTGCGGGTGCTGGCCACCCTCCCCGAGCTGTTCCTCGGGCCCTCGGACAACCTCGTCGTCCCGGTGGTCGCCTGGTGGGACGACCCCCGTGACGTCAGCGTCGGCGACCCCCGGGAGGTGGCCCGCGTGGCGCGGGTGCCGCTGGCGGAGCTGACCGACCCGGCCAACCGGTTCCGCGCCCGTCACCCCTCGGGCTACATCGGCCCGGCGTTCGGCGTGGCCGGGATGGTCGTGTGGGGGTTCACGGCGGGGCTGCTCGACGCGATCCTCGAGGCCGCCGGCCTGACCCGGCCCTGGGACCAGTCCGACGTCCGGGAACTCCCCGTGCTCGGGGCGCGGCGTCCGCAGCTGCCGGGCACCCTCGACCCCGTCGAGGAGGAGGACGCCGCCGCGCCGACGGTCGCCGATCCGGCGCCCGACGGGCCGCCCACGCGTACCGTTCCCCCGCGATGAACGCGCGCGATGGACGGCGGCGCGGCGCGCTGGCCGCCGGGACGCTGCTGCTGGCCGCCGTCCTGGCCGGCTGCGGCGGGGGCGGGTCCGGGAGCCCGTCGGCGACGACCCCGGCCGGCCCGGAGCCCGGCGCCGTGAGCACCGCCCCCGACGGGGTCCAGGAGGTCACCCTGCAGACGCAGGACGACTACGTCTTCACCCCGGCCACCTTCACCGTCGCACCCGGGCAGGTGCGGCTGACCGTGGTCAACGTCGCCGACCAGTTGACGCACAACTTCCGCTTCACCCCGGACGCCGGGCCCGAGCCGATCGCGCCGGAGATCCCGCTGCTGGCGCCGGGGGAGAGCCGCACCATCGAGTTCACCGTGTCCGTCCCCGGTGAGCACCCGTTCGAGTGCAGCTTCCACACCCAGCTCGGACAGGTCGGCACGATGACGGTGCAGGGCTGACCAGGTGTCGATCGTCGACGTCGTCCTCATCGTCCTGGCCCTGTCCTTCGGCTTCTCCGGCTTCCGGCAGGGTGTCATCGTCTCCGCGGCGTCCTTCTTCGGCTTCTTCGGTGGGGCGGTCCTCGGCGCCCAGCTGTCGGGGCCGGTGACCGACCGGGTCGACGGCTCGCCGGTCACCCGGGTGTTCGCCGCGCTGGTCGTCGTCCTGGCCGGGGCGCTGCTGGGGCAGGTGCTGGCCGGCGCGGTCGGCCGGGCGGTGCGCCGGCGGGTCACCTGGGAACCGGCCAAGATGGTCGACTCGGTGGCGGGGGCCGTGCTGTCGGCTGCGGCGGTGCTGCTGGTGGCCTGGATGGTCGCCACCCCGCTGGCCACCGCACCCTTCCCCGAGGTGGCCGGCCAGGTCCGGCAGTCGGCGCTGGTGCAGGCGGTCGACCGCAGCGTCCCCGCCGGTGTCCGGGCGGTGTACGACTCGCTGCGGGAGGCCATCGACCGGCGCGGGCTGCCCGACGTCCTCGACCCGCTCACCCCCACCGACGTCCCGGACGTCCCGGCGCCGGACGAGGCACTGCGGGCCAGCCCGGTCGTGACCTCGGTGCAGGGGTCGGTCGTGCAGATCAGCGGCGTCGCGCCGTCGTGTGCGCGGCAGATCGACGGCTCCGGGTTCGTCTTCGCCGAGGAGCGGGTGATGACCAACGCCCACGTCCTCGCCGGGGTCACCGACCCGGTGGTCAGCGCCGAGGGCGAGGAGTACGACGCGACGCCGGTGTTCGTCGACGAGGAGACCGACGTGGCGGTCCTCGCCGTCCCGGGCCTGCCGCAGGTGCCGCTGACCTTCGCGCCGGCCCCGGTCGAGTCCGGCGCGGACGCGATCATCATGGGGTACCCCGGGGGCGGCGGCCTGTTCGTCGGGCCGGCCCGGGTGCGCGACCGTGGCGAGATCAGCGGGCCGGACTTCCGCAACGCCCAGACGGTCGTCCGCGACGTCTACGCCCTCCGCGGCGAGGTGCGCGCCGGCAACTCCGGCGGCCCGCTGTTCGACTCGCAGGGGCACGTGCTCGGCGTCGTGTTCGCCTCGGCCATCGACGACCCGATGACCGGCTACGCCCTCACCAACGCCCAGGTCGACGGCGCCCGGCAGGCCGGGCTGACCGCGACCGCGGAGGTGCCCACCGGCGCCTGCGAGTAGGGAGAGGGCCCCGTCCTCCCCGCCCCTCGCACCCTCGCGGCGGGCCCTGCAGGAGGCCGCCCTGTCGCGTCACCTCGCCCACTCGACGAGGGCGTCGTTCACCGCCTCGGGGACCTCCTCGTGCGGGAAGTGGCCCACGTCGGGGAGGACCCGCCAGTCGTAGGCGCCGGCGACGTAGCGGCCGGAGCCGAGGGCCGACGACGTCAGCACGTACGGGTCGAGGCCGCCGTGCAGCTGCAGGGTGGGCGCGGTGACCGGGGCGGCCATGCGGCGGGCGTAGCGCCACCCGTCGGGGCGCACCTGGGAGCGGCCGAACCAGCGGAAGTACTCCATCGAGCCGTAGGCGGCCTGCGGGATGCGGGCCGCGGAGCGGTAGCGCTCCACGGCGAGCGCGAAGTCGGCGGTGGAGGTCCACGCCGGGCCGGCCCAGCGGCGCATCAGCTCGGCGACCGGGTCGTCGTCGGCACGGGTCAGCCGGCGCTCGGGCAGCCGCGGCAGCTGGAAGCCGAGGAGGTGCCGCAGCGCCCGCCGTTGCGCGGAGTCGGCCAGCGACGCCCGCAGCCGCCGGGGGTGGGCCATCGACAGCACCGCCAGCCGGCGGACGCTGCGGGGGTGCAGGGCGGCCGCCGTCCAGGCCACCAGCCCGCCCCAGTCGTGCCCGACGACGACGGCGTCCTGCTCACCCAGCGCGCGCACGAGCGCGGCCACGTCGGCGGCGGCGGTGGGCAGGTCGTAGCCGCGCGGTGGCTTGTCGCTGCCGCCGTAGCCACGCAGGTCGGGGGCGACGGCGTGGAACCCGGCGGCGGCCAGGGCGGACAGCTGGGCACGCCAGGTCCACCAGAACTGCGGGAAGCCGTGCAGCAGCAGCACCAGCGGACCCTCGCCGGCCTCGGCCACGTGCAGCCGGACGCCGTTGGCCGAGACGTCGCGGTGGGTCCAGGGGCCGGGCAGCAGGACGCTGGTCGCGTCGGGCGGCTCCTCCTCGGCCGTGCTCACGGAGCCGGGCGCCGGGGCGCGCCGGTTCAGACGGAGTACTGGTCGCTGCCGCGCAGCTGTACCCGGCCGTTGCTCACGGTCGGCACCTCGCGGCGACGCTCGCCCGGGGCCTCGCGGTGGACGACCTCCGGCAGCTCGCGGAGGGTCTCCAGCGTCCGCTCGGGCTTCTCGATCTTCTTCAGCGAGCTGCGCCCGACCAGCGCGGCGATGCCGGCCAGCAGCACGATGAAGGCCCAGACGATCAGGTAGGAGATCCACCGCTCCAGGCCGAGCCAGGTCAGGAACTCGGCGATCGCGACGAAGATGAAGATCCCCGAGAAGGCGAGCAGGACGCCTGCGGCGCCGAACGCGCCGACGCCGATCCCGGCCTTCTTCGCGGACCTCCCGACCTCGGCCTTGGCCAGCTCGATCTCGCTGCGGATCAGCGTCGAGACGTCGGCCATGGCGCTCTGCACGAGCGCGCCGACCGAGGGCTCCTCCGCGCCGGCGGGCCGGCCCTGGTACGGGGTCGACTGTGCGCTGTGGGCCACGGGGGGCACCTCCTGGACTGGGGGTTCGGACGTCCCCGCGTGCGCGCGGGGCTGGGGGAATCGTGCCCCATGATCGCGTGGCGCGCGTCCCCGCGTCCCCCGACCGGGTCGCCAGGACGGTCCCGGGACCTCCACCCACGTCCCGGCGCGCCGGACGTGGGCGGAGCTCCCGGTGCTGCCTTCCTCAGTCCTCGGAGCCGGAGCTGGCGGGCAGCTTGTCCTTGATCAGGTTCATCACCGACGAGTCGGTGAGCGTGGTGACGTCCCCGAGCTCCCGGTTCTCGGCGACGTCGCGCAGCAGCCGGCGCATGATCTTGCCGGAGCGGGTCTTGGGCAGCTCCTGCACGACCATGATCTGGCGGGGCTTGGCGATGGGGCCGATGTCCTTGGCCACGTGGGTGCGCAGCGTCTGGACGAGGTCGTCACCGGAGTCCTCGGCGCTGCCGCGCAGGATGACGAAGGCGACGATGCCCTGCCCCGTCGTCGGGTCGCTGGCGCCGACGACCGCCGCCTCGGCCACCGCCGGGTGCGCGACCAGCGAGGACTCGACCTCGGTGGTGGAGATGCGGTGCCCGGAGACGTTCATGACGTCGTCCACCCGGCCGAGCAGCCAGATGTCGCCGTCGGCGTCCTTCTTGGCGCCGTCCCCGGCGAAGTAGACCTCCTTGCCGAAGCGGGACCAGTAGGTGTCGACGTAGCGGTCGTCGTCGCCCCAGATGGTGCGCAGCATCGACGGCCACGGCTCGGTGAGCACCAGCAGCCCGGTGGTGTCGTCGCCGAGTTCGTTGCCCTCGTCGTCGACGACCTTCGCCGAGATGCCGGGGAAGGGGGTCTGCGCCGAGCCGGGTTTGAGGTTCGTGACGCCGGGCAGCGGGGTGATCATGTGCGCGCCGGTCTCGGTCTGCCACCAGGTGTCCATGATCGGGCAGCGGCCGCCGCCGATGTTCTGGTGGTACCAGAGCCACGCCTCGGGGTTGATCGGCTCCCCGACCGAGCCCAGCACCCGCAGGCTGGTCAGGTCGAAGCCGGCGGGGATGTCCTCGCCCCACTTCATGAAGGTGCGGATCACGGTGGGCGCGGTGTACAGGATCGTGACGCCGTACTTCTGGATCAGCTCGAACCAGCGCCCGCGGTGCGGGGTCTCCGGCGTTCCCTCGTACATGACGCTCGTGGCCCGGTTGGCCAGCGGCCCGTAGACGATGTAGCTGTGGCCGGTGACCCAGCCGACGTCGGCGGCGGTCCAGTAGACGTCGGTGTCAGGCTTGAGGTCGAAGGTGGCCCAGTGGGTGTAGGCGACCTGGGTCAGGTAGCCGCCGCTGGTGTGCAGGATCCCCTTGGGCTTCGCCGTCGTCCCCGACGTGTACATGATGTAGAGCGGGTGCTCGGCGTCGAAGGACTCCGGGGTGTGCTCGGCCGACTGCCGCTCGACCACGTCGTGCCACCACAGGTCGCGGCCCTCGGTCCACTCGACGTCCTGCTCGGTCCGCCTGACGACCAGCACGTTGCGCACCGCGCCGCCCCGGCCGACCGCGTCGTCGACGGCGGGCTTGAGGGCGCTGGGCGCGCCGCGGCGGTAGCCGCCGTCGGAGGTGATGACGAGGACGGCGCCGGAGTCGTCGAGCCGGCTGGCCAGCGCGTCGGCGGAGAACCCGCCGAAGACCACCATGTGGACCGCGCCGATGCGGGCGCAGGCCAGCATCGCGATCACCGTCTCGGGGATCATCGGCATGTAGATGGCCACCCGGTCGCCGGCCTGGACGCCGAGCTCGACGAGGGCGTTGGCCGCCTTGCAGACCTCGTCCTTCAGCTGCGCGTAGGTGATGGTGCGGGTGTCGCCGGGCTCGCCCTCCCAGTGGTAGGCGACCTGCTCACCGTGACCGGCCTCCACGTGCCGGTCGACGCAGTTGTAGGCGACGTTGAGCCTGCCGCCGACGAACCACTTCGCGAAGGGCGGGTTGGTCCAGTCGAGGACCTCGTCCCACTTCTGCGTCCAGGTCAGGCGCTCGGCCTGCGTCGCCCAGAACGCCAGCCGGTCTCGCGACGCCTCCTCGTAGACGTCGGGACCCACGTTGGCCTGCCCGGCCAGCGCCTCCGGCGCCGGGAACCGGCGGCCCTCCACCTCGGTCGTCTCGCTCATGCGGCTCCTCCCGGTCTCGGCCGTCGTCCGGGGACGACGGAACGTGCTCCCCGCCACACCGTATGGCGCCCAGGGCGCTGCGTCTGCCCCGGATGACGTGCTCAGGCGAGACTGCCCTGGTGACCGCCGACGCGCAGGTGGAGGTGGCCGCCCGGGTGCCCGGGGCGGCCGCGCTGGGCCTGCTCCCGCCGCCGTCGGCGCGCCGCGTGCCCGCCGTCCGGCTGGCCGACCCGGACTGGACGGCGGCCCGCCTGGAGCAGCTGGCGCAGCGGTACGGCAGCGCGGACCGGCGGGTGCTCGCGACGGTCTGGTGGTACTCGGCGTCGTCGGTGCTGGTGACCCCGTCGCTGGCCGGCCTGCTGACCGGGCGGCCGCTGTCGGCGCGGCTGGCCGACACCACCCTCGCCGAGCTGTCCGGCGGGGTGCTGGTGGCCGCGACCGCCGGGGCCGGGGGCGCCGACCTCGCCGGCGAGCTGCGCGCCTCGCTGGCCGAGGTGGTGGCCGCGGTGGCCGAGGCGGGCGGGATGCGGCCGCGCCCGCTGTGGGCGATCGCCACCGACTCGCTGGCCGGCCGGCTGCTGGCGCTGGGCCGCGCGCTGGGCGACGTCCCGCGGGCCACCGCGTCGGCCGTGGCGCTGGCCGCGGCCGTGGGGCCGCCGCTGCCGGTGCCGGGCACCGTCGACGTCGCGGGGGTGCGCTTCGTGCGGCGGGTGTCGTGCTGCCTGCTCTACCGGCTGCCCGGGCAGCCGCTGTGCACCTCCTGCCCGCGGCGGCCGGCGGCGCACCGCGAGGTGCTGCTGGCCGACACCGCCGCCCGCATGCGCTGAGGGCTACCGGCCCAGCCGCTCCTCCACCGCCCGCCGGAGGTCCTCGGTGCCCTCCCCGGTCAGGGCCGACACCGGGAGCGCCTCCGGATAGGCCGTCCGCAGCGCCGCCAGCCACTCGGGCGGGGCGATGTCGACCTTGTTCAGCGCCAGCAGCTCGGGCTTGTCGCGGGCGCCGATCTCGTAGAGCACGCCACGGACCGTCGTCACCTGGGCCATCGCGTCGGGTGCGGAGGCGTCGACGACGTGCAGCACCAGGTCGGCCTCGGTGATCTCCTCCAGCGTGGAGCGGAAGGCGTCGACCAGCTGGTGCGGCAGGTGGCGCACGAAGCCGACGGTGTCGGTGAGGGTGTACTCGCGGCCGCCGGGGGTGCGGGTCCGGCGGACGGTGGGGTCGAGGGTGGCGAACAGCGCGTCCTGGACCGGGACGTCGGCCCCGGCGAGCCGGTTCATCAGCGCGGACTTCCCTGCGTTGGTGTAGCCGGTCAGCGCCACCGCGGGCACCCGGTTCCGGCGGCGCCGCAGCCGCGTCCGTTCGCGACGGCGGGCGGTCTCCTGCACCTGCCGGCGCAGCAGGGTGATCCGGCGCCGCAGGTGCCGTCGCTGGCTCTCCAGCCGCATCTCGCCGGGCCCGCGGACGCCGGTGCCCGCGCCGCCGGCCGTCCGGCCGCCGCCGATCCGGGAGAGCTCGGTGCCGTGCCCGGTGAGCCGGGGCAGCTGGTAGGCCAGCTGGGCCAGCTCGACCTGCGCCTTGCCCTCACTGCTGCGCGCGTGCTGGGCGAAGATGTCCAGGATCAGCGCCGTCCGGTCGACCACCCGCGCGCCCAGCCGCTCCTCGAGGTTGCGGACCTGCGCGGGGGACAGGTCGCCGTCGGCGATCACGAGGGCGGCCCGCTGCTCCCGTACGAGGTCGGCGAGCTCGCCGACCTTGCCGGCTCCCAGGTAGGTCGCCGGGTCGGGCTTGTCGCGGGCCTGGACCACCCGGCTGACGACGGCCACCCCGTCGGTCTCGGCCAGTCGCTCCAGCTCGTCGAGCGGGTCACCCGCGCCGTCCCCGCCGGTCCGCAGGCCGAGGAGGACTGCGCGGAAGTCCTCCGCGCCGTCGTGGGCCGGCGCCTGCGCGCCGAGCAGCCAGGTCCCTGGCATGTCCGCCTCCCGGGGCCCCGGGCCGCCCGGCCCGGGTCGGAGCCGGAGGAGGAGGGCCGTCCTGGCCCGGCCCCGCGGGGCGCTCCGGCTCCTCCAGCCTCGTCGCCGGAGCGCCCCCGCGCCACCCGGCCTCAGGGCAGGAACAGCATCGTGTCGCCGTACTCGTGCCACAGGTAGCCGCCGGGGACCGCACGGGCGTAGGCACGGTCGACCAGGTCCCGGCCGGCCACCGCCTCCAGCAGCAGCAGGTGACTGGCGTCGGGCGCGTGCAGGCCGGTCACCAGGCCGCCGACCGCCCGCGCCGGTCGGTCGGGGCCGAGGACCAGGTCGGTCCAGCCGGCGGCCGGCCGGGTGACGCCGTCCTCCCCGGTCGCGGACTCCAGCGCGCGGGTGACCGTGGTGCCGACGGCGACCACCCGCTGCCCGGCCCGCCGGGTGCTCTCCACCAGCCGGGCGGTGGCCTCCGGCACCCGGAACAGCTCGGGTGCCGGGGGCTCGTGCAGCTCGGGGCTGGAGACGCCGGCGTGCAGCACCACCGGGGCGACGACGACCCCGCGGGCCATCAGCCGCACGAGCAGCCGCTCGGTGAACGGCCGCCCCGCGCTGGCGTTCTCCGCGCTGCCCGGCTCGGTGGCGTAGACGTTCTGCACGTCGGCCAGGGACGGCGCGGCGGTGAGGTGGCCGTAGCGGATCGGCTGCCCGTGCCGGCGCAGGTGGTCCACCACGGGCACCAGCGGATCGGGGCGGGCCCGCCACAGCCGCGAGGGTCGCGCCGGGTCGGGGAAGCCCGCGAGCAGCCGCAGCCGGACGCCGCCGGGCAGGTCCAGCACGGTGCCGGGCTCCACGCCGCGGTCGGGGCCGTCGTTGTCCGGACGGCGCACCTCGACCACCCAGTCGCCGTCGTCCAGCGCCGTCGAGACGTGCACGGGGGTGCTGGTGCCGTCGGAGCGCCGGGCGTCGAGGCGGGCGGGCAGCGTGCGCGAGGTGTTGACCACGAGCAGGTCGCCGGGCTCCAGGTGCTCGGGCAGGTCCCGGAAGACGGCGTCGCGCAGGCCGTCGGGGCGGACCACCATCAGCCGGACACCGTCCCGCGCCACGCCCCGCTGCTCGGGCGGGGCGGTCGCCTCCCGGCCCATCGCCACGGCGCTCACCGGTTCGCCTCCAGGTGGACCGGCGCGTCGGCGGCGAGCTCGGCGGCCCGGTAGCGGCCGCTGGGCAGGTCGCCGTCGACGAGTGCCAGCAACGCCGGGACGACGGACCCCGGGTCGGGCAGGCCCGTGGCGTCCGGGTCGGCGGCGCGGTGCATGTCGGTGGCCATGTCGCCGGGGTCGACGGCGTACAGGCGCAGGCCGGGGTGCTCGACGGCGAGCACGGCGGTCAGCTGGTCCAGTGCGGCCTTGCTGGCGCCGTACCCGCCCCAGCCCTCGTAGGCCTCGACGGCGGCGTCGCTGCTGATGTCGAGCACCCGCCCGCCGGCCCGCTCCAGCGCGGGCAGCACCGCCTGCAGCAGGGCCAGCGGGGCGACGGTGTTGACCGCCAGCACCCGCTCGAGGGCCGCCGGCGGCAGGTCGGCCAGGCGGGGCAGCGGGGTCGGGCCGAGGTCGCTGGCGTTGTTGACCAGCAGGTCCAGCCGGCCGGGGACGGCGGCGGCGAGCGCGGCCCGGTGGCCGGGGTCGGTCACGTCGCCGGCGATCGCCGTGACAAGGTCGGGCCGGGGGAGTGCGGCGACGGTGGTGGCGAGGCGGCGCGGGTCGCGGGCGTCGACGACCAGCCGCCAGCCGCGCCGGTTCAGGGCCTCGGTGAGGGCGGCGCCGAGGCCGCGGGACGCTCCGGTGACGAGTGCGGTCGGTGTGCTCATGGAGCTACCGTGGGAGTTCAAGTTGACTTGAGGTCAAGGGCTCGGAGCAGACTCGTCAGGGAGGAGGCGGCGGTGGCGGAGGATCTGACCATCGGCCAGGTCGCGCAACGGTCGGGGGTGGCCGCGTCGGCGCTGCGGTACTACGAGGCGCAGGGGCTGGTCGCGGCGTCCCGGACCGCCGGCGGTGCCCGGCGCTTCCCGCGCAGCGTGCTGCGCCGGCTGGCGTTCATCCGGGCGGCGCAGAACGTGGGGCTGACGCTGCCGGAGATCCGGGCCGCGCTGGCCACCCTGCCCGACGGGCGGACGCCGTCGGCCCGGGACTGGGCACGGCTGTCGCAGGGCTGGCGGGAGCGGCTGGACGAGCAGATCGCCGCGCTGGTCCAGCTGCGGGACGGGCTGTCGTCGTGCATCGGCTGCGGCTGCCTGTCGCTGACCCGGTGCGCCCTGTCCAACCCCGGTGACGTCGCGGGCGGGGAGGGGCCGGGGGCGCGGTGGCTGTCCCCGGCGCTGCGGCGGGTGCCGCCGGTGTCCAACGCGGGATGACCACCGGACGGACGCGGGGCGGCCACACGGCCGACGCCGGGTGTGACCCCGCACCGCCTCGCTTCCGGCGCGGGTGGGGGAGATGATCGGCTGATCGCCGTCGACGAGGGGAGCGACCCCATGCCGGTCATGCCTGCCGCGTTCATCGGGCACGGCAACCCGATGAACGCCCTCGAGGAGAACCGCTACACCCAGGCGTGGCGGGCGTTCGGGCAGTCGGTGCCCCGGCCCCGGGCCATCCTGGTCGTCTCGGCCCACTGGTACGTGCACGCCACCGCCGTGACCGCGATGCCCCGGCCGCGCACGATCCACGACTTCTTCGGCTTCCCGCGCGAGCTGTTCGACGTCAGCTACGAGCCGCCGGGCCTGCCCGAGCTGCACGAGGAGATCGCCGACGTCGTGCACCCCACGTGGGTCGGCGCCGACCTGGACAGCTGGGGCATCGACCACGGCACCTGGTCGGTGCTGCGGCACGCCTTCCCCGACGCCGACATCCCCGTCGTGCAGCTGTCGATCAACGCGCTCAAGCCGTTCGACTACCACCTGCAGCTGGGGGCGTCCCTGGCCCCGCTGCGGGAGGACGGCGTGCTGGTGATCGGCAGCGGCAACGTCGTCCACAACCTCGGCGGGGTCAGCCGCGCGCTGCCCGACGCCGGGTTCGACTGGGCGCGCCGGTTCGACGAGGAGGCCCGCGAGCTCATGCAGCTCGAGCCCACCGAGGTGGCCAAGCTCGACGGGCACCGCGACTTCGACCTCGCCGTCCCGACGCCGGACCACTTCCTGCCGCTGCTCTACGTCGCCGGGGTGGCCGGCGCGACCGGCACCACCGCCGACGTGCTGGTCGACGGCTACGCGTACGGCTCGCTGTCGATGACCGCCTACACCGTCGGCATGACCCCGCCGTCGGTCGACGGCTCGGGCTTCGCCGCACCACTGCCCGACGAACCCCCCGCGGACGGCGCCAACATCTGATCAAGGACCCCGTCCCCCTCACCGCTCGCACGCTCGCGGCGAGCCTCTGGACGGGGCCAGGGAGGGCGACCCGCGGTCCGCACCGCTCGCACGCTCGCGGCGAGCCTCTGGACGGGGCCGTGGAGGGTGACCCGCGGTCCTCACCGCTCGCACGCTCGCGGCGAGCCTCTGGACGGGCCGATCAGCCGGCCTCGGAGGAGGGGTGGGGGACGTCGCTGATCCGCGGGAAGGGCCGGGTGGAGAAGACCACCTCCACCGGCAGGCCGAAGAACTCGGCGATGCGCAGGGCCAGGTGCAGGCTCGGGTTGTACTCGCCGCGCTCCAGGTAGCCGACGGTCTGGTAGTGGACGCCGAGGGCGTCGGCGAGCTCCCGCCGGGTGACCCCCTGCTCGGCGCGCAGCAGGGCGATCCGGTTGTAGACGGCGTCCCCGGGCCGCTCGCCGCTCACCGCACCCACTGCGCCGCCGCGTCGCGGGCCGCCGCGACCTGGGACCCGGACTGCCGGCGGGCCATCCGGCGCAGCACCCGCGGGGTGACCAGCAGGCCGAACACCGCCCAGGCGGCCAGCACCAGCGCGGTGAGCCCGCTGCGCCAGGAGTCGCCGACCTCGACCGCGGCCGCGGCGTCGGGGAGGAAGGCCGACCGCATGCCCAGGCCGATCCAGTAGGTGGGGAAGACCTGGGCCACCACCTGCACCCAGCCCCACAGCACCTGGACGGGGAAGAAGATCCCGGAGATGGCGGTGAGCACGATGATCGGCAGCATCCCCCAGCTGCTGACCTTCTGCGTGTTCGGCACGACCGCGCCGAGGATCATGCCGAGGGGCAGGGTGGCGAGCAGGCCCAGCGCCAGGACCCACGCGACGGTGAGCCAGCCGGGGACGCCGATGTCCAGCACGCCGTCGAAGAGCAGGGCGCTCGGTACGAGGATCACCAGCAGCATCGGCAGCAGCCCGAGGGAGTGGTAGAGCACCTGCCCGGTGACGTAGCTCGGCATGCCGTGCGGCAGCGCCTTGTGCCGCAGCAGCGTGCCGTCCTCCCGCTCCATCGCCAGGGCGAACGCCGGGCCGATGACCACGCCGAAGGCCAGCAGGCCGGCGAGGATGCCGGGCAGGCTGTAGGCCACCACCGAGATTCCGGTGCCCTCCAGTTCGCCGTCCCGGTTGAACCAGAGGTAGAGCAGCGTGCCGCCGCCCATGACCAGGTAGAACAGCTGGTCCTGCGGGCTGCGCAGGCTCAGCAGGAACTCCGTCCAGCCGCGGCGCAGGCCGAGGCCGATCGCGTGCCGGGTGGCGTTCACCGGGTCGCCTCCACGAGGGTCGGCGCGGTCGGTCCGGTGGACTCGAACCGCTGCACCATGGCCAGGTAGGTGTCCTCGAGGCTGGCGTGGTGCACCTCGAGGTCGGTGAGCTCGTCCCCGTGCTGCTCGAACAGCCGGCGGACGAACGGGACGACGTCCTCGGTGGCGTGCACGAACCGCTCGCCGCCGCACGCCCAGCGGACCTCCGAGGAGCCCGCCACCTGGCGGGTGAGCTCGGCCGCGCTGCCGTCGGCGACGATGTGCCCGTCGGCGAGGATGAGGATGCGGTCGGCCAGCCGCTCGGCCTCGGCGAGGTCGTGGGTGGTGAGCAGGATGCTCGTGCCCTCCAGGTCCGACAGCCGGTGCACCAGGTCGTGGAAGTCGCGCCGGGCCTGCGGGTCGAACCCGGCGGTGGGCTCGTCGAGGAAGAGCAGCTCGGGGCGGCCGATGATGCCCACGGCGACGTCCAGCCGGCGGCGCCGGCCACCCGACAGCGTGCCGATCTTGCGGTCGGCGTCGTCGGTGAGG
Source organism: Geodermatophilus sp. SYSU D00079 (assembly GCF_054050635.1). Taxonomy (NCBI): domain Bacteria; kingdom Bacillati; phylum Actinomycetota; class Actinomycetes; order Geodermatophilales; family Geodermatophilaceae; genus Geodermatophilus; species Geodermatophilus sp. SYSU D00079. Next base: position 395,154 of record NZ_JBJGZS010000001.1, on the reverse strand, counting down.
CCGACGGTGTCCAGCAGCCAGTCCACGTCGTACGGGCGGGGCCGGTCGGCCGTCGAGTACGGCCGGTAGTGACCGCCCAGCTGGGTCAGCAGCCGGCGCGGCGTCCAGCGGGCGTGGTCGCGCCAGGACTGGAGGACGACGCCGACGCGGGCGCGCCACTCGTCGTCGGCCCGCGCGGGGTCGGCGCCGAGGACCTCCACCTGCCCGGCCGACGGCAGCCGGAAGCCCTCGAGCACCTCGATGGTGGTCGTCTTGCCCGCGCCGTTGGGACCCAGCAGGCAGACCACCTCCCCGGGGTGGACGTCGAAGTCCACGCCGGTGAGCACCTCGTGGCTGCCGTAGGCCATCCGCAGGCCGCGGACGCGGACGACCGGGTGGTCGGGGAGGTCCGGGATCATCGCCGCTCCTCAGGACGTCGTCGGTGCGGTGATAGTAGGAGTGCTACATCGGCAGTACAACTGCTTTCATGAGGGCATGACGGGTGTGCTGCGGTCGGTGCTGCGGTCGGAGGCGGGGATCGCCCGGGCGTACTGGTGGGCCCTCCGCTCCCGGCGGGCCGTCGCGGCGGGGGAGGTCGCCCTGCCGTACGCGGGGCGCTTCGGCCTCGTCGTCGGCGTGCTGTGCGTGCTCGGCGGGCTGGAGACGGTCGTCGTCCACGTGCTGCTGCCGTGGGAGACCGCGCGCTGGGTGCTGCTGGCCGTGTCGGTGTACGCGCTCGTCTGGATGGTCGGCTTCGCGCTGTCGCTGCGCCAGCACCCGCACGTGGTCCGCGACGGGGAGCTGGTGCTGCGCTCCGGTCACCTCCAGCGGGTGTCGGTGCCGCTCGCCGCGCTCGTCGCGGTGCGGCGCGCCGTCGAGACCGGGCACCGGCGCACCGTGGTCCGCGACGGCGACCGGCTGGCGGTCTCGGTCATGGGCGACACGGACGTCGAGCTGCGCTTCGACCCGCCCGTGCACGTCGCGGGCCAGGCCGCCCCGGTGGCCCGCGTGGCCTTCTACACCGACGAGCCCGCCGCGGCGGTCCGGCTGCTGCGCGACCGCGTCGTCGGCCCACCGCGTTCCCGCGGGGAGGTCACCGGGCCCCTACGGTGACGGGGGACGGGCCGAGCCCGTCCGGCGGCGAGGCCGGCCGACGACGCGTCCCGGGTGTCCGGGGGGAGAGGGGCAGCGGTGGGTGTCGACGGCGGCGACCACGTCCCCGTGACCTACGAGCACTGCGACCACGTCGACGGGCCCTTCTACCACGGGACGAGGTCCGCGCTCGGGGTCGGCGACGAGCTGGTGCCCGGCCACGGCTCCAACTTCCAGGCGGGCCGGGTGTCGAACCACGTCTACTTCACCGCGCTCGTGGAGACCGCCGCCTGGGGTGCGGAGCTCGCGACCGCGCTGGCCGGGAGCGGCGAGCGGGGACACGTCTACGTCGTGGAGCCCCTGGGCCCCTTCGAGGACGACCCGAACGTGACCGACAAGCGGTTCCCCGGCAACCCCACCCGGTCCTACCGCACCCGCCACCCGCTGCGCGTCGTCGGCGAGGTGGACGACTGGCAGGGGCACGCCCCCGAGGTCCTGGAGGGCATGCTCGACTCCCTGGCCCGGCTGCGGGAGCAGGGGCTGGACGTCATCGAGGACTAGGCGCAGGCCCGCGTCAGCGCTGCGGGCCGAGCTCGGCGGCCAGCGTCACGACCTCGCCGACCACCCAGACCGCGGGCGGGCGGATGCCCTCGTCGGCCAGCGTGCGGGCCAGCCCGGCCAGGGTGGTGCGCACCGTCCGCTGGGTCGGGGTCGACCCGTCGGCGACGACGGCCACCGGGGTGTCCGGGGCGCGGCCGTGCTCGACGAGGGCCGCGGCGATCGCCGGGGCCGTGTCGACGCCCATGAGCACGACCAGGGTGCCCTGCAGCCGGGCCAGCGCCGTCCAGTCGGTCAGCGACGACGGGTGACCCGGGGGCACGTGCCCGGAGACGACGACGAACTCGTGGGTGAGCCCGCGGTGGGTGACCGGGATGCCGGCCAGCGCCGGGACCCCGATCGCCGAGGTCACCCCCGGCACCACCTCGACCGGCACGCCGGCGGCCGCGCACGCCGCCAGCTCCTCCATCCCGCGGCCGAAGACGAACGGGTCGCCGCCCTTGAGCCGCACCACCCGCCTCCCGGCCCGCGCGTGCTCCACCAGCAGCGCGTTGATCTGCTCCTGGGCCATGTAGCGGCCGCGGGGCAGCTTGGAGGCGTCGATGACCTCGACGTCCGGCGGGAGCGAGGCCAGCAGCGACTGCGGCGCCAGGTGGTCGGCGACGACGACGTCCGCCTGCGAGACCGCCTGCTGGCCGCGGACGGTGATCAGCCCCGGGTCGCCGGGGCCGCCGCCGACCAGGACGACGGTGCCCGGGCGGCCCTCCGGCGTCGCGCGGGCGGCGCGGTCGCGGATGCTGCCGTCGGTGAGCCCGGCGACCACCGCGTCGCGGACGCCGACGGCGCGCTGCGGGTCGCCGCCCCCGTGGACGCCGACGACGAGGTCGCCCTGCCGGCCGACGGCGGGGGTCCAGACGCTGGAGGCGGCGCGGTCGTCGGCGCGTGCGCAGAACAGCCGGGACCGCTCGGCCTCCTCGGCGACCGCCGCGTTGACCGCGGGGTCGTCGGTGGCGGCGACGGCGTACCAGGCGCCCTCGAGGTCGCCGGGCTCGTACCGGCGGCGCACCCAGGTCACCGCCCCGGGCCCGACCAGGGCCTCCAGGGCGGGGGTGACCTCCGGGCTGACGACGGTGACCAGTGCCCGGGCCTCCAGCAGCCCGGCGACACGGCGGTGGGCGACCTGGCCCCCGCCGACGACGACCACCCGCCGGTCCAGCAGCCGCAGCCCGACCGGGTAGACGACCCCGCTGGCGGGGTCGACCGGGGTGGCGTTCACGCGTCCTTCCCGGTGACGCCGGCGGAGTCGAAGGTGGCGACGTCGTGCAGCGCCCGGGCCGCGCTGGCGACCAGTGGCAGGGCCAGCAGCGCGCCGGTGCCCTCGCCGAGGCGCAGGTCCAGGCCGAGCAGGGGGCGCAGGCCCAGGGCGCGCAGCGCGAGGCCGTGCCCGGGCTCGGCGGAGGTGTGCCCGGCCAGCGCGTGGTCCAGGGCGGTCGGGCACAGCGCGGCGGCGACGAGCGCGGCGGACCCGGCGATGACGCCGTCCAGCAGCACCGGCACGCGCGCCGCCGCGGCCCCGAGGACGAAGCCGGCGAGCGCGGCGTGTTCCAGCCCGCCGAGCTCGGCGAGGGCGGCCAGCGCCGTCTCCGGCGTGGTGGGCCGCTCGGGGACGCGGGCGACGGCCCGGGTCACCACCTCGACCTTGCGGGCCAGCGTCCGGTCGTCGACGCCGGTGCCGCGGCCGGTCGCCTCGGCCGGGCCCGCGCCGGTGAACGCGCAGACCAGCGCCGCCGACGCGGTCGTGTTGGTGATCCCCATGTCGCCGGTGACGAGGCTGCCGTGGTCGGCGGCGAGCCCGGTCGCCACCCCGATGCCGACCTCCACCGCCCGTCGCGCCTCGTCGACGGTCATCGCCGGGCCGGTGGCGAGGTCGGCGGTGCCGGTGCGGACCTTCCGGCGCAGCAGCGCGGGGGTGGGCTCGACGGCGTAGGAGGTGGCCACCCCGACGTCCACCACGACGACGTCGGCCCCCAGCTGCGCGGCGAACGCGTTGACCACCGCGCCCCCGCGGGCGAGGTTGGCCACCATCTGCGCGGTGACCTCCTGCGGCCACGGCGTGACCCCCTGGGCGTGCACCCCGTGGTCGGCGGCGAACACCGCGACGGCGGCGGGCACCGGCAGCGGCGGGGGGCAGGCGCCCGCGGTGCCGGCCAGCTGGGCGGCGACGTCCTCCAGGACGCCGAGCGAGCCCGGCGGCTTGGTCATCCGGTCCAGCCGGTCCCGGGCGGCGCGCTCGGCCGCGGCGTCGCGGGGTGCGACCGCGGCGATCGTGTCGCCCAGCAGGGTGCCGGCGAACGGGGTCGGGTCGGTGCTCAGCGGATCTCCTCGGGCTGGCGGGGCTGGCCCCGCGGCGTCGGTGGCGCGGGAGGGATCCCCTCCAGGATCGCAGCGAGGTCGGCGGTGAACGCACGCGAGGTCGCCGGGTCGCGGACGGCCACCCGCAGGTGGTCGGCGGTCAGGCCCGGGAAGGTGTCGCCGCGGCGCACCGCCCAGCCCCGTCGCCGCAGCTCCGACCGCACCGCCTCCCCGCCGGGCACCCGCAGCAGCACGAACGACGAGCGCGGCGTGCCGAGCACCTCGACCCCGGGCGGCAGGGCCTGCACCAGCACCTCGCGGTGGTCGATCAGGTGGTGGGCCACCGCGGTGGCCTCGGCGCGGGCGGCAGCCGTGGTGCAGGCGGCGAGCGCGGCCAGGGCGGGGGCGGACACCGGCCACGGCGGCTGGTGCGCGGCGAGCGCGGCCACCAGGTCCGGCGGGCCCAGCGCGTAGCCGACCCGCAGCCCGGCCAGCCCCCACGTCTTGGTCAGGCTGCGCACCACGAGCACCCCCGGCAGGTCGCGGAGGCCGGCCAGCGACGCCGGCTCCCCGGGCACGGTGTCGGCGAACGCCTCGTCCACCACCAGCACCCGGCCCGGCCGCGCCAGCGCGGCGACGTCCTCGCGCGGGTGCAGCACCGAGGTGGGGTTGGTCGGGTTGCCGAGCACGACCAGGTCGGCGTCCCGCGGCACGGTGGCGGGGTCGAGGCGGTACTCGGGAGCGGGCAGCAGCAGCCGCTCGACGGGGTGGCCGGCCGCCCGCAGCGCGGCCTCCGGCTCGGTGAACGACGGGTGGACGACGACCGCCCGCCGCGGCCGCAGCGCCCGCGCGACCAGCGTGAACGCCTCCGCGGCACCGGCGGTGAGCAGCACCTCCCCGGGGGGCCGGCGGTGCGCGGCGGCGACCGCGGCACGGGCCGGGCCGGCGTCGGGGTAGGCGGCGGCGTCGTCGAGGGCGGCCAGCAGGACGGCGCGCAGCCACGGCGGCGGGGTGCCCGCGCGCACGTTGACGGCGAGGTCGGTCAGGCCCGGGGCGAGCTCGGCGTCGCCGTGGTGGTCCAGGTCGGGCTCATCCACGGGCCACCGCCACGGTCACCCGGCCGACGACCGTCCGGCCCACGAGCAGGGGACCGCCGCCGAGCAGGGCCGCCGCCTCGGCGACCGACGGCGTCCCCACGGCAGCAGCGACCCGCGCGGACGGGGCGGGGACGCCGACGGCGGCCAGCGCGGCCGCCGGGTGCCCGGTGAGCGGCCAGCCGCGTGCGGCCGCGGCGGTCCGCAGCCCGGGCTCGGCGGCCCGGACGTCGAGCGTGGCCAGGCGGACGTCGTCGGCCGCGGCCGGCAGGACGGCGTCCACCGCGGCGAGGACCTCCGCCGCGCTCACGCCGGGACGTGCTCCGATGCCCACGATCACGGGGCCACCCCCTCGGGGAGCGCGGCCAGCAGCTCGTCGGCGTCCCGCGGGAGGGCGCCGTCGGGCAGCAGGCCCAGCGTGCGCAGCCGGGCGCCGACGGCCAGCGCCCACGGGCGGTCCAGCCGGGCGCGGGCGAGCAGCGCGTCGTCGGCGAGCAGGCGGGCGGGCGGGCCCTGCACCACGGTGCGGTCGACGACGACGGCCACCTCGTCGGCCCAGCGCAGGGCGAGGTCGACGTCGTGGGTGCTCATGACCACGGTGGAGCCGGCGGCCCGCAGCCGCTCCAGCGCGCGCAGCGCCTCGGCGACCGCCGACGGGTCCAGCCCCGCGGTCGGCTCGTCGAGCAGCAGCACGCAGGGCCGCATCGCCACCGCGCCGGCGATCGCCACCCGCTTGCGCTCGCCGTAGGACAGCTGGTGGGTGGGGCGCCCGGCCAGACCGGCGACGCCGAGCAGCTCGAGGGCCTCGGCGACGCGGGTCCGGACGGCGTCCTCGGGCAGGCCCAGGTTGAGCGGGCCGAAGGAGACGTCCTGGGCGACGGAGGCGCTGAACAGCTGGTCGTCGGGGTCCTGCAGGACCAGCTGCACCTCCTGCCGGTGCGCCCGCAGCCCGCGCCGGGTGTGCCGCAGCCGCTCCCCGTCCAGCGCGACCGTGCCGGCGGTGGGCTCGAGGGCGCCGGACAGGCAGCGCAGCAGCGTGGTCTTGCCCGACCCGTTGGCGCCCAGCAGCGCCAGGCGCCGTCCGGCGGGGACGGTGAGCCCGGCGCCGTCGAGCACCCGCCGGCCCCGCTCGTAGCCGGCGACCAGCCCCGCGGCGGTCAGCGTGCGGTGGCTCATGCGAGCAGCCCCACGGTGACCAGCGCCGCCAGGCCGGCGGCGGTCGCGGCGAGGAACGGCCGGGACGACGGCAGCGCCTCGGGCAGCACCCGCAGGCCGGTCTCCATCCCGCGGCCGGCCAGGCCCTCCTGCAGCCGGCGGGCGCGGTCCCAGGACCGGGTGAGGACGGCGGCCGCGAGGACCCCCGAGGAGCGGTAGGAACGGCGCACCGAGGAGTGGCCCATCCGGGCGGTCTGCGCCTCGCGGACGGCCGCCAGGCTGGTCAGCAGCACGAACAGCAGCCGGTAGGTGACCGCGGCGACCTCCACGACGGCGGCCGGCACCCGCAGCCGGCGCAGGGCGGGGAGCAGGTCCGACACCGGCGTGGTCGTGGCCAGCAGGAGCACCGCGGCGCCGCCGGCCAGGGCGTGCCCGGCCAGCGCGCCGGCCCGGGCCGCGGCGTCGGGTGCCCAGCCCAGCCCGCCGTCGCCGACGGAGACCACCGAGGTCAGCGCGCCGACGGCGACGAAACCCAGCGGCCAGCGCACCACGCGGCCGAAGGTGCGGGCCGGCACCCGGGCGGGGCCGAGGGCGAGGGCGACGGCGGTCAGGCCGACGAGGAGGCTGCCGGGCCACGCCGGCAGGGCCAGCGCGCAGACCACCAGCCCGAGCGACAGCAGCAGCTTGTCGCCGGGTGCCCGCCGGCGCCAGGCGCTGGCCCAGGCGGCGTCGTCGATCGCCAGCGAGCTCACGGGCGCGGCGTCTCCGGGGTGTCGGGGCGGGCCGCGGCGTCCCCCTGCGCCGGGGCGTCCGTGCGGGTCGCGGTCGCCGTCCCGGCCGCGGTCGCCGTCCGGGCCGCCGCGAGCGCCTCGCGCAGGGCCCGCCGGTTGCGCAGGCGCCCGAGCACGTAGCCGAGCACCCCCGCCCCCGCGGCCGCCTGCAGGGCGAACAGCCCGGACTCGACCTCGGTGGAGCCGGCGGAGAAGACCGGTGCGAACCACGGCGTGTAGCCGGACTCCTCGATCAGCTCGGTGGCCCGGCCGTCCGTGCCGCCGAACTCCGAGCTGCCGGCGTGCAGGAGCAGCGGCACGGCGACGAGCACGACGACGCCCAGGACCAGCAGGGCGGTGCCCAGGTGGCGGCGGTTCACCGCGGGCCCTCCTCGAGCGCGGTCGCCGGGCGGGGGAGGACGCCCAGCCGTTCCAGCTCCGGGCGGGCGTTGACCGTGAGCACCCGGAACAGCAGCACCCCGACCAGCCCCTCGGCCAGCGCCAGCGGCACCTGGGTGACGGCGAAGACGCCGAGGAACTTCGCCGCGGCGCCGGCCAGGCCGCTCTGCGCGTCGGGGAAGGCCAGCGCCAGCTGCAGCGACGTCGTGACGTAGGTGGCGAGGTCGGCGACCGCCATGCCGGCGAAGACCCCGCCCAGGAGGCCACCGCCCAGCCGGCGGGTCAGCCGGTAGGCGCCGTAGCCCACCCACGGCCCGACCACCGCCATCGAGAAGGCGTTGGCGCCCAGCGTGGTGAGCCCGCCGTGGGCCAGCAGCAGGGCCTGGAACAGCAGGACGACGGTGCCCAGCAGGGCCATCACGGGTGGCCGGAACAGGATCGCGCCGAGCCCCGTGCCGGTCGGGTGGCTGGAGCTGCCGGTGACCGACGGCAGCTTGATCGCGCTGAGCACGAAGGTGAACGCCCCCGCGGCGCCGAGCAGCAGCGTGGACTCCGGGTTCTCGCGCACCTCCCTGGCCACCGCCCGCGCGCCGTGCACCACGAACGGGGCGGCGGCGACGGTCCAGCCGATGGCGTGCGCCGGTGGCAGGAACCCCTCAGCGATGTGCATGCCCCGCCCCCTCCCGGACGGCCGCCGCGCAGGCGGCCACGAAGCGCTCGGCCACGGCCGGGGACCCGGCCCAGTTCAGGTGCAGGTAGCTCGCGTGCACGCCACCGGAGACGAACCCCTCCGGGCCGGCACCCGCCCACCGCCAGGCCGGTGTCGCGCCCGCGGCCGGGGTCGCGACGGTGCGGTGGAACTCGTGGCCGCGCACCCGCGTGCCCGCCGGGGCGAGCACGGAGTCGGTGAGCGCCACGGCGGCGCGGTAGCCCAGGGTCAGCCCCGGGGACATCGCCGCGTCGGCGTCCAGGACGCCGCACATCGGCAGCCCCTCGAGGCTGCGGGCCAGGTACAGCAGCCCGGCGCACTCGGCGGCGACCGCCCCGCCGCGGGCGGCCAGCGCCGCGACGTCGGCCCGCAGCGCGCTGTTGGCCGACAGGTCCGCGGCGTGCACCTCGGGGAAGCCGCCCCCGACGACCAGCCCGGTGGTGCCCGCGGGCAGGTGCTCGTCGCGCAGCGGGTCGACGGTCACCACCTCGGCGCCGGCGGCGGCGAGGAGCTCGGCGTTCTCCGCGTACCCGAAGGTGAAGGCCGCGCCGCCGGCCACGGCGATCCGGGGCCGGCCCGGCACGGGGGTCACCTCCGCGGCCGGGTCCCACGGGTCGGCGTCCAGCGCCGGGGCCGACCGCGCCAGGCACAGCACGGCGTCCAGGTCGACGGCCGCGGCGACCGCCTCGCCGAGGGCGCGGACCGTGGCGAGGGCCTCCGCCGAGCGCTCGGCCGCCGGCACCAGCCCGAGGTGCCGGGACGGCGTCGCCAGGGCGTCCAGCCGGCGGATCGCCCCCAGCACGGGCACCCCCGAGGCGCCCAGCGCGTCGCGCAGGATCTCCTCGTGCCGGTCGCTGCCGACCCGGTTGAGCACCACGCCGCCCAGCCGCACCGTCGGGTCGAACGTGGCGAAACCGTGCACCAGCGCGGCCACGGACTGCGCCTGCGCCGAGGCGTCGACGACGAGCACGACAGGTGCCCGCAGCAGCCGGGCGACGTGCGCGGTGGAGGCGAACCCCGGCTCGACCGAGGGGTGCGTGGCGCCGTCGAACAGCCCCATGACCCCCTCGACCACCGCGACGTCGGCGGCGCGCGCCCCGTGCAGGAACAGCGGCACCACCCGCTCCTCGCCGACGAGCACCGGGTCCAGGTTGCGGCCGGGGCGGCCGGCGGCCAGCGCGTGGTAGCCGGGGTCGATGTAGTCGGGGCCGACCTTGTGCGGCGAGACCGCCAGGCCGCGGGCGGTGAGGGCGGCGGCCAGGCCGGTGGCGACCGACGTCTTGCCGGTGTTGCTGGCCGGCGCGGCGACGACGACGCGCGGGACCCCGCCGGTCACCACTCGATCCCCCGCTGGCCCTTCTGGCCGGCGTCCATCGGGTGCTTGACCTTGGTCATCTCCACGACCAGGTCGGCGGCCTCGACCAGCGCCGGCGGGGCGTTCCGGCCGGTGACCACCACGTGCTGGGTGCCGGGGCGGTCGCGCAGCGTCGCCACCACGTCGTCGACGTCCACCCAGCCCCACGTCATCGGGTAGGTGAACTCGTCCAGCACGTAGAAGCGGTGCGCCTCGGCGGCGAGGTCCCGCTTGACCTGCGCCCAGCCCTCGGCGGCGTCCGCGGCGTGGTCGACCTCGGTGCCCTGCCGGCGCGACCAGCTCCAGCCCGCGCCCATCTTGTGCCAGACCACCGGGCCGCCCTCGCCGGTCTGCTCGTGCAGCCGGCCCAGCGCGGTGAGCGCGTTCTCCTCGCCCACCCGCCACTTCGCGCTCTTGACGAACTGGTACACCGCGACCGGCCAGCCCTGGTTCCACGCCCGCATCGCCATGCCGAACGCGGCCGTGGACTTGCCCTTCATCTCCCCGGTGTGGACCACCAGCAGCGGGCGGGTGCGCCGCTGGCGGGTGGTCAGTCCGTCGTCCGGGGTGACCGCGACCCGTCCCTGCGGCATCAGGCGGCCCTCGCCGTCCGCACCGTGGCGGCCAGCGACTCGGCGGCGAGCTCCTCGAGCCGCAGCGTCGTCGCGCCCAGGTGCGTGCCCAGCGTCCCGGCCAGGCCCAGCCGCACCGGCCCGGACTCGCAGTCGACGACGACCGCCGCCGTCCCGGCCGCGGCCAGCAACCCGGCGGCGGCGTGCGCGTCGGCGACGTGCGCGCCGCCGCGCGCCCCGGTGGCCCGGCCGTCGGTGACGACGACGAGCAGCGGACGCCGCTGCGGGTCGCGCACCCGCTCCACCCGGAGCGTCTCGTGTGCCCGCAGCAGGCCGGCCGCCAGCGGGGTGCGCCCGCCGGTGGGCAGCTCCCGCAGCCGCGCGGCGGCCGCATCGACCGACCAGGTGGGCGGCAGGGCCAGCTCGGCGCCGGAGCCGCGGAAGGTGACCAGGCCGACCTTGTCCCGCCGCTGGTAGGCGTCCAGCAGCAGCGACAGGACGGCGCCCTTGACCGCGGCCATCCGCGAGCGGGAACCCATGGAGCCGCTGGCGTCGACGCAGAAGAGGACGAGGTTGCCCTCGCGGCCCTCGAGGGTGGCCTGGCGGAGGTCGCCGCGCTCGAGGTGCAGCCGGGGCCCCGTGCGGCCGCGGGCGACCTGGTGCGGCGCCGCGGCGAGCACGGTGGCGGGCAGGTGCAGCCGGGTGACCGTGCCGGGCGGGCGGGTCGAGCCGACCACCCGGCCGCCCTCGGCGCGCGCCCGGGACCGCCGGCCGGCCGCTCCCGCGCCGATGCCGGGCACCTCCAGGCGGCGGGTGCGGAAGGGGTCGCCGGGCGCGACGGCGGCCCGCTCCGGCGCCGCCCCGCCGGAGGCCGACCTCCCGTCCGGCCCCTCGGATGGGTCGTCCGAGCGGCCTTCGTGGCCACTGTGGCCGCTGTCGGAGGGGCCTTCGTGGCCACTTCGGCCGTCATCGGGGCTGCCGTCGCCGCCGGGGCCGTCGTCGTCGGGGCCGTCGTCCTCGGGCTCGGGGCGGGCGTCCTCGAGCGCCTGGTCCAGCGTCTGCTCGTCCAGCCCCGGGGCGTCGAAGGGGTTGCGCCGCCGGCGGTGGGGGAGGGCGAGGCGGGCGGCGACCCGGACGTCGTCCTCGGTGACCTCGTCCCGGCCGCACCAGGCGGCGTGGGCGATCGCGGCGCGCGCGGTCACCAGGTCGGCGCGCAGGCCGTCGACGTCGAAGGCCGCGCAGACGGCGGTCACCTGGCGCAAGGCGTCGTCGGAGAGGACGACGTGCGGCAGGCGGGCGCGGGCGGCGGCGATCCGGGCCGCCAGGGCGGACTCCTCGGCGGCCCACCGCGCGGTGAACCCGGCGGGGTCGGCGTCGAAGGCGAACCGGCGGCGCACCACCTCGGCGCGCTCCTCCGGGTCGCGGGGCGCGGCGACCTCCACGGTGAGGCCGAACCGGTCGAGCAGCTGCGGGCGCAGCTCGCCCTCCTCGGGGTTCATCGTGCCCACCAGCAGGAACCGGGAGGCGTGCCGCACCGAGACGCCCTCCCGCTCGACGTAGGCGGTGCCCATCGCCGCGGCGTCCAGCAGCAGGTCGACCAGGTGGTCGTGCAGCAGGTTGACCTCGTCGACGTAGAGCACGCCGCGGTGCGCGGCGGCCAGCAGCCCGGGCTCGAAGGCCTTCACGCCCTCGGTGAGCGCCCGCTCGAGGTCCAGGGAGCCGACGACGCGGTCCTCCGAGGCCCCGACCGGCAGCTCGACCAGCCGGGCCGGGCGCGTCTGCGCCGGAGCGGCGGTGCCGTGCGGGCCGTCGGGACACGCCGGGTCCGGGGCGGCGGGGTCGCAGGCGAACCGGCAGCCGGCGACGACGTCCACCGGGGGCAGGACGGCGGCCAGCGCGCGGACCGCCGTCGACTTCGCCGTCCCCTTCTCACCCCGGACCAGCACACCCCCGACCGCCGGGGAGACGGCGTTGAGCAGGAGGGCCAGCCGCATGTCGGCCATGCCGACGACAGCGCCGAAGGGGTAGGTCATGCGGGTCGACCGCGCATGGCACGCGTCCTCTCCCCGGGTGTCCACGCCCGGAGGTGGCAGGGACGACGGCGGGAGTCTCCTGGCTGCCGGATCGTCGTCCGCCCCCGACCTTCCCGTCCCCGGGGGGACAGTGGCCGAACGTGGGGGCGGGCTCCCCGGTCACAGTGGCGGGACCGCGCCGGAATCTCACCGGGCTTCCTCCACTGCCGTCGCGTGTGGCGGCGTCATCAGACCACGACCCGTCGGCGCGCCGACAGTCCCGTGTCTCTTGACGGATCGGAAAGTGGCGGGCCACACTTTCCGACATGGAAAGCAACGACATCGACCGGGACACCGCCGTCGCCCAGCTGGCCGCCCTCCAGGCGGACCGCGCGGCGCTCGCCGACCGGGTGGTCCCGCCGTGGTGGTACGACGTCACGCTGGGGCTGCTGCTGTTCGCGTTCCTCGCGTCCTACGCCTTCGACTCGCTGTGGGTGACGTTCCCGGCGCTGGTCCTCTTCGGCGCCGGGCTGGGTGCGCTGGTCTCGGCCTACCGGCGGATCACCGGGATCTGGGTGAACGTGACGCCCCGGGCCCTGGTGCAGTGGGGCGCGGTCGTCCTGGTCGTCCTGGTCCCCGCCTTCGTGCTGGCCGAGGGGTACGACCAGCACTGGGCGATGGTGGTGGCCGGGGCCGTGCTCGGCGTCGCGGTCGTCGTGTTCGGCCGGCTGTGGAGCCGCGCGTACGCGGCCGAGCTGCGGGGCGAGCGGTGACGACCGTCGCCCCCCGCTTCGACGCGGTCATCCACCCGCCGCCCCGGCTGCAGGTCTGCGGCCTGCTCGCCGCCGTCGACACCATGGACTTCGCCACCGTGCGGGACCAAGTCGGGGTGAGTGACTCGGTGCTCTCCAAGCACGTCAAGCAGCTGGAGGAGGCCGGCTACGTGACCGTGCACAAGGCCACCCGCGCCTCCCGGCTGCGGACCAGCCTCGCGCTCACCAGGGCCGGCCGCGCCGCCTTCGACGCGCACGTCGCCGAGCTGCGCCGCATCGCCGGCCTCTGAAGGGGCCCGTCCCCGTGCCCCGCCCGCTCGGGACGGGGCCGTGCACGGCGACCCGATCCCGGAACCCGCCCCCTGGCGGGGCCGGACCGACCGGCAGAGTGACGCGCGTGGGCGGGACCGGGCGGATCGCGTGGCTGGTGGACGCGGCCCTCGTCGTCGCCGGTGCACTCGCGGCCACCGTCGTCCTCGACGCGCTCGACCTGCCCTCGCCGTCCCTCTTCGGCGGGTTGCTCGCCGGGCTGGTCCGCGGGCTGACCATCGGCCGCCGGCTCACCGTCCCGCGTCCGGGCGTGACCGCCGCGCAGGCCCTGATCGGCGTCTCCGTCGGGGCGCTGGTCGACCTCGACACCCTGGCCGCGATCAGCCGGGACTGGCTGCCGGTCCTGCTGGTCACCGTCGCCACGCTCGCGCTCACCGTGCTGGCCGGCCTGCTCATGCGCCTGCAGCCGGGGATCAGCCCGGTGACCGGGGCCTTCGCGATGATCGCCGGGGGCGCGTCGGGCATCACCGCGATGTCCCGCGAGCTGGGGGCGGACGACCGGATGGTCGCGGTGCTGCAGTACCTGCGGGTGCTGATCATCGTCGTCCTCATGCCGGTGGCGGCGACGGCGGTGTTCGGCGCGGAGCCCGGGTCGGGCGGGACCCTCGCGGAGGAGGGTGGCCCGGGCTGGCCCGCCGGGCTGCTGTTCTCGGTCGCCTGCGTGGTGGTGGGGCTGCCCCTGGCCCGGCTGTTGCGGATCCCGGTGCCCGCGCTGCTCGGCCCCATGCTGGTCGCGGCCGGCCTCGACCTCAGCGGCCTGGCCGGGGGCGCGCAGGTGCCCGCGGCGCTGGAACTGGCGGCGTTCCTGGTCATCGGCCTGATGGTGGGGCTGAACTTCACCCGCGCGAGCCTGCGCACCATCGGGCGGGCGCTGCCGCTGGCGCTGGCGATCATCCTGGGGCTGATCGCCGCCTGCGCGGGCCTCGGCGCGGTGCTCACGGTGACGACCGGCGCCAGCGCGCTGGACGCCTACCTGGCCACCACCCCCGGTGGGCTCTACGCGGTGCTGGCGACCGCCCGCGACGGTGGGGCCGACGCCACCTTCGTCCTGGCCGTCCAGGTGCTGCGGCTGTTCGTGATGCTGCTGTCGGCGCCGTTGCTCGCCCGGTGGCTGCGTCGCACCGGGAATCCGGGGGACGCGGGCGGTGGTTGACCGTTCAACCGACGACGGCAGGGAGTGGCAGTGGAGCTCGGGGTCTACACGTTCGGCGACGTCCTCCGGGACCCGCACACCGGGACGACGACCAGTCCCGAGCAGCGGCTGGCGGACCTGCTGGAGGAGATCGAGCTCGCCGACCAGGTGGGGCTGGACGTCTTCGGCGTCGGCGAGCACCACCGGCCGGACTACGCGGTCAGCTCCCCGGCGACGGTGCTGGCCGCGGCGGCCGTCCGGACCTCGCGCATCCGGCTGACCAGCGCGGTCACCGTGCTCTCCTCCGAGGACCCGGTCCGGGTGTTCCAGCAGTACGCCACCGTCGACCTGCTCTCGCACGGCCGCGCCGAGGTCATGGCCGGGCGCGGGTCGTTCATCGAGTCCTTCCCCCTGTTCGGCCACGACCTCGACGACTACGACGAGCTCTTCGCCGAGAAGCTCGACCTGCTCCTGCGGCTGCGGGAGTCGCCGCGGGTGACCTGGTCCGGGCGGCACCGGGCGGCGCTGCACGACCAGCCGGTCTTCCCGCGCCCGGTGCAGGACCCGCTGCCGGTGTGGGTGGCCGTGGGGGGCAACCCGCAGTCGGTGGTCCGGGCCGGGGCGCTGGGCCTGCCGCTGGCGCTGGCCATCATCGGCGGCGAGCCCGCCCGGTTCGCGCCGCTGGCGCAGCTGCACCGCCGGGCCGCCGCGCAGTACGGGCACGGCCCCCTGCCGGTCTCGATCAACTCGCACGGCTTCGTCGCCGACACCTCGCAGGCCGCGGCCGACAGCTTCTACGACACCTACGCCGAGGTCATGACCCAGCTGGGGCGGGAGCGCGGCTGGGGGCCCATGACCCGGCCGGACTTCGACGCGCTGGCCGGCCTGCACGGCGCGGTCGTCGTCGGCAGCCCGCAGCAGGTGGCGGAGAAGATCCTCTTCCAACACGAGCTGTTCGGGCACGACCGCTTCCTCATGCAGTCCTCGCTCGGGGCCGCGCCGCACCGCGAGGTCCTGCGGTCGATCGAGCTCCTCGGCACCGAGGTGGCCCCCATCGTGCGGGCGGAGCTGGCCTCGCGCGTGACGGCGTCGGCCTGATCACCCGTCCAGGGAGCGACCTCCCGGCCCGGACACGCCTACCCTCGACCGGGGCGTCAGGGAGGTGAGGGAGCTGTCCGAGGAGACGACGAGCACGGAGGACGCCGTGCTGCTGTTCGTGGGTGGCCCGCTGGACGGTCGGGTCGAGGTGCGTGAGGCGCGGCACGGTGAGCCGCTGCCGACCATCACCCACGTGCACCTCCACGGCGGCCCCAAGGTGGTGCACCGCTACGACCTGACCACGCTGCACGGCTCGGCCGGCGTCTACACGGTGCGCCCCCGGCAGTCGGTCCGCGACGAGTCCGTCGCCGACTGACCTCCCATCCGTCACCCCCGTCGCTGACGAGCGGCGCTGCCGCCGGTGCCACGGTCGCCGGGTGACGGTCCCGCGCCGGCTGGACGTCGCGGCCGGCCGGCTGTCATCGGCGGCGCAGCACGACGCCGGCGTAGCCGAACTCCCTCGGGTGCCGGCGCCGCACGTCGATCTCCACCCGGGCGGCGGTCAGGACCGCCGCCGTCTGCTCGTCGGGGTCCGGCCAGGCGTCGATCGCCGCCGCCAGCGGGCCGTGGTACTCGTCGGCCCAGTCGGAGTCGGGCAGCAGGTGGGTGGCGAGGACGTCGTAGCCGGCTGCCCGTGCCGCGGCGACGGTGGCCGGGACGTCCCGCATCGCCGGGTACGCGGCCCAGAACGCGGCGGCCTCCGGGGACGGGGTGTCCGTCGTCCACACCGCGTCGGTGAGCACGAGGACGCCGCCGGGTGCGAGCAGCCGCCGCCACGCGCTCATCGCCGCGTCGACACCCATGAGGTAGGCCGCTCCCTCGCACCACAGCAGGTGGAAGGCGCCGTCCGGGTGGGGGAGTGCCTCCATCGAAGCCCGTTCGACGGCGATCCGGCCGGTCAGGCCCGCGGCTGCGGCCGCCTCTCGTGCCCGCCGCAGGAAGGGCTCGTGCAGGTCGACCGAGGTGACCCGGGCGCCGGCCGCGGCGAGCACCAGCGACGCCCGCCCAGGACCGCAGCCGATGTCGAGCGCTCTCGGTCCCGCGGGCAGCGGACCGGCGAGGCCGAGCAGGTGCCGTGTGGTCGCGTCGGAACCCACCCCCTCGCGGGGCAGGTCGCTGTGCAGGGCCCAGAAGACCTCGGCGGCGTCCACCCGGTGCAGCGTGCCGCGCCCACGGCGGTGCGGGCGACCGGGTTCCCGCCCCAGGCGTCGGCGAGGTCGTGCGGCCGCCGGTGGGGGCGGGGCTCACGGCGCGTGCTGACCGGCGCCTGCGATCCGCAGGCACGCGACGCCACTCGACGCCACTCGGCGCCGCTCGGCACCCGACCGCACCCGGCGGCCGCCAGGCCGCACGGGATCGGTGTCAGCCGCGGTGCAGGCTGCGGACCGCGGTCACCGTCTCGTCGAACCGGCGCCGGTCGAGCGCGGCGCCGATCCGGCGGGCGGCGTCCGGCGGCACGAGCAGCAGCCGGTCCAGCCGGGCCTCGCTGGGACGGCGCTGGGGGTCCCACGCCCCGGAGCCGACGTCGATCCACCGCCGGCCGAACCGGGCCTCGTCCTCGGCGTCCCGGTCGTGGTCCTGGCTGGAGAGCATCAGGCCGACGAGGTCGGCACCCCGCCGGCCGATGACCAGCACCGGCCGGTCCTTGCCGCGGCCGTCGCCCTCGTCGAAGGGCACCCAGGCCCACACCACCTCGCCGGGGTCGGGCGAGGCGTCGTCGCGCGGGGCGTACCCGAGTCGCACGTCGGCCAGCGAGCACGGGAGGTCGCGCACGCCGGCGGACGTCGCGCGGGGCGCCGGCCCACCGGGCGCCGGCGCGGCAGGAGCCGGCGCGGTGGGGCCCGGCGCGGCCGGCGCCCGGCGGGCACGGCGGGCCCCCGGCCGAGCCGGTCGCGCGGCGGGCCGGAGCGCGGCCCGGATGGCCGGCAGCAGCGCCGCCCGGAGGCTCTCGGAGAGGCGTCGGCCGAACCCGGATCCCGTCATGCCCGGCACCGTACGGAGCGCGGTGCGGTGTCGGGACGGGGGCTGCCTGCGCGACGTCCGCGCGCCTCGTGTGTCACGTGTGACACATCGGCACCATTTGGTCACGAGGAGGGTTCGACCTGCCGAGGGACGGGCACCATGTGGGCACGGGGCGGGTCAGGGGGCTCCTCCGACGAGAGGGGGCCGCGATGACCTCGGCCGAACCGGTGCCACCTGCCGCGCCACGGGCGCGCGAGGTGAAGGCCAGCGTACTGGCCGCCTTGCAGCTCGTGGAGGACGCCCGCCACCTGGGCGGCGACCAGCGGTCGCGGCGCGGGCGCAGGCGCACCGTCGAGCGCACCGTCGCCTACCGCAAGCTGGCCCGGGACCTCCGCGCCAGCTGACCCCGACGGCGCCGTCCCGCGACGGCCGCCCGGCTCAGGCCACGCAGAACTCGTTGCCCTCCGGGTCGGTGAGCGTCGCCCACGTGAACGGGCCCTGGGACTCCCGGTAGAGCTCGGTGGCACCCATGCCCACCAGCCGGGTCACCTCGGCGTCCCGCCGCTCGGCGCCCACGTGCAGGTCCAGGTGCACGCGGTTCTTCACGGTCTTGGCCTCGGGGACGAGCTGGAACAGCACGCGCGGCCGCCCGGGGTCGGGGGAGGTCACCGCGGCCCCGGCACGCCAGACCAGCGCGCCGCGGTGGGTCGTCGTGTCGGCCTCGCTCGCCGCCCCGGACTCCACCATGCGGCGGATGAACGCCGGGTCCTGCTCCTCCACCTGCCAGCCGAGCGCCTCGGCCCACCAGTCGGCCAACCCGTGCGGGTCGGCGCTGTCCACCACCACCTGGACGTCGGTCGCCATGGGCGCACCGTAGGACGCCCCACCGACGGACTCAGAGCTCCAGGGCCAGCCCCTCCCGCATGACCGCGTCGTCCGGCAGCGGCGTGGTGAGCCGGCAGTGGTCACCGAAGACCTCGCGCATCGGCGCGAAGGCCGAGCGCTCCACCTGGCGCGCCGGGTCCCACAGGCCCGAGCGCATGATCGACTTCGCGCACTGGAAGTAGGCCCGCGTCACCGAGACCACGAGCACCGAGCGCGGGGCGCGGCCGAACTCGGTGAGGTCGACCTCGAGCTCCTCCGGCGCGGCGATCGCGGCGGTGCCGTAGACGCGCAGGGTCTCCTCGATGCCGGGCACGAGGAACATCAGGGCCGCCCGGGGGTTGGCCGCCACGTTGTGCAGGCTGTCGACCCGGTTGTTGCCCGGCCGGTCGGGCAGGGCGAGCCGGTGCTCGTCCAGCACCTTCACGAAGCCCGCGTCACCCCCGCGCGGCGACACGTCCGGCCAGCCGTCGGCCGAGGCGGTGGACAGCGTCGCGAACGGCGACAGCTCGATGAAGGCGCGGCAGTGGCGGTCGAGGTGGTCGATCACCTTGTCCTGCACCAACTGGGAGGGGTCGCGGTAGCGGTCCAGCACGCTGTCCATGCCGACGACCGTAGCCGGACTACGGTTCGGCCCCGTGACGGCACGGTGGAGCGCCCCGGTGCGGTACGTCGAGTGCGACCAGCAGGGCGTCGTCTTCAACGCCCACTACCTGACCTGGGCCGACGAGGCCTCCAACGCCTGGTGGGCCGCGGCCGGGCTGTCGTGGGCGGAGCTGACCGAGCGCGCCATCGACCCGCTGGTCAAGGCCAGCACGCTGGAGTGGTCCTCGTCGGCCCGGTGGGGCGACACGGTCACCGTGGACGCCGAGACGGAGTCGGTGGGCCGCACCAGCGCCACCGCCCGGTTCACCGTGCGGGTCGGCGAGCGGGTGTGCTGCGTCGTCCGCACCACGTACGTCTGCGTGACCGACGGCGGCGCCGCGCCGTGGCCGGACGACGTCCGGACCCGGCTGACCTCGGTCTAGGCCCCGGCGCCGGGCGGCAGCAGCGGCAGGCCGGCCGGGGCGCCGCCCTCGACCAGCCGCCACAGCGCGTCGGTGTCGGCGTGCTCGGCGACCAGGTCGCCCAGCGCGTCCAGGCGCTGCTCCCGGACGGCGGCGAAGTCGGTGTCCGGGGCGGCGACGAACCGGCGGCCCGCCACCCGCGCCACCTCCGTGAGGAACGCCCGGCGGAACCCGTCGTTCTCCAGCGCCCCGTGCCAGGTCGTGCCCCACACCGAGCCGTGCCGGGCGCCGTCGAGGAACGGCTCGGCGTCGCCGTCGACGGTGACCACGCCGTGGTGGATCTCGTAGGCGTGCACCGGCTGCCCGAACGCCGTCCCGGCCGGGCGGGCGAGGGTCTTCTCGGGCGCGAACCGGACGTCGGCCGGCAGCAGGCCCAGCCCCGGCACGGTGCCGGCCCGCGACTCGACGTCGTCGGTGATGGTGCGGGCCAGCATCTGGTGCCCGCCGCAGATGCCGAGCACGGGTCGACCGTCGGCGGCCCGCCGCGCCACGGCGTCGGCCAGCCCGGTCTCGCGCAGCCACCGCAGGTCGGCGACGGTGGACCGGGTGCCGGGCAGCACGACCAGGTCGGCGTCGGCGAGCTCGCCGGGGGTCGTGGCGTAGCGGACCAGGACGCCGGGCTCGGCGGCCAACGCGTCGAGGTCGGTGGAGTTGGACAGCCGGGGCAGCCGGACGGCGGCGACGCGCAGCACGTCCTCCCCGTGCGGCGGGCCGGCGACCGGGCGCGCCGTCCCCAGGCCCAGGGAGTCCTCCACGTCGAGGTCCAGCCCCGGCAGCCACGGCAGCACCCCGAGGGTGGGCCGCCCGGTGAGCCCGGTCAGCGCGTCCAGCCCCGGGCGCAGCAGCCGGACGTCGCCGCGGAACTTGTTGACCAGGAACCCGGCGACCAGCCGCTGGTCGGCCGGCGGCATGAGGGCCACCGTGCCGTAGAGGGCGGGGAAGACCCCGCCGCGGTCGATGTCGCCCACGACGACCACCGGCAGCTGCGCGGCGGTGGCCAGGCCCATGTTGGCGATGTCGTCGGCGCGCAGGTTGATCTCGGTGGGGGAGCCGGCCCCCTCGCACACGACGACGTCGAACCGGGACCGCAGGTCGGCCAGGCAGGCGAGCACCTGCTCCAGCAGCGCGGCCTTCATCGGCCGGTAGGACAGGGCGCTCACCTCGGCCACCGGCCGGCCCAGGACGACGACCTGGCTCGAGTCCTCCCCGCCCGGCTTGAGCAGCACCGGGTTCATCGCGGCCTCGGGCGGCACGCGGGCGGCCGCGGCCTGCACCACCTGGGCGCGGCCGATCTCGGCGCCGTCGGGCGTGACCACGGAGTTGTTGCTCATGTTCTGCGCCTTGAACGGCGCCACCGACACGCCCTGGCGGACCAGCCAGCGGCAGATGCCGGCGGTGACGACCGACTTCCCGGCGTCCGACGTCGTCCCGGCGACGAGCAGCGCCCCCGTCACACCGTCTCGCGCGGGGTGCCCCAGCCGGCCTTCTCCTGGCCGGACAGCTCGGCGATCGCCTCCATGATCTGGTCGGTGACGGCGCGGCGGGCCCGGCCGTTGCCGGCCATCCCCCGGTACTCGGGGAAGGTGAGGGGCCTGCCGAACGTGACCGACACCTTGTGCGGCCGGGGCCAGCGGGAACCCACCGGCTGCACCTTGTCCGTGCCGGCCACCGCGACCGGGACGACGGGGCAGTCGGCGGTCAGCGCCAGCCAGGCCACGCCGGTCTTGCCGCGGGCCAGCCGGCCGTCCCGGGACCGGGTGCCCTCGGGGTAGATGCCGAAGCCGCCGCCCTGGCGGAGCACCCCCAGGGCGGTGTCGAGCGCCTCCTGCGCGGCCCGGTGCGTCTGCCGCTGCACCGGCAGCGCCCCGAGTGCGGTGAACAGCGTCTTGGACAGCCAGCCCCCGAAGCCGGGCGCGGTGAAGTACTCGGCCTTGGCCAGGTAGCCCACGCGGCGCGGCGCGGAGAGCGGGATGACCATGCTGTCGATGAACGACAGGTGGTTGCTGGCCAGGATGAACGCGCCGGTGGCCGGGACGTTCTCCCGGCCGGTCACGTGGGTGCGCAGCACGATGCGGAAGAGCGGGCGCAGCAGGAACCGGACGACGAGGTAGAGCACGCCGCGCTTCCCCTCTCGGCTCGGGGGACCACCGGCGGCCGCCGGTGGCAGCGGCATTCTCCCGTGTGCCCCGGAGCGGCCTGCCCCAGGGCTGGCAGCTCAGTGCATGCGCGGGCTCGGGGGGCAGACGTCGCGGATCAGACCGCGGATGTCGTCCGGCAGCGTCGCGTGCCCGGCCGCCGACTCGGTGATCGCCACGGCGACGTCGCGGACCTTGCGGTGGGAGTTGCTCGAGATGTGCGCCAGCACGTCGAAGGCCACCTGGTCGCCGCAGCCGGTGAGCAGCATGACGATGCCCTTGGCCTGCTCGATCGCCGCCCGGCTGCCCATCGCCGTCCGCAGCTGGGCCACCTCGGTCTCCAGCGCGCGCACGCGGTCGCCGTCGGCTCCGGCGTCTCCGTGCGGGTGGTGCACCGGCTCGGCCGGGACCTCCACGAGCAGCCCCTCCAGGGCCTCCACGGCCCCGGCCGGGTCGAGCACCGGCTCGCCGATGAGGACGCCCGGGCGCTCCGTGCCGCCGCGGCCGCGCAGCCGCACCCGCATCGAGAACGGCAGGCCGTCGGTGCAGGCCGACGCGATCGCCGCGAGCGCGTTCGGGCGGTCACCGGAGTGCATCGAGCGCACCAGCAGCTCGGTGCACGGGTGTGCCCCGCCGTGGCCGCAGTCGAGCAGCGTGGTCATCTCCGGGGACCACGTCCAGGTGCCGGTGCGCCGCTCGTAGCGGAACCGACCGGCCAGCCTGCGGGCGCTGCGGGCGCCCCGGGACGCCGAGGGCCCGGGAGTGGGCCGCACCGACGTGGGCGGGGCGGGCGCCGGCCGGGCCGGGGAAAGCATGGGCGACGGGGTCACTGTCATGTCGACTCCACGAGGGTCGCCGGACGGGGGTGTCCGGCTGTGCGCCGACGGCCGTGGCTTCGACCACCGCTGTGGGTCGGTGACACGCGGTCACCCGACCTCGTGTCAGGGACGGTACGACGCCGTAGCCGGAGGCGCACGCCGGGCGACGGCGGTTCGGCGTCCCGCAGCGCGTCGCCACGGGCTGTCGGTGCCGCCCCCCGGTGCGGTCAGACGACGGTGAGCGGGCGGGCCGGGACCCGCCCGCGGGCGGGTGTGGCGGGCAGGCCGGCGGCGCTCCGGGCGAGCAGGTCCACCGCCGCCCGAAGCCGGTCCGGGGGCAGGGTGAACGGCAGCCGGAGGTGGTCGTCGAACGCGTGCCCGGTGCCGAACGCCCGGCCCTCGGCGAGGGCCAGGCCCAGCGGTGCGGCGGCCGCGGTGAGCGCCGCGGAGCTGAGGCCGGGTGGCAGGCGGCACCACACGGACAGCCCGCCGGAGGGCCGGTGCGCCGTCCAGTCGGGCAGCACCCGGGCCAGCTCGGCGAGCAGCACGTCGCGTCGCTCGCGCAGCGCGGCCCGGCGCTGGTCGAGGACGTCGTCCAGCTGCCGCACGAGGACGGCGGCGGCGAGCTGGTCGACCACGCCGACCGACAGCTGCCGCCGGCCGAGCGCGGCGCCGAGCTGGGCGGCCAGCGCGGCGTCGGTGCGGACCCAGCCGATCCGCAGTCCACCCCAGACGGCCTTGGACAGCCCGCCGACGGTGACCGTCGCGGCGTCCGGCAGGCCCGCGGCGAACGGCGGCAGCGGGCCGTCGTCCAGGTGCAGCTCGGCGGTCACCTCGTCGACGACGGTCAGGACGCCGTGCTGCCACAGCGTCGCGGCCAGCCGGCGCCGCCCGGCGGCGGACAGCCGGGCACCGGAGGGGTTGGAGAAGTCCGGCATGACGAACGCCATCCGCGGGCTGCTCTGCCGGGCGACCAGTGCCGCCGCGGCGACCAGGCCGTCGGGGTCGGCGGCGTCGACCGGGGCGGGGACGCAGCGGCCGCCGGCGGCGGCCACCATCCCGAGGGCGCCGGGGTAGGTCGGGTGCTCGACGAGCACGCGGTCACCGGTCTGGAGCAGCGTCTCGAACACGATCGCGGTGGCGTCGCCGGTGCCGGCGGTCACGACGACCTGGTCGGGGTCGGTGGGCAGGCCGCGGGCGGTGAACCGGTCGGCGATGGCCGACCGGAGCTCCGGCAGGCCGCTGGGCGCGTACCCGTGCCCACCCGCGAACGCCGGGAGGGCCGCCAGCGCCCGGGCGTAGGCCCCCTGCAGCTGCGGGACCGCCTCGGGCGCGGCGTGGGCGAGGTCGAGCAGCTCGGGATCGGTGCTCGGCGCCCGCCACGCGCTGCTCGCGGCGGGCAGCTCGGTCACGGTGCCCGAGCCGTGCCGGGTGACCGCGAACCCCTCGGCGCGCAGCTGCCGGTAGGCCGAGGCCACGGTGACCCGGCTGGCACCCAGCGCGGCGGCCAGCTCCCGCTCCGCGGGCAGCCGGCTGCCGCTGGGCAGGGCCCCCGTGGTCACCAGCTCGCGGATGCGGCGGGCCAGCGCGGCGTACCGCGGACCGGGCGCGGCCTCCACCGAGCCCACCAGGGTGGCCAGCTCGTGCGCCGAAGTGGACTGGTCCGAGCGCGGTGGCATGCAGGCCACCATGCCGTAGTGGACCGCTTCCCACCAGTCCCATCAGTGCCACTCTCTCGGCATGACCTCAGGTGCTGCCGTCGTCCTGCTCGTCCTGCTGGGGATCACCGCGCTGTCGGTGACCACCCTCGTCGTCGCCGTCCGCGGGGGCCGCGGTCCGGCCGACCCGCCGGCCAGCCACGCCCGCGTGGACCCGGGCGGGTTCCCGGTGCTGTCCGAGCCGCGCGGCCTGTTGCCGCGGCACCCGCCTCAGCCGCGGCGCGCCCGCGGCCCGCGGCCCAGCCGGCCGCTGGCGGCGAGGGCCGCGGCCGCGATCCAGACCGTGCGCGACAGGCGCACCGCGCGGCCGACGTCGCCCGGGGCCGGCGCCCGGCCGCTGCCGAGCACCGGCCGCTCCTCCACCCGGCTGCCGTAGACGTTCCGGCCGCCCAGCCGCAGCCCCAGCGCCCCGGCCAGCGCCGCCTCGCACCGGCCGGCGTTGGGGCTCGGGTGGGCGGCGCCGTCGCGGCGCCACGCCGCCCAGGCGCCGCGGGCCGAGCCCCCGGCCACGGGGGCCGCCGCGACGGTGAGCGCGGCGGTCAGGCGGGCCGGCAGCCAGTTGGCGACGTCGTCGGCGCGGGCGGCGGCCCAGCCGAAGTGCCGGTACCGCGGCGAGCGGTGGCCGACCATCGCGTCGAGGGTGTTGACCGCCCGGTACGCGAGCAGCCCGGGCAGGCCGGCCGCCGCGCCCCACACCAGCGGGGCGACGGCGGCGTCGGAGGTGTTCTCCGCGACCGACTCGACGGTGGCCCGGGCCAGCTCGCCGCCGTCCAGCCCCGCCGGGTCGCGCCCGGCCAGCGTGGGCAGCAGCCGGCGGGCCGCGGGGAGGTCCCCGTCGTCCAGGGTCGTGGCCATCGCGGTGGCGGCGCGGCCCAGCGAGGTGCCCCCCAGCACGGTCCAGGTGACGACGGCGGTGACCAGCCCGCGGGTGACCGGGCGGGTGCGGGTGGCCCGGTCCAGGGCGACCCCGAGGACGGCGGCCCCGCCGGTCAGCGCCGCGGCGTACCCGGCACCGGCCGGCCGCGAGTCCCGCCACACCCTGCCCTCCAGGGCGCCCGCGACCCGTCCGAAGCCGGCGACGGGGTGCCACCGGCGCGGGTCGGCCAGCAGGAGGTCGGCCGCGGCGCCCAGGACCAGCCCCGCAGCGGTGGGCAGGTCGCGGGGTGGCAGCACCGGCACATCGTGCCAACCGGGCGGGCCGGCGCCGTCCCTAGGATGGGCGTCCATGCGCCTGCCCGGCCGTTATCCCGGCACTGCCCGTCCGATCGTCACCTACGGCAGCGACCCGGTGCTGCACCGCCCGTGCGCGCCGGTGACCGAGTACGGCAAGGGGCTGCGCCACCTCGTCCTGGACATGTTCGCCTCGATGGAGGCCGCTGACGGCGTGGGGCTGGCCGCCAACCAGATCGGCGTCGACGCGCGGGTCTTCGTCATCGACTGCCCCGACGCCGCCGGGGAGGACGTCGTCGGCTACGTGGTGAACCCGCAGCTGACGGTCCTCGAGCCGCGCGAGGGCGAGCCGGCCGAGGAGGTCACCGAGGAGGGGTGCCTGTCGGTGCCCGGCCCCTACGCCGAGCTGCCGCGCGCCTTCCGTGCCCGGGTGGACGGCGTCGACGCGGCGGGCCGGCCGGTGTCGATCGAGGCCACGGGCATGGCCGCCCGCTGCCTCCAGCACGAGGTGGACCACCTGGACGGGACCGTCTACGTCGACCTGCTGCCCGAGGAGCAGCGGGAACGGCTGCTCGCGGAGGCCGCGGGCCCCGGCGGTGAGCTGCCGGCGTGACGACGCCCGAGGGGTTGCACGTCACCGTCGTCGGCGTCGGCGCCGACGGGTGGGACGGCCTGCCGCCCCGCTCGCGGCGGGCGGTCGAGGACGCCGACGTGCTGCGGGGCAGTGCCCGGCAGCTGGCGCTGGTCCCTGACGCGGTGCGCGCCGTGCGGGTCCCGTGGCCCTCGCCCCTGGCCCCGGCCCTGGCCGCGTTGCCGGAGGCCCATCCCGGACGCCGGGTGGTCGTGCTGGCCAGCGGGGACCCCATGCTCTCCGGGGTCGGCACCTCGCTGGTCCGGCTGCACGGGGCGGACGCGGTGACCGTGCTGCCGGCCCCGTCCTCGGTGACCCTGGCCTGCTCCCGGCTGGGCTGGGCGGTCGAGGAGACCCAGGTGGTCCCCGTCGTGGGGCGCCCGGTCGACCTCCTGGTCCCGCACGTCACCCCCGGTCGCCGGCTGCTGGTGCTCGGCTCGGGCACCCGCACGCCGGCCGAGGTCGCCGCCCTCCTCACCGACCGGGGCTACGGCGCGAGCCGGGTCGTGGCCCTGGCCCGGCTCGGCGCGCCGGACGAGCGCCGGTTCGTGGGCGACGCCGCGGGCTGGCCGCACGCCGAGACCGACCCGCTGGTGCTCACCGCCGTCGAGGTCGTCGCCGACCCCGGCACCGTTCCGCTGCCGACCGTGCCGGGGCTGCCCGACGACGCCTACGCGCACGACGGGCAGCTGACCAAGCGCGACGTCCGCGCGGTGACGCTGGCGCGGCTGGCCCCGCTCCCCGGCGGGCTGCTGTGGGACGTGGGTGCCGGCGCCGGGTCCATCGGGATCGAGTGGATGCGGGTGCACCCGTCCTGCCGGGCGGTCGCGGTGGAGGCGCACCCGGAGCGCGCGGAGCGGGTCACGGTCAACGCCGCCCGGCTCGGCGTCCCGGGGCTCCAGGTCGTCCGGGGCCGCGCGCCCGAGGCGCTGGCCGGCCTGCCGCGGCCGGACGCCGTCTTCGTCGGGGGCGGGGCCACGGTGCCCGGCGTGCTGGACGCCTGCTGGGACGCCCTCGGCCCCGGCGGTCGCCTGGTGGTCAACGCGGTGACGGTGGAGAGCGAGGCGCTGCTGGCACAGTGGCGCGCGCGGGTCGGCGGGGCGCTGACCCGGCTGTCGGTGGCCGCCGCCGAGCCGGTCGGGACCTTCACCGGCTGGCGGCCGGCGATGCCGGTGACGATCTGGAGCGCAACGCGGTGACCGTCCACTTCATCGGGGCCGGCCCCGGTGCGGCCGACCTGGTGACCCTGCGGGCCGCGCGGCTCATCGCCGCGGCCCCGGTCTGCCTCTACGCCGGCGCCCTCGTGCCGCGGGAGCTGCTCGACACCGCCCCGCCGGGTGCACGGCTGGTCGACACCGCCGAGCTCGACCTCGACCAGATCACCGCCGAGCTGGTCGCTGCGCACGAGGCCGGCCTCGACGTCGCCCGCCTGCACTCCGGCGACCCGTCGATCTACAGCGCCATGGCCGAGCAGATGCGCCGCCTGGACGCCGCGGGCGTGCCGTACGAGGTGGTGCCGGGGGTGCCGGCGTTCGCGGCGGCCGCCGCGGCGCTCAAGCGGGAGCTCACCGTGCCCGGGGTGGGGCAGACCGTGGTGCTCACCCGCACGTCGGCGCGCTCGACCCCGATGCCGCCGGGGGAGGAGCTCGCCGCGTACGCGGCCACCGGCGCGACCCTGGTCCTGCACCTCGCCGTCCAGCGGATCGCCGAGCTCGCCCCGCAGCTGGCCGCGCACTACGGGCAGGACGGCCCCGTGGCCGTCGTCGCCCGTGCCAGCCGGGACGACGAGCTGGTGCTGCGCGGCACGCTCGCCGACATCGCCGCCCAGGTCGAGGCGGCCGGGGTGCGACGGACGGCGGTCGTGGTGGTGGGGCCGGTGCTCGGCGCGGAGCAGTTCCCCGACAGCCACCTCTACTCGACGACCCGGCCCCGCTGATGCGAGAGCTCGGCCTGGTTGCAGGGGCCCGCCCCGAGCGCGCGAGTGGTGGGGGGCAGCGGGGCCCTCGCTCAGGCGCGGCCCACGATCGTGCCGGCCCGGTCGATGACCACGACGTCCACCGCGACCGGCGCCCCGCGCAGCACGCCCAGCGCGGTCTCCCGCGCGCCGGCCGCCACCAGGTCGCCCAGGGGGAGCCCGGCGGCCTGGCACTGCTGCAGCGCGTCGAGGGCGGTGTTCGCCGTCCGCACGCCGTCGACCAGCCCGGCCGGCCCGCCGGCGTCGCGCACGCGGGCGGCCAGCGACTCCGTCGAGACCTGGGAGCGGCCCGAGTGCAGGTCGAGGTGGCCGTCGGCGAGCTTGGCCAGCTTGCCGATGCCGCCGGCGACGGTCAGCCGCGGCACCGGGTGGCGGCGCAGGTACTTCAGGACGGCGCCGGCGAAGTCGCCCATGTCCAGCAGCGCGTCCTCGGGCAGCCCGTACAGCTCGGTGACCACCCGCTCGCTGGTCGAGCCGGTGCACCCGGCCACGTGGGTGTGTCCTGCCGCGCGGGCGACGTCGATGCCGCGGCGGATCGAGTCGATCCACGACGAGCAGGAGTACGGGACGACGACGCCGGTGGTGCCGAGGATGGACAGCCCGCCGAGGATGCCCAGCCGCGGGTTCCACGTCCTGCGCGCGAGCTCCTCGCCGTGCTCGACGGACACCTCGACGACGACGTCCCCCGTGCCGCCGTGCCGGGCGGCGACCGCGGCCACGTGCTCGCGGATGAACTGCCGCGGCATCGGGTTGATCGCCGGCTCCCCGACCGGCAGCGGCAGGCCGGGCTTGGTCACCGTGCCGACACCCTTCCCCGCCCGGAAGAGCACGCCGGTGCCCGGCTCGCCGTGGGTGACCCGCACCGACACCAGTGCGCCGTGGGTGACGTCGGGGTCGTCGCCGGCGTCCTTGACGACGCCGGCGGTGGCGGCGCCGTGGATCAGGTGCTCGCGGGCCAGGGCGAAGGCCGGGTGCCGGTCGTTGGGCAGGTCGATGGTGACCGGGTCGGGGAACTCGCCAGTGAGCAGCGCGGTGTAGGCGGCGGTGGTCGCGGCGGTCGCGCAGGCACCGGTCGTCCAGCCGAAGCGCAGCCCCGTGCCGCGCTCGCGCCCCGCCTCCGTCACGCGGTCAGCATGCACGGGACGCCGTCGTGACCGGCCGGGTGCTGGTGCTGGGCGGGACCGGGGAGGCCCGGCGGCTGGCCGGGCACCTCGTCGCCGAGGGGGTCGACGTGGTCAGCTCGCTGGCCGGCCGGGTCGCCGAGCCGCGGCTGCCACCGGGGCAGGTGCGCATCGGCGGCTTCGGGGGCGTGGACGGGCTGGCCGCGGCACTGGACGGCGTCGCCGCGCTCGTCGACGCCACCCACCCCTTCGCCGCGACGATGACCGCGCACGCCGCCGCGGCCGCCGCCCGCACCGGCACGCCGCTGCTGCGCCTGCAGCGCCCGGGGTGGACGCCGCGGCCCGGCGACGACTGGCGCTGGGTGGACTCGCTCGACGAGGCCGCGGCGGCGGTGGCCGGGTACGCCTCGGTCTTCCTCACCACCGGCCGTCAGGGGCTGGCGGCCTTCGCCGGGCTCACCGGCCGCTGCCTGGTGCGGGCGGTCGAGCCGCCGTCGCCCCCGCTGCCGTACCGGGTGACCGTGGTGCTGGCCCGCGGCCCGTTCCCCCTCGACGAGGAGCTCGCGCTCATGCGGGAGCACCACGTCGAGGTGGTCGTCACCAAGGACAGCGGCGGGGCTATGACCGCGGCCAAGCTCGACGCGGCGCGGCGGCTGGGGCTTCCGGTGGTCGTCGTCCGCCGGCCGCCGGTGCCACCCGGCGTGCCCGTGGTGGCGACGGTCGCCGAGGCGCTGGCCTGGCTGCGGGACCGGTGACTCAGACGTCGGCCGGCCAGAACGCCCAGGCGGTCACCCAGACGATGCCGATGGAGACCACCAGGGCCACCGGGACGTGCGCCGCGATCTGGCCGTGGCTGCCCAGCCAGGCCTGCAGGAAGGTGAGCAGGAAGGTGACCCCGGTGAGCACGGCCGGCCACCACTGGGTCGTCCGGCGCCCGTGCAGCGCGGTCGCGGCCAGCAACAGCCCGGTGCTGACGTGCAGGGCGATCGCGCCGGCCCCGTGCCCGTCGAGGGCGTCGGTGCCGGCCATCATCCGGCCGGCGGAGAAGAACTGCCAGAGCAGCACCAGCACCGACAGCACGGCCGCGGCCTGGACCGGCCGGAGGGTCGACGTGGCCGTGGGGGCGGCATGCTCACGGGTCCGGGTCATCGGGACCTCCGGGGGGCGGTCGCGGGCGGGACGGGTGTTTGAAGATCGCAGCACCACCCGGGTGGCACCAGTCCCCGGAGCTGGGGGTTACCTGTGAATCGGCTGGTCCTGTTCGACCTCGACGGCACGCTGGTCGACTCCTCGCCCGGCATCTCCGCCTCGGTGCGGGCCGCGGCCGCGGCGCTCGGCCTGCCCGCGCCGACGCCGGCCCAGCTGCGGGCCATGGTGGGCCCGCCGCTGCAGGACGGCTTCGCCCTGGTCCTCGGCGTCCCGCCGGCCGACGTCCCGAGGGCGGTGGCCGCCTACCGGGCGCACTACACGGCGGGGGCGCTGCTGGACGTCACCGTGTACCCCGGCGTCCCCGAGCTGCTGGCCGACCTGCGCGCAGCCGGTGCCACCCTCGCCGTGGCGACCAGCAAGCCCGAGCCGTTCGCCCGCCGGGTGCTCGAGCACACCGGCCTGCTGCCGGCGTTCGCGAGCGTGCACGGGGCCACCCTCGACGGCGCCGTCCGGCACAAGGACCAGGTGGTCGCCGCCGCGCTGGCCGCCCACCCGGGCGGCCGCGACCCGGTGCTGGTCGGCGACCGCGCGCACGACGTGCTGGGCGCCGCGGCACACGGGCTGCCGTGCATCGGCGCCGGCTGGGGCCCGGCCGAGGACGGCGAGCTGGAGCGCGCCGGCGCCGCGGTCGTGGTGGCCACCCCGGCGGGGGTCCGGACGGCGCTGGACCGGAAAATGGGCTGACCGGCCGGCGGTCGTCACGCAGGATGTCCGCCGGCAGTCCGACGAGGTGGGGAGCAGGAACGGTGCAGGCGCTGACCGAACGACAGGTGCGGCGCTCGTTCGCCAACTGCTCCCGCGGGGAGGCCGACGGGCTGACCCTGCCGCCGGGCTTCGCGGAGCTCGACTGGGCGCAGCTGGAGGTGCTGGGCTGGCGGGACCCCAAGGCGCCGCTGCGGGGGTACCTGGTGCTCGAGGTCGACGAGCGGCCGCTCGGTATCGCCGTCCGCGCCGCCGACACCCGCATGTCCAGCCGGACGGCGGCCATGTGCCTGCTGTGCCAGACGGCCCAGCCGGGGGACGCGGTCTCGCTGTTCACCGCTCGGCGGGTGGGCGAGGCCGGGCGCAACGGCAACACCGTCGGCACCTACATCTGCGCGGACCTCGCCTGCTCGCAGCGGGTCCGGACCGACATCCCGCCGTGGCTGCAGGACCGCGACCCGGCCGAGGTGGTCGCCGAGCGGGCGGAGGAGCTGCGCGAGCGCGTGCTCGGGTTCGTCGCCGCCGTCCGCCGCTGACCAGGAGGCCGACCAGTCCTCCGGTCCGGCCCCGTCCAGGGGCCCGCCCCGGCCCTGCGAGGGGTGGGGAGTGCGGGGTCCTCCGTCAGGCGGTGACCGGCTCGCACCGCTCCACGGCGGAGAGCCGGCGCTCGGCCCGGCGCCGGCGCAGCAGGCCGGCCACCGCGGTCAGCGCCAGGACGACGAGCACCGCGCCGTACACCTCGGCGGTGGGCCGCAGCCCCACCTCCCCGGCGGCCAGGCCGGCGACGATCGCCGGCACGCTGAACGCGAGGTAGCCCACGACGTAGACGCTGGAGAGCAGCCCCGCGCGGTCGCCGGGCGCGACGCCGGCGGTGATGGTGCCCATCGCGCCGAGGAACGCCGAGCCGAAGCCGAAGCCCGACAGCACCGAGGCGACGAAGAACAGCAGCAGGGAGCCGGTGCCCAGCGCGGTGATGGCGGTGCTCACGCCGAGGACGAACAGCAGGGCGCCGATCAGCATCGACCGGTGCGGGCGGACCTGCCACATGGTCATCGAGCCGATCGCGCCGGTGCCCTGCATGGCGAGGATGAGCAGGCTGCCGACCAGGTGGTCCTCGACGCCGAAGACGCCGACCGCGAGCGAGGGCCCGAGGGAGAGGTAGAGCCCGCCGAGCGCCCACATGGCCACCAGGCAGGGGAGGGCCACGAGGAAGGCCGGGCGGTGCACGCGGGGCACCCGCACCTGCGGGCGCAGGGAGGCCAGCGCGCCCGGCGTCCGCGGCGAGGTCTCCGGCAGCAGGGCGACCACCGCGGTGGCGACGAGGAAGGCGACGGCGAGCGGGGCGAAGACCCACCGGGTCGGGTGGGGGGCGTACTCGACGAGCACCCCGGCGCTGACCGCGCCGAGGGACAGGCCGATCGTCGGCGACGCGGCGTTGAACATGGCCGCCAGGGGCCGGTCACCGCGCTGGAGGTCCAGCAGCATCGCGCCGAGCGTGCCGGTGAGCGCGCCGACCGACAGGCCCTGCACCACCCGGGCGGCCAGCAGCCAGCCCACGCCGTCCGCCGCGAGGAACAGCACGCTGGCCAGCATCTGCAGCAGCAGCCCGACGGCGATCACCGGACGGCGGCCGACGTGGTCCGACAGCCGCCCCACGACCAGCAGGGCGGCCAGCAGCGCGATCGCGTAGATGCCGAAGACCGTCGTCAGCACGCCGGCGGAGAACCCGAAGCGCTCCTGGTAGACGCGGTACAGCGGCGAGGGCACCCCCGAGGCCGCGAGCACCAGCACCAGCAGGGTCGCGGCGGTCCAGAAGGCGGCTGGCCGGGGCAGGCGGCGGGAGGGCACGCAACTGCGCAAGCCCTCCCGCCGGACCCGCATTCCCGGCGCCCGGTGGTTCGTGCGTCTCAGCTGCGGGTGAACCCCGGCGGCAGGACGACGTCGTCGCGGGTGAGGTCGTGCACCGACGACTTCCCCAGCCCCAGCAGCGCCTCGTCGATGCCCTGCCGGATGATCGACAGCACGTTCTGCACGCCGCGCTCACCGTTGGCGGCCATGCCCCACAGGTAGGCGCGCCCGATCATCACGGCCTTGGCGCCCAGGGCCATCGCCCGGACGACGTCGCCCCCGCGGCGCACGCCGCCGTCCATGAGCACCTCGACCTGCTCACCGACCGCCTCGGCGATGGCCGGCAGCGACCGGATGGCGCCCGGGGTGCCGTCGAGGTTGTTGCCGCCGTGGGTGGACACGGAGATGGCGCTGACGCCGGCGTCGACCGCGCGGCGGGCGTCGTCGACCCGGGTGATCCCCTTGAGCATGAACGGCCCGCCCCACTGCTCCCGCAGCCAGGCGACGTCCTCCCAGGTGGGCAGTGCGGTGCCCATCCACTCCCCGTAGGCGCCGAAGAAGTTCGGCGGCTCCTGCCCGTCGAGGGCGAGGTTCGGGACGCTGAGCTCGGGGATCGAGCCGGTGCGCAGGTACGTGGCCAGCCAGCGCGGCTTGCGCAGCACCTCGGGGGCGAACTTCAGGGCGTTCTTGACGTCGATCTTCTCGGGGATCGGCGGGCTGCCCCAGTCGCGGCGGGAGGCGAAGGACCAGTCCAGGGTCATGATCAGGCCCTTGGCGCCGGCGGCGCGGGCGCGCTCGGCCCGGGCGAGGATCGTCTCCCGGGAGCCGACCCAGTACATCTGGAAGAACAGCTTGTCGGTGGCGGCGCCGACCTCCTCGACCGGCTTGCTGGCGAAGGAGGACAGGCCCATCGCGACGTCCTCCGCCCGGGCGGCCCGGGCGACGGCGACCTCCCCGTCGGGGTGCACCGCCTGCACGCCGGTGGGCGAGATGAGGACGGGCATGGACACCTCCTGGCCCATGACCGTCGTGGCCAGCTCCCGCTTGGCCGACAGGCCGGCGACGTGCGGCCGCCAGGCGATCTCGTCGAAGGCGGCGACGTTGTCGCCCGCCGTCAGCCCCTTCTCGGTGCCGGCGACCAGCGCCATGTACACCGACCGCGGCAGCCGCTTCCTCGCGCGGTGCTGCGCCTCCTCGACGGTCTCGAACCAGTCCTTGGTGCTCGCCATGGGTCCTCCTGCGCTCCGGTCAGCCAGCGGCCGGCGCGCCCGGGGAACCGGTGACGCGCGCCACGTCCGGCGACATGCTGCCAGTCGGTGGCACTGAGTGTCACGCGGTCCTTCTCGCCCGCGGAAGGATCAGCCCTGCGCCGCCGGGTGGGTGCGCGGGCTGTAGACGACGCCCCCGGGGCCGACCCGGGTCTGCGAGGAACCGACCAGCACCAGGCAGCGCATGTCCACCGTCTCCGGGTCGAGCTCGCCGAGGGTGGTGACGGTGACGCGCTCCTCCGGCCCGCCCACGTCGCGGCCCACCACGACGACGGTCCCCGGCGCGCGGGTCTCCAGCAGCACCGCGCGGGCCTCGCCCAGCTGGTGCGGGCGGGCCTTGGACCGGGGGTTGTAGAGCGCGATGACCAGGTCGGCGGCCGCGGCGTGGCGCAGCCGGTCGACGACGACGTCCCACGGCTTGCGGACGTCGGAGAGGCTGAGCACGCAGAAGTCGGCCCCCAGCGGCGCGCCGACCCGCGCGGCCACGGCCTGGGCGGCGGTCAGGCCGGGGAGCACCCGCACCGGCACGCCCGCGAACTCGGGGCGGCCGGCCACCTCCAGGACGGCGGCGGCCATCGCGAACACCCCCGGGTCGCCGCTGGAGACCACCGCGACCCGCCGTCCCCGCTGGGCGAGGGTGAGGGCGTGCGCGGCCCGCTCGGCCTCCACGCGGTTGTCGCTGGGGTACCGCGTCTGCCGGGGGTTGACCGGCACCCGGTCCAGGTAGGGCCCGTACCCCACCAGGTCGTCGGCGGCGGCCAGCGCCTCGGCGGCCTCCGGCGTGGTCCACGACCGCCGGCCCGGGCCGAGACCGACGACCACGACCTCACCGGTGCGCGGCGCGCTCTCGTCGTGCTGCTCGGCCCCGGGCAGCGGGCCGGTCAGCGGGCTGGGCAGCAGCGCCAGGGAGAAGTAGGGGACCGTCGCAGGGTCGACGTCGGCCAGCGGCAGGGTGCGTTCCCGCGCCGTGCTGGCCCGCTCCACGTACAGGGCGCGGTCGAGCACGCCGGCCCGGTCGAACGCCTCCCGCACCTGCGGGAAGGTGCGCCCCAGCTTGAGCACCGCGGCCGAGTCGGTGGTGGCCAGCCACTCGGCGAGCTCGTCGGCCGGCAACGTGCCGGGCAGCACGGTGAGCACCTCGTCGCGCTCCACCAGCGGCCGGCCGACCGCCGCGGCGGCCCCGCTCACGCTGGTCACGCCGGGCACCACCTCGGTCGGGTAGCGGTGCGCCAGCCGCTTGTGCATGTGCATGTAGGAGCCGTAGAAGAACGGGTCCCCCTCGGCCAGGACGACGACGTCGCGACCGGCGTCGAGGTGCGCCGCGAGCCGCGCCGCCGCCGCCTCGTAGAACTCGTCGATCGCGCCCTGGTAGCCCCCGGGGTGGTCGGTGGCCTCGGTGGTCACCGGGTAGACCAGCAGCTCCTCGACCTGGCCCTCCCGCAGGTAGGGAGCGGCGAGGGCGCGGGCCACCGAGCGGCCGTGCTGCGCGGCGTGGAAGGCGACGACGTCGGCGGCGCCGATCAGCCGGGCGGCCTTGACCGTGACCAGCTCCGGGTCACCGGGCCCCAGCCCCACCCCGTACAGCGTCCCGCTCACTCCGTGCGCCCCGCTCCTCGCTCGTCCCTCGCTGCGGTGCTCACGCCCCGGTCCGCTCACTCCGTGTCGCTCGCGATCGCGTTCACGGCGGCCGCGGTGATCGCGCTGCCCCCGCGCCGACCCCGGACGACGAGGTGCTCCAGGTCGCTGGCCGCCAGCGCGTCCTTGGACTCCGCCGCGCCGATGAAACCGACCGGGATGCCCAGGACGGCGGCCGGCCGCGGGGCGCCCGCGGCGACCATCTCCAGCAGGTGGAACAGCGCGGTGGGGGCGTTGCCGATCGCCACGACGGCGCCGTCGAGCCGGTCGCGCCACAGCTCCAGCGCCGCCGCCGTGCGGGTCGTCCCGAGCTCGGCCGCCAGCGCCGGCGTGCGCGGGTCGCCGAGCGTGCAGAGGACCTCGTTGTCCTGCGGCAGCCGGCGGCGGGTGATGCCGGCAGCCACCATCTGCGCGTCGCAGAGCACCGGCGCCCCGGCGTCCAGGGCCTCCCGCGCCCGCGCCACGACCTCGGGGGAGTACGCGAGGTCCGCGACGAGGTCCACCTGCCCGCAGGCGTGGACCATCCGCACCGCCACGCGGGCGACGTCGTCGGGCAGGCCCGAGAGGTCGGCCTCGGCGCGGATCGTGGCGAACGAGCGCCGGTAGATCTCCGCGCCGTCCTTCTCGTACTCGTGCTCGTGCTCGTGCTCGTGCATCAGGCCTTCCCGATCCGGTACCCGGTCCCCGTCGCCACCACGTCGACCACCTCACCGCGCGGGCGGCCGCAGCGGCGTGCACAGCCGGCCCAGTGCTGGCGTGCGCCGTCGGCGGGCAGCGCGCCGGTGGCCACGGCCCGGACGGCGTCGGCCCGGACGTCGGCCAGCGACCGCGCGCAGCCCGGGCGCCCGGCGCAGGCGGTGACCCGCACCCACGGGCTGTCCGCGTCGAGGACGAGCCCGGTTGCGGTCAGCGCCGCGGCCGCCGAGGCGTCGGGCAGGTCGGCGAGGACGACGCTGCGCCACGGGGTGAGCTGGAGCCCGGCGGCGGTGGCGGCCAGCCGGTCGGCCTGGTCGACGGTCAGCCGGCCCAGCGGGACCACGGCGACCAGCGCCGTCCGCCCGTCGTCCTGGCCGACGGCCCCCGCCGGCGGAGGGTGCGGACGGCCCGCTCCGCCCTCCGCGGAGGGTCGTCCGGGTGCGCCGAGGCGGGCGGCCACCCGCGCCGGCCCGTCGTCGAGCTCGGCCAGCCGCCAGGCGGTGCCGCCCTGCGCGGCGCGTTCGTCGAGGAGGGCCCGGACGGCGGCCAGTGCCAGCGCGACGGCGTCCGCGGGGCGGGCGCGCAGGCCGCTGTCGGCCCCGGCGAGGGTCAGGGCGACCTCGTCCGGTGCGAGGGCCAGCAGTCCGACGTCCCCACCGAGGCCGGTGACGTCGCCGCGGCCGTCGTCCAGGGTGGCGAGGAACCGGCCGGGCAGCGCCGCGGTGGCGGGGTCGGCGCACAGCGCGGCGTCCAGTGCGGCCACCCACGGGCGGACGTCGACGTGCCCGCCGGAGCGCCCGGTGAGCACGCTGGCCAGCACGTTGCGCACCCGCTCGTGGGTCGCACTCGGCAGCAGGCCGGCCGCGGCCAGCCGGCTCCCGAGCTCGGCGCCGGCGTCACCGGCCAGCCCGCGCAGCTGCACGTTGCCCCGGCTGGTCAGCTCCAGGGCGCCGTCGCCCAGGTCGCGGGCCGCCCCGGCCAGGACCCGCAGCTGGCCGGCGGTGAGCAGCCCGCCGGGGACCCGCACGCGGGCCAGCGCGCCGTCGGCCGCGGCGTGGGTCTGCAGCGCCCCCGGGCAGGCGTCGGCCCGGAGGCGGGGAGCGGGGGCGGTGGTCATGGCGCTGGCGAGGTTACGGCCCGCCCCCGCTCGGACTCAGCGCAGTCGGCGTCCGCCGGCCTCGTCGAAGGACATCCACACCCGCCGGCGGTCGACCCGCGAGTGCACCCGGGCCATCGCCTCGACCCGGCGCCGCTGGTCCTCGGTGGCCACGTGCTGGACGACGGCCACCTCTGCGTCGCGCATCGCCCGCTCGGCCTCGAACTCCGCGGGGGTGGAGGGCTGTTCGTCGACCAGGTCCACCGCCGGGTGCGGGCGGGCGTAGGGGCTGTCGTCGGGCAGGTGCCCGCCGATGCGGCCGTAGGCCCCGAGCACCAGCAGGAGCAGGCCGACGACGAAGGAGAAGGCGACGTTCTCGAACTCGAAGGCGAGGATGTTGAACGACGTCCGCAGCACCGCCAGGTTGACCAGGCCGGAGAGCAGGAACAGCGCGCCGACGACGATCATCACCGTCGAGGCGGTGCGCGGGCTGCGGGCCGCGGCGAGCAGCAGGACCCCCGCCACGACGACCGAGATCGTCGACAGCAGGCCGTTGGACGACAGGCCGAGGATGCGCTCGCCGTCGGTGGAGAAGAAGTCCAGGCCGCCGGCGAAGCCGAGGACGCCGAAGACCAGGAGGAACAGCGCCACGAGGACGGCGCCGGTGCGTTGGACGGCGAAGACACGGGCGCCGGGGCCCGGGCGGTCCTCGGTGGAGTGGTCCGTGCGGTGCGGGAGGTGCAGTCGCAGTGCCATGGTCGGCTCCGGGAGACGAGGGACGGTGTCCATTCTTCGCCTCCGGTGCGGGTCTGGATGCGGTCGGGAGTCCTCTCGTCCTCCGCCGGCCGGGCCGCCCCGGGAAGCCCGGGGGCGGCCGTGCGGTTGACCCGGGCATGAGCCGTCCGTTCGAGATCGACCTGCACTCCGAGTTCCTCCGCGCCGACCTGTTCCTCTCCATGGGGCAGCCGATCGAGGCCGCGAGGGTCCTGGTGCCCGTCGTCGAGGCGGAGCCGGACAACCAGGCGGCGCTGGAGCTGCTGGCGCGGGCCTACTTCGGCTCGGCGCAGCTCGGCCGCGCCGAGGAGGCGCTGACCCGGCTGGTCGAGTCGGCGCCGGCCAACGGGTGGGCCCGCCGCGCCCTGGCGCGCACGCTCGAGCGGCAGAGCCGCGGTGACGAGGCCGTGCCGCACCACCGGATGGCCGACGCCCTCGGCGCCGACTGACGCGGCGGGCACTGGCCGGGCCCGCCCGGTCCGTGCGACCGTTCCTCCCCGGGGCCGCCACGGGCGCCGCACCCTGCGAGAGGACGCCGACATGACCGGTGTGCGCACCCCCGCCCTCGCCCTCGACGTGTACGGCATCGGCTGGCTGGCCGGCGGGCCGCGCCGGGTCGTCGAGACCGCCGTCGTCGCGCTCGTCGAGAGCGGCCGCCTGCGCGTCGCCCAGCCCGTCGGCGAGCTGCACGTCGTGTCCCACCGCCCCCGCCACCCGGTGGAGGCGGCGGTGCTGGACGCCGCCGGCCGCGGGCGCCGGTCGGTCGACGGGGTGTACTGGCGGGTGGTCTCCGACGGCCGCCTCGCGACCTGCGGCCAGCAGCTGGAGGACGCGGGCCTGCTGGCACCCGGGGCGGGGGACCCCGCCGGCCGCCGGTGGTCGTGGATGCCGGCCCGGACCCGGGCGGGACGCCGCGCGCTGCGGGACGTGCGCCGCGACCTGCCGGCCGGCCTCGTCGCCGGCGGCACCACCGCCGTGCTCGTGGCGCTGTCCGGGCCGGCTGCGGTGCCGGACCGGGAGCTGCGCGCCGTGCTCGTCGACCCACCCCGCCCGGCGCTCCCCCCGGTCCCCGGGAGCGGTGGCGCGCCCTCCACCGGCGTCCGCGGCGGCGGGCTGTACCTCGGCAGTGGCGCCGGCTTCGCGGGCCACGCCGGCGGCTACGGCTACGGCGGCGGTGGTGGTCTCGGCGGCGGTTTCGGCGGCGACTGCGGGGCCGGCGGAGGTGGCGACGGCGGCGGCTGCTGACCGTCGGCGGGGTCGGGCAGGATGCGCCCGTGCGCGAGCTGAGCCTGGCCGACGTCGTCCCCGCGGTGCGGGCCGCGTGGTGCCGCGAGACCTGTGACGACGTGGACGCGGCCGACTGGTCCGAGCAGGACCCGGCCCGCGGCCAGTGCGGGGCGACGGCCCTGACGGTGCAGGACCTCCTGGGCGGGGAGCTGCTGATCGCCGAGGTGCTGCGGCCGGACGGGTCCCGGCAGGGGGTGCACTGGTGGAACCGGCTGCCCGGCGGCGAGGAGGTCGACCTCACCCGCGAGCAGTTCGCGCCGCACGAGGTGGTGCAGGCCCCGCGGGTCGTCGTCCGCCCGCCCGGCCCCCCGCGGCGCTGCGCGGACCAGTACCTGCGGCTGCGGGCGCGGGTCTGCGCCGCGCTGGCGCGCTGAGTCAGCCGACCCGCTCGGCGGCCGCCCGCATCGCCTGCTGCGCGATCGGCGGCGGCGCGGAGAAGTCGTGGGCCCGGAACAGCACCGCGTGCTCGACGCCCAGGGCCGGGCCCTGCAGCGCAGTGATCCCGGGGATCATCACCCGCGGCGGGGGGTGCCCCGGGATGCCCGCCAGGTACTGGCCGTGGGCCTCCAGCGAGGCGACGCCGCGGGCCAGCGGCTCGCCGGTGACGTCGACGCCGTGCGTCGGCCGGGGGTCGCCACCCACCAGCAGCCACCGCACCGGCCAGGGCTCCAGCCCCTCGTCGAGCAGTTCGGGGAAGACCCAGCGGTTGCCGGCGTCCCGCAGCGCGTCCAGCGCCGCGAGGCCGGCCACCCGGTGGTCGGCCTGGTTGAGGCCGGCGACGAACTCGACCTCCCACGACCCCACGAGCAGCGCGTCGGGCCGGTACCCGCGGATGACCCGCGCGATGTCGCGGCGCAGGTCCAGCCCGTACTCCAGGACGCCGTCGGGGTGGTCGAGGAACCGGACGTCGCTG
The DNA here is from genome assembly GCF_054050635.1 of Geodermatophilus sp. SYSU D00079. NCBI lineage: Bacteria > Bacillati > Actinomycetota > Actinomycetes > Geodermatophilales > Geodermatophilaceae > Geodermatophilus > Geodermatophilus sp. SYSU D00079. The sequence goes on along the minus strand of NZ_JBJGZS010000001.1, from coordinate 354,868 downwards.
ACGCCGACCACGTCCGCCGCCGCGACCTGTTCCGCCGTCCGCAACCGCGCGGTCTCCTCCGGCCGCAGGGCGTCCATGCCGGCCTCGCCCCGGGTGAGGAGCAGGTAGGCGACGTCGACCCCCTGGGCGGTCCAGGCCGCGACCGCCGAGGACGTGCCGTACTCGACGTCGTCGGGGTGGGCGACCACGCAGAGGACGCGCGAGAACGCGTCCGGGGGGAACGGTGCCACCGGGGGCGGACCCATGCGCGGGAGGGTAGGGCCGGCCCGGCCGCCGACGGCCGCTGCACCGCCCGGGAGCGACGGGGGCCGGAGCGTCGCCACCCGCAGGAGCCGGCCGGGTGGACGCCGTCAGCCCCGGGTCGGCTGCAGCAGCGAGCGGGCGCCGCGCTGGAACTCGTGGCCGACGTCCCGCACCTCCGCCGCCACCCCGGCCGCGGCGAGGTCCGCGACCAGCCCGGGCGTCGCGGCGCGGTCGGCGGCGATGTCGCACGCCCCGGGGCGCAGGGCGGGGTCGGCCACGGCGACCGAGCCTGCCCGACGTCCCCGAAGGTGGCCACCCCCACCGGGCGGCGGTACGCCCTCGACCGGCTGCTGCCGTGCCGGGCGACGACGGGCGCCGGTAGCGTCCCCTCCGCATCACGGCAGTGCTGCAGGGAAGCCGGTGCGAGTCCGGCGCGGTCCCGCCACTGTGAGCCCTCCGGGGCGAGCCAGACACCGCGGCTGCCGTGCCCGACGACCCGGGGCGCGGACCCCGAGTGAGGACCTGTCCCGTGTTCACCCTGCTCTCCACCAGCGACACCGACCTGCTCTCCGCCCGCGCCAGCGGCGCCGGCTGGCGGCTGGGCAACCCGGCCCGCCTCGACGCCGACGGGGTCACGGCCCTGGTCGAGGGTGCCGAGCTGGTCGTCGTCCGCCTGCTCGGCGTGCGCCGCCAGTTCGAGGAGCTGCTCGCGCCGCTGCTGGCCGGCCCGGCACCGGTCGTCGTCCTCGGTGGCGAGCTGCTGCCCGACGCCGAGCTGATGGCGCTGTCCACCGTCCCGATGGGCGTGGCCACCGAGGCGCACGGCTACCTGGCGCAGGGTGGGCCAGGCAACCTCGTCCAGCTGCACCGCTTCCTCTCCGACACCGTCCTGCTCACCGGCGAGGGGTTCGAGCCGCCGTCGGTCGCGCCGGACTGGGGCCTGCTGGAGCGGCCGAGCCGGGGGAGTGGCCCCACCGTCGCCGTCCTCTACTACCGGGCGCACCACCTGTCCGGGAACACCGCGTTCGTCGAGTCCCTGTGCACCGCGATCGAGGACGCCGGGGGGCGGGCGCTGCCGGTGTTCACCTCCACCCTGCGCTCGGTGGCGCCGGAGCTGCTGGAGACGCTGCGCGGCGCGGACGCCCTCGTGGTCACCGTGCTCGCCGCGGGCGGCTCGCGCCCGGCGACCGTCTCCGCGGGAGGGGACGACGGCGCGTGGGACGTCGGCGCGCTGGCCACCCTCGACGTGCCGGTGCTCCAGGGCCTGTGCCTGACCTCCGGCCGCGATGACTGGCTGGCCAGCGACGACGGGCTCTCGCCGCTGGACGTCGGCAACCAGGTGGCGATCCCGGAGTTCGACGGGCGGCTGGTCAGCGTGCCGTTCTCGTTCAAGGAGACCGACGCCGACGGGCTCACCACCTACGTCGCCGACCCCGAGCGGGCCGCCCGCGTGGCCGGCACCGCGGTGGCCCACGCGCGGCTGCGGCACGTGGCGCCGGCCGACCGCCGGGTCGTCGTGATGCTGTCGGCCTACCCGACCAAGCACGCCCGGATCGGCAACGCCGTCGGGCTGGACACCCCGGCGTCCGTCGTCCGCCTGCTCGCCGCGCTGGCGGGCGCGGGCTACGACATCGGCCCGTTCGACGGGCCGGCGGCGCTGCCCGGCGTCGCCGACCTGGACGGCGACGCGCTCGTGCACGCGCTGATCGCGGCCGGTGGGCAGGACGCCGACTGGCTGACCGCCGAGCAGCTGTCGGGCAACCCGGTGCGCATCCCCGCGGCGGACTACCGGGCGTACTTCGACACGCTCCCGGCCGACCTGCGCGACGCGATGGTGGCGCACTGGGGTGAGCCGCCGGGTGGGCTGTTCGTGGACCGCGACGAGATCGTCTTCGCCGCGCTCCGGGCGGGCAACGTCGTGGTGATGGTGCAGCCGCCCCGCGGCTTCGGGGAGAACCCGATCGCGATCTACCACGACCCGGACCTGCCGCCGTCCCACCACTACCTGGCCGCCTACTGGTGGCTGCGGTCGGTCTTCGGCGCGCACGCCCTGGTGCACGTCGGCAAGCACGGCAACCTGGAGTGGCTGCCCGGCAAGACCGTAGGGCTCTCGGCCTCCTGCGCGCCGGACGCCGCGATCGGGGACCTGCCGCTGGTCTACCCGTTCCTGGTCAACGACCCCGGCGAGGGCTCGCAGGCCAAGCGGCGGGCGCACGCCACGCTCGTCGACCACATGGTGCCGCCGATGGCCCGCGCGGAGACCTACGGCGACATCGCCCGGCTGGAGCAGCTGCTCGACGAGCACGCCAACGTCGCGGCGATGGACCCGGCGAAGCTGCCCGCCGTCCGGGCGCAGATCTGGACGCTGCTGCAGGCGGCCCGCCTGGACTCCGACCTCGGGCTCACCGAGCGCCCGGAGGACGACCACTTCGACGAGATGATCCTGCACGTCGACGGCTGGCTCTGCGAGATCAAGGACTCCCAGATCCGCGACGGGCTGCACGTCCTCGGCAGCCCGCCGGCCGGCGCCGACCGCGTCGACCTCGTGCTGGCGATGCTGCGGGCCCGGCAGATCTGGGGCGGCACGGTGGCGCTGCCCGGGCTGCGGGAGGCCCTGGGCCTGGCCGAGGGGGCCTCCCGCGCGGAGACCGACGCCGTCGAGGCGCGGGCGCACGCGCTGGTGTCGGGCATGGAGGCCGCCGGCTGGACGGCGTCGGCGGTGCCGTCGGTCGTCGCCTCCGTCCTCGGCGGGCCGTCGGAGCCGGTCGAGGCCGTGCTGCGGTTCGCCGTCGACGAGGTCGTGCCCCGGCTGGAGCGCACCACCGACGAGATGGACGCCGTCCTGCACGCCCTCGGCGGCGGCTACGTGCCCGCCGGGCCCTCCGGCTCGCCGCTGCGCGGGCTGGTCAACGTGCTGCCGACCGGGCGGAACTTCTACTCGGTCGACCCGCGCGCGATCCCCTCGCGGCTGGCCTGGGAGACCGGGCAGGCGATGGCCGAGTCGCTGGTGTCGCGCTACCTGGCCGACACCGGCACGTACCCGCCGTCCGTCGGGCTGTCGGTGTGGGGGACCTCGGCCATGCGCACCTCCGGGGACGACGTCGGGGAGGTGCTCGCGCTGCTCGGCGTCCGCCCGGTGTGGGACGACGCGTCGCGGCGGGTGACCGGGCTGGAGCCGGTGCCGCTGGCGGAGCTGGGCCGGCCGCGGATCGACGTCACGGTGCGGATCTCCGGCTTCTTCCGGGACGCCTTCCCGCACGTGGTGACCATGCTGGACGACGCGGTGACCCTGGTGGCCTCGCTGGACGAGCCCGCGTCCGACAACTTCGTGCGGGCGCACGTGGACGCCGACCTGGCCACGCACGGCGACCGCCGGCGGGCCACCACGCGGGTGTTCGGCTCCAAGCCCGGCGCCTACGGGGCGGGCCTGCTGCCGCTGATCGACTCGCGCGACTGGCGCGGGGACGCGGACCTGGCCGAGGTCTACGCGGTGTGGGGCGGCTACGCCTACGGGCGCGGGCTGGACGGCGTCGCCGCCCGGCCGGACATGGAGTCGGCCTACCGGCGGATCGCGGTGGCGGCCAAGAACGTCGACACCCGCGAGCACGACATCGCCGACTCCGACGACTACTTCCAGTACCACGGCGGGATGGTCGCGACGGTGCGCGCGCTGACCGGCTCGTCGCCGCGCGCCTACATCGGGGACTCCACCCGGCCGGAGTCGGTGCGCACCCGCTCCCTGACCGAGGAGACCGCCCGGGTCTTCCGCGCCCGCGTGGTGAACCCGAAGTGGCTGGCGGCGATGCGCCGGCACGGCTACAAGGGCGCGTTCGAGCTGGCCGCGACCGTCGACTACCTGTTCGGCTACGACGCCACGACCGGCGTGGTCGCCGACTGGATGTACGAGAAGCTCACCCAGACCTACGTGCTGGACCCGGAGAACCGCGAGTTCCTGGAACGGGCCAACCCGTGGGCGCTGCACGGCATCGCGGAACGGCTGCTGGAGGCCGCCGACCGGCAGCTGTGGGCCGCGCCGGACCCGGCGCTGCTGGCCGAGCTGCAGCAGGCCTACCTCGACACCGAGGGTGACCTGGAGGGCGGGGAGACCCCGGCCCAGCAGGGCGCCGGGAGCTGAACCCACGCATCACCGCGGCCGCGCGGGGGTACACCTGGGACATGAGCATCCTCGGACGACTGATGGGCACGGCAGAGAACACTGCGCGCACCGCGGCCCGCGGGGGTCGGGCCACCGGCCGCGGGGCGGCCGGCCGCGGCATGAGCCGCGGGATGGGCCGCGCGACGACCGGTCGCGGCATGGGCCGGACGACGGCACGGACCACCGGCCGGGGCCGGCCGACCACCGCCGCCTCCGGCGGGCTCAGCCGGCTGATGGGCGGTCTGCTGGGCCGGCACTGAGGAAGGGCCCCGTCCTGCTCACCGCTCGCAGGCGCGCGGCGGACCCCCGGACGGGATGGCGCCTCAGGCCAGGGCCGCGGCCACCAGCAGGGTGGCCGCGGCCGCGGTCTCGCCCAGCGCGCCCATGACGTCGCCGGTGACGCCGCCCAGTCGGGCGCGGGCCCGGCGCAGCAGCACCTCGGCCGCGACCAGCCCCACGGCGGCGCTCCCGGCGAGCTGACCGGCCCGGACGAGGTCCCCGCCCGCGGCGGCGACCACCAACGCCGCCGCGGCGAGGACGCACGCCCCCAGCCACCGCCGCGACACCGTGCCCGCGACCGCCCGCCCCAGCGACGAGCCCTCGGCCGTCGGGACGCCGGGCAGCCCGGTCCGGGCCATGGCCAGCCGCGCGGTGACGACCGCCGTCCAGAGGGCCGCCCACCCGGCGTCGCCGGCGAGGAGGGCGGCCGCGCACGCCACCTGCAGCAGGACGGTGAGCAGGAGCGTCACGACCCCGAACGGGCCGACGTCGCCCTGGTGCATCACCTGCAGGGCGCGCTCCCGTCCGCGCAGCGGGCCCAGCCCGTCGGCGGTGTCGGCCAGCCCGTCCAGGTGCAGGCCGCGGGTCAGCGCGGCCAGGACCGCGACCGCGAGGACCGCGCCGGTCAGCGGGGAGACCAACCGGGTGCCGGCGACGGCGACCCCGGTGGCGACACCGCCCAGCAGGAGGCCGACCAGCGGCGCCCACGGGAGGACGCCGCGGGTGCTCGCGGCCGCCGGGGCCGGGACCCGCACCACGGTGAGCAGCGCCAGCGACTCGAACGGCCCCGTCCACCTCATCGCAGCCGCTGGGGCAGCCCGGCCACCACGAACCACACCTCGTCGGCGGTGCCGGCCAGCCGCTGGTTGACCGAGCCGAGGGTGTCGCGGAAGAGCCGGCCCGAGCGGGTCTCGGGCACCACGCCCAGGCCCACCTCGTCGGAGACCGCCACCACGTGCGCCGGTGTCATGGCCCACGCGTTCACCAGCGCGTCACAGCGGGCGGCCAGCCGCTCGGCGGCGCCGGGCTCGTCGGCCCACACCCCGGTCTCGTCCATGAGGGCGGACACCCAGGTGGTGACGCTGTCGACCAGGACCGATCCGCGCCGCAGCAGGTCACTGGGGGCCGTGGTCTCCACCGTCGTCCAGCCGACCGGCCGCCGCGCCCGGTGGGCGGCCACCCGCTGCGCCCACTCGGCGTCGTCCGGGACCGGGGGAGAGGTGGCCAGGTAGGTGACCTCCGCGGCGTCGGCCACCAGCGCCTCGGCGTGGGCGGACTTCCCCGACCGCGCGCCGCCCAGCACCAGCACCCTGCTCACCCGGGCCCCGTCGGCGTGTGCCGCCCGTTCACAGCAGGAGCTCGAGGCGGGTCACCGTGCCGTTGTGGGGGGTGATCGAGGGCAGCGCGTCGGCACCCAGGCCCGCGGCGACGGCCTGGGCGGCCCGGATCGTGTCTCCGTGCGTCACCAGGGCGATGACCTCGGCGGGCGGTTCGGCGGCGAGGTGCTTGAGGAACGCGCCCACCCGCGCGTGCAGCTCGTCGAGGCTCTCCCCGCCCTCGGCGGCCCAGTGGGGGTCGGTCCAGTCGACGACGTCCCACAGCTCGCGGGACGGCCGGCCCTCCAGCACCCCGTAGCCCTGCTCGCGCAGCGCCGGCGTGGTGGTGAACGGCAGGCCGGTGGCGCCGGCGCAGTGCTCGGCGGTCTGGACCGCGCGCTGCAGGTCGCTGGAGACCAGCGCACCGGGCCGCAGGCCGGCCAGCTCCCGGGCCGCTGCGGCGGCCTGGGCGTGCCCGAGCTCGGTGAGTGGCACGTGCGCCGTCTGCCCCTGCATCAGTCCGGCGGCGTTCCACTCGCTCTGCCCGTGACGGACGAGGAGGAGGGTCAGCGGCTGAGCCATGGTGGGAGGCAGCGTAGCCAGGCGTCCGCAGGCCCCTGGACGCTCCCTCGTACCGTCGACCCGGTGGGCGGGCCGGCGGGCCCGTCCATGGCACCGTTGGTCACGGGACCGACGAGCGTTCCCCAGGAGGATCTCGTGACCATCCCCGTCCGCCCCGGCGCGCCCCGGCCCGTCGGCCGACCGTCCGGGCCCGATCCGCTGGCCCCGCTCCTGGAGCTGCCGGGCGTGCGGGAGGCCGCCGACGCCGCCCGGTCGGGCATCGACCGGTTGCTGCGGCACCGGCTCATGCGCAACCGGTCGGCCGAGGTGAGCACCGAGTCGGCGCTGCGCGGCGCCCGGGCCTCGGCCGCCCTCGACGGTGTCGACGTGCCGCTGGCCGACCTGCGGGCCGGGCGGGTGGACGACCCGGTCGTCCAGGGCTCGCTGCGCACCTCGGCAGCCCTCGGGTCGATGCAGGACACCTGGTCGCGTGCTCCCGGACAGGTGCTCGCGCGGCTGCACGTGCTGGCCGCCGCCGACCTCGTCGACCGCGCCGAGCTCGGCCGGCCGGGGGCGCACGCCGGTCCCCGCCTGGGCGGGCTGTTCGCACTGGTCACCGGCCCGTCCACGGTGCCGGCGGTCCTCGTCGCCGCGGTGGTCCACGGGGAGCTGGCCGCCCTGGCTCCCTTCGGGACCGCCGACGGCGTGGTGGCCCGCGCGGCCGCCCGGCTGACCGGCATCACCCGCGGCCTGGACCCCAAGGCGGTGTCGGTGCCGGAGGTCGGCTTCGTCGAGCTCGGCCGCGACGAGTACGCCCAGGCCGTGGCCGGCTACGCCTCGGGGCGGCCCGAGGGCGTGGCGGCGTGGCTGGTGCACTGCTGCCGCGCCACCGAGCACGGGGCCCTGGAGGGCCTCGCGATCGCCGAGAGCATGCTGCGCGGCTGACGCGGGCTGCCCGCTCGGCCGGCCTCGTGCCCGTGACCGGCACCGGTCGTCCACCTGCGCCGTCCCCGGGGGGCGACGAGACTGGCGGTCGTGCGCACCCTCGACGTCGACGGGCTCGGCGCGGTCAGCCGCGTGGGCCTCGGCACCTGGCAGTTCGGCTCGCGCGAGTGGGGGTACGGCGACGCCTACGCCTCCGGGGAGGCCGCGGCGATCGTCCGGCGCGCGCGTGAGCTCGGCATCACGCTGTTCGACACCGCGGAGGTCTACGGCTTCGGCCGCAGCGAGCGGATCCTCGGAGACGCCCTGGGGGCCGATCGGGCCGGCGTCGTCGTCGCGACGAAGGTCTTCCCCGTCGCCCCGTTCCCCCCGGTGGTCCGCAACCGGCTGGCCGGCAGCGCCCGGCGGCTGAGGCTGCACCGGGTGCCGCTGTACCAGGTGCACCAGCCCAACCCGCTGGTTCCCGACTCGGTGATCATGCCCGGCATGCGGGCGCTGCTCGACGCCGGCCGCATCGGTGCCGTCGGCGTCTCCAACTACTCGCTCCAGCGCTGGCAGGCGGCCGACGCCGCGCTGGGCCGCCCCGTGGTCAGCAACCAGGTGCACTTCTCGCTGGCCGCGCCCGGCGCGCTCGAGGACCTCGTCCCGTTCGCCGAACGGGAGAACCGCATGGTGATGGCCTACAGCCCGCTGGCCCAGGGCCTGCTCGGCGGCCGCTACGGCGTGGCGAACCGGCCCGGGGGCGTGCGTGCGGCCAACCCGTTGTTCGGCACGGAGAACCTGCGCCGGGTGGAACCGCTGCTCGGCGTCCTCCGTGAGGTCGCGGCCGCCCACGACGTCACGCCGGCGCAGATCGCGCTGGCGTGGCTGATCGGCCTGCCGCGGGTGGTGGTGATCCCCGGCGCGTCGAGCGTCGCGCAGGTCGAGGCCAACGCCGCCGCCGCGGAGATCAGCCTCCGACCGGACGAGCAGGCGGCGCTCACCGCGGCAGCGCGGGCGTTCTCCCCCGTGTCCGCCGCGCAGACCCTGCTCGAGCGGGTGCGGGAGCGACTGCCCCTCTGATCCCCCGGGGTCCGCCGTCAGGCGCCCCGACGGCGCCGGCGGCCGGACAGGGGAGCGGGCGCCGACGGACGGGCGGTGACCTCGCGCAGGGACCGACGCCGGGCGTACCAGGCCAGCCCGACCACCGCGGCGCCGACGCCCATGGCCGCCCCGGTCACCACCGGCGTCGTGGGCACCGGGAAGCGCGACCGCATGGACACCGGGCGGCTGAACTCCAGCACGGGCCAGCCGCGCTCGGCCGCCGCCTTGCGCAGGGCGCGGTCGGGGTTCACCGCGGTGGGGTGCCCGACCTCCGACAGCATCGGCAGGTCGGTGACCGAGTCGCTGTAGGCGTAGCAGTCGGCCAGGTCGTAGCCGTTCTCCGCGGCGACCTGGCGGACGGCGACGGCCTTGTTCTCGCCGTAGGCGTAGAACTCGATCTCGCCGGTGTAGCGGCCCTCGACGGTGACCATCCGGGTGGCCACCACCCGGTCGGCTCCCAGCATCTGCCCGATCGGCTCCACCATCTCCGCACCGCTGCTCGAGACGATGACGATCTCCCGGCCGGCGGCCCGGTGCTCCTCGATCAGGTCGGCGGCCTCGGCGTAGACCAGCGGGTCGACGATCTCGTGGATGGTCTCCCGGACGATCTCGTGAACCGTGGCGACGTCCCAGCCGGTGCACATCTGGGTGATCTGCGCCCGCATGCGCTCCATCTGCTGCGCGTCGGCGCCGGAGAGGGAGAAGACGAACTGGGCGTAGGCGCCCTTGAGCACCGCCCGGCGGTTGATCAGCCCGCCCTGGAAGAACGGACGGCCGAACGCCAGGGTGCTGGACTTGGCGATGACCGTCTTGTCCAGGTCGAAGAACGCCGCTGCGCGGGTCACGGTTCACGACTGTAAGTGGACCTGCCGACCGTGACGGGGATCGCGCGCCGTCCACACCCCTTCGGGTCATCCACAGATCCCAGGCACACCTCCCGCACCCCGTACCTCTTCCACTGGGCTCGGCGGCGTGCCTGCCCTCCGCGCCGCGCCCGCCCGCCCCCTCGTCGTGAGCAGCGACGAGACCCTCCTCGACGACCTGCTCCGGCTGCTGGCCGCGGCCGGCGCCGAGCCGGAGGTCGCCACCGGCGGCCCGGCGCTGCGGCGGGCCCACCGGGAGGCGCCGCTGGTCGTCCTCGGCGCCGACGTGCTCGCGACGGGGCCGGTGCGCGGTCTGCCGCGCCGCCCCGGCGTCGTCGTCGTGGCCCCCGGCGAGCCGCCGGCCGCCGCGTGGGCGGCAGCGGTGGAGCTCGGCGCCGAGCGGGTGGCGGTGCTGCCCGCCGACGAGAGCTGGCTGCTGTCCCGGATGGCGTCGGCCCTGCGCCGGCCGGTCGAGCGTGGGTCCCTGGTGGCGGTCGGCGGCAGCTGCGGCGGCGCGGGGGTGAGCACGGTCGCTGCCGCACTCGCCCTCACCGCGGTGGGCGACGCCGACGGCGCGCTGCTGGTCGACGCCGACGGCTGGGGCGGCGGGGTGGACCTCCTGCTCGGGGCCGAGCGGGCCGAGGGGCTGCGCTGGCCGGAGCTCGTCGGGCTGCGGGGCCGGGTCGCCGGTGACGCCCTCATGGCGGCCCTCCCCGAGGTCGCGGGCGTCTCGGTGCTCGCGGCCTCGCGCCAGTCGCCCGGTGAGGTCCCGGCCGAGGCGCTCGCGGCAGTCGTGGAGGCCGCCCGTGCCGGGGGCTGGCCGGTGGTCGTCGACCTCGCCCGCGGCGCGGGCCCGGAGGTGGCCGAGTCGCTGCTGGCCGAGGCCGACCTCGCGGTGCTGGTCGTGCCGGCCCGGCTCCGGGCGGCCTCGGCGGCGCGCCTGCTGGTCGAGCACGGTCCCGGCGGGCGCCCGTCCCCCTGGTCGGCGGCTCGCCCCGTGGTGCGCCGGGTGACCGGCGGCCTGTCGACGCGGGAGGTCGCCGACGTCGTGGGTCGCCCGGTGCTGGCCGAGCTCGGTCCCGACCGCAGCGCGGTGCCCCGCGGGGAACGGGGGCAGCCGCCCCTGGTGACCGCGCGCTCGCCGCTGGGCGTCTTCGCCCGCCGGGTGCTGGTCGAGCTGCCGCGGCCGGCGGGGGTGGCGGCGTGAGCGGGGGAGCGCTGGTCGACCGGGTGCGGGCCCGTCTCGCGCTGGAACCGGACGCCCCGACGCGCGCGACGGTCGCCGCGCTGGTGCGGGAGGAGTCCGGTGGCCTGCTCGGCGACGACGACGTGCTGCGCGCGGTCCGCGAGGCGGTGGACGAGCTCGCCGGGGCGGGGCCGCTCGAGCCCCTCCTCCGCTCGCCCGGGGTCACCGACGTGCTGGTCAACGGCCCCGACGAGGTGTGGGTGGACCGTGGCGGCGGGCTCGAGCGGTCCGGCGTGCGGTTCCCCGACGAGGACGCCGTCCGCCGGCTGGCGGTGCGGCTCGCCGCCGCCGCGGGCCGCCGCCTGGACGACGCCGCCCCGTGGGTGGACGTCGGCCTGCCCGACGGCACCCGGCTGCACGCCGTGCTGCCACCGGTGTCCGGCAGCGGCACCTGCCTGTCGCTGCGGGTGCTGCGCCGGGCCTCGCTGACCTTCGACGACCTGGCCGCCCGCGGCACGTTCCCCGGCCGGTCCGCCGGCCTGCTGGGCGCGCTGGTCACCCGGCGCCTGGCCTTCCTCGTCACCGGGGGCACCGGCTCGGGGAAGACCACCCTGCTGTCGGGGCTGCTCGGCCTCGTCCCCTCCGGCGAGCGGCTGGTGCTCTGCGAGGACGCCCCCGAGCTGCGGCCGGCCCATCCGCACGTCGTCCGGCTGGCGACCCGGCCGCCGAACGTCGAGGCGGTCGGCGAGGTCACCCTGCGCGACCTCGTCCGGCAGGCGCTCCGGATGCGCCCGGACCGACTGGTCGTCGGGGAGGTGCGCGGTGCCGAGGTCACCGACCTGCTGGCCGCCCTCAACACCGGTCACGAGGGGAGCTCGGGCACCCTGCACGCGAACCGCCCGGCCGAGGTGCCGGCCCGGCTGGAGGCGCTCGGCGTCGCCGCAGGCCTCGACCGGCTGGCGGTGCACAGCCAGACCGCCGCCGCCCTCGCCGCGGTCGTGCACCTGCGCCGGTCGCCGTCCGGGCGGCACGTGGCGGAGATCGGCGTGGTGCGCCGCGCCGGCGATCTCGTCGTCGTCGAGGCCGGCTGGCGGGCCGACGGCGGGCCGTGCCCCGGCGCTGCCCGGCTGGAGGAACTCCTCGGGCCGGCCGGCGGGGTCCCACGGTGACCGGCACGCTGCTCCTGCTCGGCGCCGCCCTGCTGCTGTGGCCGGCGAGCGCCGCGGGCCGGCGGGCGAGGTGGGTGGCATCGACCGGTCCCCGGGTGCGCCTGCTGACCACGGTGACGTCGCTGCCCCGACCGGCCCTGTGGGGCGCCGCAGCCGCGGCCGGCGCGGCCCTGCTGAGCACCCCGTTGGTCGCCGTCCTGGCCGGGGCGGTGGCGACGCTCGCCGCCCGAGCCGCCGACCGCCGCCGCACGGGGGCCCGGGAGGAGCTGCGGCTGGCCGCGCTGGCCGAGGCGCTGGCCGCCCTGGCGGCCGAACTGCGCAGCGGGCGGTCCCTGACGGAGGCCACCGCCGCGGCTGGTGACGCCTGCGCGGACGAGGAGAGCGGTCGGGCGCTGGCGCGGGCAGTGGTGGGGGCGGAGGGCGCCGGCTCCTCTGCCGGGGTGCCGGCCGGCCCGGAGGTCGAGGACGCGTTGCAGCGCGTGTCGGCTGCCGCGGGCCTGAGCCGGCGCACGGGGTGCTCGCTGGCGGCGGTGCTCGGCGCGGTCGAGGACGACCTGCGCGGCCGCTCCCGTCAGCGGCGGGATCTCCGGTCGGCCACCGCCGGGCCCCGGGCCAGCGCCGCCCTGCTGGCCGGGCTCCCCCTGCTCGCCCTGGCCATGGGCAGCGGCATCGGCGCCGACCCGTGGCGGGTGCTCACCACCACCGCCAGCGGGCAGGTGCTGCTCGTCCTGGGCGTGTCGCTGGAGGGCGCCGGGGTGGCGTGGTCGGCCCGACTGGTGCGGCGGGCGGTCCGGTGACGGCGCTCGTCGTGGGGCTGCTGGCGGCCGCACTGCTGGTCGGGTCACCCGGGCGCTCTGACGTGGTGGCCCGCGTGCGGGCGCTGTCCGCCGACCGGACCGCGCCGGCACCTCCTCCCGCTGCCGGCGCCCGTCGCTCGTGGCTCCTGGCTGGCGGAGCCGGGGTGGCCGCCGGACTGCTCGTGGGCGGCCTCCCGGGCGTCGCCGTGGCGGTGCTGGTCGCGGGGGTGGCCGAGAGGCTCCTGCGCCGGGCCGAGGGCCGGGCCGCGCGGGCGGGCCCGGCCCTCGCCGGCGATCTGCCGATCGCCTGCGACCTGCTCGCCGTCTGCCTGGCCGCCGGGCTCCCCCTGGCCGGCGCACTGGCGGCGGTGGCCGCCACCCTGCCCGCGCCCCTGGGGCCCGCACTGCACGAGGTGGCCGCACTGCACCGGCTCGGCGCGTCCCCGCGGCGGGCGTGGGCCGGTGTCCCCGGAGAGCTGGCCGGCCTGGGCCGGGTGCTGGTCCGGGCGGGGGAGTCGGGCTCGGCGGTGGTCCCCGCGCTGCAGACACTGGCCGCCGACACCCGCGCGGAGGCGCGCAGCCGCGCCGACGCGGCCGTGCGGCGGGCCGGGGTGTGGGTCCTCGCGCCGCTGGGCGCGTGCTTCCTGCCGGCCTTCGTCTGCCTCGGCGTGGCACCCCTCGTCCTCGGCATCGCCGCGGACGTCTTCGGGTGAGCGGTGGTGGCCGTCGTCCACAGGGAGTGCCGCCCTCCACAGATCGCCGCCGTCCCTGGGACCGGCCCGGGCGCGCTGCGAGCGTCGACGCAGCGGTCCGGACGGCGGGCCGCACGAAGGAGGTCCCCGTGAACGACAGCCCGGCAGCACGTCCCGACCCGGTCGACCCGGGTGGGGAGGAGGCGGAACCCACCGCCGAGGAGGTCGCCCCCGGGAGCCGCGGGCTGAGGGGGCGCTGGAGCCGGGTCCGCGCCTCCGGGGACGCCGGTATGAGCACCGCCGAGTACGCGGTCGGCACCGTCGCGGCCTGCGCCTTCGCCGCGGTCCTGTACCGGGTGGTGACCGGCGGCTCGGTCGTCGACGCGCTCGGGGAGCTGGTCTCCTCGGCGCTGGCCACCCTGTCCTGACCGTGTCCGTCCTGGCGGGGTACCGGCGCCGCGCGGTCCGGCTGCGGTCGGCGGAGCGGCGGGAGGCGGGCATGGTGACCGCCGAGACGGCCGTCGTCCTGCCCGTGCTGCTGCTCGTCCTCGCCGGTGCGGTGGCGGCGGTGACGGTCGTGGGGGCACAGCTGCGGTGCGTCGACGCCGCTCGCGAGGGAGCTCGGGCCGCGGCCCGCGGCGAGGACGCCGCGGTGGTCGTCGCCCTCGCCGCCCGCGCTGCTCCGGACGGCGCCCGGGCCACGATCGCCCAGGACGGGCCGGCAGTGGCGGTCACCGTGGCGGCGCAGGTGGCCCCGCTCGGGCCCGTGCCGTTCCGGGTCCGGGTGGCGGCGACGGCCGTCGCCCAGCGCGAGCCCGACGGGAACGTGGGCGCAACGGTGCCGGGCGGCGGCGGGTGAGCGGCGGGGGACGACTGACCGGGCAGCGCGGTTCGGCCACCGTGTGGGTGGTCGCGCTCGCCGGGGTGCTGGCCGCGGTCGGGGTGGCGGCCGTGCTGGTGGGCGCGGCGGTGGTGGGCCGGCACCGCGCGACCGGTGCCGCGGACCTGGCCGCCCTGGCGGCGGCCGAGCAGGCCGTCCGTGGCCGGCCCGATGCCTGCTCGGTGGCCGCCCGGGTGGCGGCGGCCAACACGGCGCGGCTCACCAGCTGCGGGGTGGACGGCGCCGCGGTGGTCGAGGTCGCCGTCAGCGTCCCGGTGCGCCTGGGCCCCCTGGGGGTCCGGCAGGCCACCGCCCGTGCGCGGGCCGGGCCGGTCACGTACGCCCCGACGGCGCCGCCGTGACTGGGCCCTCGGCGCTGCGCCCCCAGCGCCCACGGTCCCAGCGCCCACGGTCCCGTGGCCCCTCAGCGGCCGCGGCCCCTCGGCCCCTGGGGTCGGGGACGTCGCGGTCCCGGTCGATGGCCCGTCAGAAGACCAGGTCGTCCGCTGCGGCCGCCGGGGGCTCGTCCCGCGCGCGCTGGTCGCGCCGCGGCGCCGCGGCGACCGGCTCCCGGGGTGCCGGTTCTGGAGGCGTCGAGGCCGCCGCAGCGGGCGGCGCCGGTGCCTCCTCGTCCTCCGCGTCCTCCACGGCCGCGGGGCTCGCGGGGTCGGCCGGGACCCCGCCGGTCACGGGCTGCTCGTCCCGCGCCTCGGCGGCGGCCAGCTCGTCGAGGACGACGTCGAGCACGCGCACCGCGCCGTCCTTGTCCAGCGGGTCGTTGCCGTTGCCGCACTTGGGCGACTGGACGCAGGAGGGGCACCCGCTCTCGCACTCGCAGCTGGCGACGGTGGCGCGGGTGGCCTGCAGCCAGCGCCGCAGCACGGCGAAGCCGCGTTCGGCGAAGCCCGCACCGCCGGGATGGCCGTCGTAGACGACGATCGTGGCCGCGCCGGTGTCCGGGTGCAGCGCGGTGGAGACGCCGCCGAGGTCCCAGCGGTCACAGGTGGCCAGGAGCGGGAGGATCCCGATGGCGGCGTGCTCGGCGGCGTGCAACGACCCGGGCAGGCCGACGTCGTCCACCTCGGCCCGCGCGACGGCCCGGTCGTCGAGGGTGAGCCAGACGGCCCGGGTGCGCAGCTGGCGGGCGGGCAGGTCGAGCGGGAACTCCGCCAGCACCTCACCGGTCCCCAGCCGGCGGCGCTGGTAGGCGACCACCTGGTTGGTCACGTCGACCACCCCGGTGTGCGCGGTGACCGTGCGCAGCCGACGCGAGCGGTCGGTGGAGACGATCGACAGGTCTGTGACGTCCCGGGCGACGGTCGTCCACTCCGGGCTCTCCGCGTGCACGACGGCGATGGCTTCGTCGACGCTGAACTCGTCGACGACGTAGGTCTCCCCGCGGTGGACGTACAGGGCGCCGGCGTGCACCGTCGCGTGTGCCGCGTCCCCGTCGACGGTGCCCAGCAGCCGGCCGGTCGCCCCCTCGATGATCGTGACCGGCTCGAGGCCGCTGCCCCGGATGTCGACGTCGGGCCGGCCACGGCCGGCCCAGTACCAGCCGGTGGGACGGCGTCGGAGCAGGCCCTCGGCGACCAGCTCCTCGACCCGCGCCTCCGCGGCGGGCCCGCCGAAGTCCGCGAGGTCGGCGGGGACCAGCGGCAGCTCCGCGGCCGCGCAGCACAGCTGGGGTCCGAGCACGTACGGGTTGGTCGGGTCGGTGACCGTCGCCTCCACGGGCCTGCCGAACACCGCGCGCGGGTGGTGGGCCAGGTAGTGGTCGAGCGGGTCGTCGCGGGCGACGAAGACCACCAGCGACTCACGCTGCGCCCGCCCCGCCCGGCCGGCCTGCTGCCACAGCGAGGCGAGGGTGCCCGGGTACCCGGCCAGGACGACCGCGTCGAGCCCGGCGATGTCGATGCCCAGCTCCAGGGCGTTGGTCGTCGCCACGCCCAGCAGCTCCCCGCTGGACAGCGCCCGCTCCAGCTCCCGCCGCTCCTCCGGCAGGTAGCCGCCCCGGTAGGAGTCCACGCGGCGCGCGAGGTCCCCGCGGCCGCGGTCCCGGAGGATGTGGCGGGCCTGGTCGGCGACCGACTCCGCGCTGCGGCGGGACCGCACGAACGTCAGGGTGCGGGCGTTCCGCTCCACCAGGTCGGCCAGCAGGGTGGCGGCGTCGGCGGCCGCCGACCGGCGCAGCGGGGCACCGTGCTCGCCGGTGCGCTCGGTGAGCGGGGGCTCCCACAGGGCGAAGGTGGCGCCCGGCCGGGGTGAGCCGTCCTCGGTCACGGCAGCCACCGGGGCGCCGACCAGCCGGCTCGCGGCCGCGGCCGGCTCGGCCACGGTCGCCGAGGCGAGCAGGAACACCGGCTCGGCGCCGTAGCGCCGGCAGATCCGGCGCAGGCGGCGCAGGACGTGCCCGACGTGGGAGCCGAAGACGCCGCGGTAGGAGTGGCACTCGTCGACCACCACGTAGGCCAGCCGGCGCAGGGTGCTCGACCACCTCTGGTGGGCCGGCAGCACCCCGCGGTGGAGCATGTCCGGGTTGGTGACGATCCAGCGCGAGTGCCGCCGGACCCACTCCCGTTCCTCCATGGGGGTGTCCCCGTCGTAGGCGGCCGGGCGCACGGAGGGGTCGGCGAGCGCCGCCACGGAGGAGAGCTGGTCGCGGGCCAGTGCCTTGGTGGGTGCCAGGTACAGGACGCAGGCGCGCGGGTCCTCGGCCAGCCGGGTCAGCGCCGGCAGTTGGTAGGCCAGGGACTTGCCCGAGGCCGTGCCGGTGGCCACGACCACGTGCCGGCCGTCGTGCGCCAGCTGCGCCGCCTCTTCCTGGTGCCGGTAGGGAGCCCGGACGCCCTGTGCCTCCAGCCGCTCCCTGAGCTGCGCGCCCACCCACTCCGGCCACGGCTGCGTGGAGCTCCGGCGCACCGGCACACGGTGGACGTGGGTGACCGGTTGCTCCTCCTCCGGCGTCCCGGCGAGGAGCGCGGCCAGCAGGTCTGCGCCGGGGAGCGCTCCGCCCTCGGGACCGGGGTCCGTGCCGGGAGGGGGAGCCGACCGGACCGGGTGGAGCTCGGTCACCCCTCCACTGTCACACCTGGGGGCAACCCCGTCCCCCTCCGCGGCAGCGGGCCGTCGAGTTCCTGATACGGCATGTGATCTCCCTTACACTCACGCGGCGCCCAGGACGTGCGGAGCCCCGCCCGGACTGGACAGGACCTCCGCCGACCGGAGCGCAGGTGGCCCCGGGGGCAGCCGACCGCTTGGAGGAAACACATGCCGGACAGCGCACTCTCCGGGGGGGACGTCGTCCTCGTGACGATCGTCCTCGCCATCTCGATCGCCGCCCTCGCCTTCGCCGCCTACCTCGTCCGCGCCGTCATGGCGGCCGACCAGGGCACGGCGACGATGCGCGACATCGCGAAGGCGGTGCAGGAGGGTGCCGCGGCGTACCTGCGCAGACAGTTCCGCACCCTCGCCGTCTTCGCCGTCATCGTCTTCCTGGTCCTGCTCGTCCTGCCCGTCCACGAGGGCGGCTGGGGCACCCGGCTCGGCCGGGCCCTGTTCTTCCTCGTCGGCGCGCTCTTCTCCGCGATGGTCGGGTTCATCGGCATGACCCTGGCCACCCGCGGCAACGTCCGGGTCGCCGCGGCGGCGCGCACCGGCGGCTACCGGCCGGCCTTCCGCATCGCGTACCGGACCGGCGGCGTCTGCGGGATGATCACCGTCGGCCTCGGGCTCTTCGGCGCGGCCCTCGCACTGCTGCTCTTCGACGAGACCGCCCCCGTGGTCCTCGAGGGCTTCGGCTTCGGCGGCGCGCTGCTGGCGATGTTCATGCGCGTCGGGGGCGGCATCTTCACCAAGGCCGCCGACGTCGGCGCCGACCTCGTCGGCAAGGTCGAGGCCGGCATCCCCGAGGACGACCCCCGCAACGCCGCCACCATCGCCGACAACGTGGGCGACAACGTCGGCGACTGCGCGGGCATGGCCGCCGACCTCTTCGAGTCCTACGCGGTCACGCTGGTCGCGGCGCTGATCCTCGGTCAGGTCTTCTTCGGCGCCGTCGGCATGGTCTTCCCGCTGACCGTCGCCGCCATCGGGGTGGTCGCCTCCGTCGTCGGCATCCTCGCCAGCAACCCGGGCAAGAGCGACGCGAACGGCCTCGCCCCGATCAACCGCGGCTTCTTCACCTCCGCGGTCGTCTCGCTCGTGCTGGTCGCCGCCGCCTCGTTCACCGTGTTGCCCAGCGTCGCCGACGTGCCCGACAGCGTGATCAGCCCGCAGGTCCTGGGCTTCGTGTCGGTGCTCGTGGGCATCGTGCTCGCCGCCGCCATCCAGCTGCTGACCGGCTACTTCACCGAGACCAGTCGCAAGCCGGTGAAGGACGTCGGGCGCAGCTCGCTGACCGGCCCGGCGACGGTGATCCTCTCCGGCATCTCCCTCGGCCTGGAGTCGGCCGTCTACGCCGCGCTGCTGATCGGCGGCGCGGTCTACGGCGCGTTCCTCATCGGTGGCGGCGCCGCCCTCTACGCCGTCGCGCTGGCCGGCTGCGGCCTGCTGACCACCGCCGGCGTCATCGTGTCGATGGACACCTTCGGCCCGGTCAGCGACAACGCGCAGGGCATCGCCGAGATGTCGGGTGACATCGACGAGGACGGCGCCCGGGTGCTGACCGACCTCGACGCGGTCGGGAACACCACCAAGGCCATCACCAAGGGCATCGCGATCGCCACGGCGGTGCTCGCCGCCACGGCGCTGTTCGGCTCCTACAACGCGCAGATCGGCGTGGCGCTGGAGGAGGCCGGCGACACCCTCGGCGACGCCTTCAGCCTGGTGAACCCGAACAACGTGGTGGGCGCGGTGCTCGGCGCCGCCGTGGTGTTCTTCTTCTCCGGTCTGGCGATCAGCGCCGTGTCGCGGGCGGCCGGACGCGTGGTCTTCGAGGTGCGGGAGCAGTTCCGCACCCGGCCCGGGATCATGGACTTCACCGAGCGGCCGGACTACAGCCGCGTCGTCGACATCTGCACCAAGGACAGCCTCCGCGAGCTGGCGACCCCCGGGCTGCTGGCCGTGCTGGCGCCGGTGGCGGTGGGCTTCGGCCTGGGCTTCGGGCCGCTGGCGGCGTACCTGGTGGGCGCGATCGCGGCCGGCACCCTCATGGCGGTGTTCCTCGCCAACTCCGGCGGCGCCTGGGACAACGCGAAGAAGATGGTGGAGGACGGCGCCTACGGCGGGAAGGGCAGCGAGGCCCACGCCGCGACGGTCATCGGCGACACGGTCGGCGACCCGTTCAAGGACACCGCCGGGCCGGCCATCAACCCGCTGATCAAGGTCATGAACCTGGTGGCGCTGCTCATCGCGCCGGCCGTGGTCGGCATGTCGGTGGGGGAGGACCAGAACACGACGCTCCGGGTGGCCATCGCCCTCGTCGCGACCGCCATCATCATCGGCGCGGTCGTGGTGTCCAAGCGCCGGTCGGTCGTCGTCGGCGGGGCGGCCACCACCCCCGCCGGCTCGCTCACCGTCTCCGCTCCCTGACCGCACGCCGGGATCCTCCGGCCCGGCTCGCGCCGGCCGGAGGGTCCCGGGGCGGTCTGTGGACACCGGCGGGTGCTGTGGACGGGGCGCCGCGGTCGGCCGGACGCCGGCCCTAGCGTCCGGTCGCGCCGATCCCACCGCGGGACGGCCCGACCGCCCGGAGGCCCCGTGTCCGTGACCATCGCCGCCCAGTTCGACGCCATCGACGCCCTGGCCGCAGAGCTGGGCGTGCTCGCTGCCGAGCTGGGTGAGGACGCGCGGCTGTGCCGCTCGACCGCCGTGTCCCTGGGCGCCGCGGTCCCCGGGGACGCCGGCGAGCAGGCGGGCACCGCCGGCTCTGGGTGGAGTGCACTGCTGGACCTGGTCGCCCAGCAGACCGGCGTCCTCGCCGAGACGCTGCACGCGGCGGTCGACTCCTACCGCCGGACCGACGCCGTCCTCGCCGACCGGCTGCTGGCCCGCCGCCAGGACACGGCCACCCGGTGAGCGCCGGTGCCCTGACCGAGGTCGCCGCCTGGGACGTGCCGTTGCTCCGGGGCGCCGTGCTCACCCTCACCGCGGTGGCCGAGCGGCTGCCTCCCTGGCGGGCCCGCATGGAGGCCGTCGGGCGGTCGCTCGCCGACACCGGGTGCTGGTACGGGCCCGCGGCGCACTCGGCCGGTGCCGCCCTCATCGAGGTCTCGACCGTCGCCACCGCGACGGCCGCGGCGCTCACCGAGTCGCTCGGGCACGCCGAGCGGCTGCTCGTCCACGCCGCGACCGCGCAGCAGCTGGCCGAGGAGGCGCTGGCCATGGCCTCGGCCGTCCCGGTGACCCTGGACGGCACCGGGAGGATGGTCGGGCCGGTGCCGGTGGATCCCCTCACCGCCGGTGACACCGGGCGGACGGCGGCGGCGCTGAGGGCCGAGGCCCTCGGGATCGACGCCGTGGAGGCGGCGCGTCGGGCGGACCTCGCCGCAGCCGAGGCGGTCGCGGCACTCAGCCGGCTGGGGATCGGTGGCTCCCTCGCGCCCGTGTCCCTCGACGACCTGTCGGCGCTGGTCGCCGCCGGCACGTCGCCCGCGCCGGTCCTGCCGCCTCCGCGCGCCGCCGGGCCCGGAGCGGTCGCCGACTGGTGGACGGCCCTGTCCGTGGCCGCGCGGACCAGCGTGGTCCACGGCCACCCGGAACGGATCGGGAACGGCGAGGGCCTCCCCGCCTGGGCCCGCGACCGCGCCAACCGGCTGGTGCTCGGCCGGGTGCTGGGTGACCCGTCGGCGCGCGGCCACGACGTGGCCGCGGCGGTCGCCGCGGAGATCGCCGACCGGGAGGCGGCCGGCGAGACGGTGCAGCTCCTGCAGTTCCTCCCGGCGCAGGAGCTGGTGGCCCTCGCCTCGGGCGACGTGGACACCGCCGACTCCGTCCTCGTCACCATCCCCGGGATGCGCAACAGCGTGGAGGACGACCTCGACGAGTTGGCCGACGGTGCCGACGCGCTCGCCGGCGCCGCCCACGCGGTCGCGCCAGGGCTCGCCGTGGCGACGGTGGCCTGGTTCGGCTACCGGCCACCGGTGGCCACCGGCGCCCTGGGCCGCGCGGCGAGCCGGGAGGGCGGGCACTCGCTCGACCGGTTCCTCGACGGCGTCGCGGCATCGCGGGTCGCCGACCCCGCGCGGGTGGTCGTCAGCGCGCACAGCTACGGGACGACGGTGGTGGACGCCGCGGCCGAGGAGCCGGGGCGGCTGGCCGCGGACGCGGTCGTCCTGAACGGGAGCCCCGGCATGGACAACGACGCCTCGGGCCTGGAGGCCGACGAGGTCTACGAGGCGTCGTCACCCGCCGACCCGATCACCTGGACCGACTGGCACGGCTCGCACCCGACCTGGTCGGACTCCTTCGGAGCCGTCGAGCTGCCCACGGGCCCGGTGATGATGCACACCGAGTACTACGACGAGTACTTCCCGACCCGCGCCGCGATCGGCGAGGTGCTCGTGGCGGCGCAGGAGCCGGGGTGAGCCGCTGGGCGGCGGGAACACGGGGCGACCGTCGTCCATTGGAGCGGGTGACGGCGCGCCCACGGTGGGTCGCCCCGCACCCTCTCGTCGGGGTCGTGGCCTACCGTGGCGTCGCCGAGGGCGTACGCGCAGCAACCGCGTCGTCCGGCGCCGGATGGACGGCGCCTGCACCGAGCAGCACCGACAGGAGCACCGTGGCCCCCACGAAGACCGCGAACAACGGCACCGAGACCGCCGGCCGGACCGCCGGCGGCACCAGCACCCCTGCCCGCCGCCGCACCGCGGCCGCCGGCGGTGGGCGGCCGTTGGTCATCGTGGAGTCCCCGACCAAGGCCGGGAAGATCGCCGGCTACCTGGGCAGCGGCTACGTCGTCGAGGCGAGCGTCGGGCACATCCGTGACCTGCCCCGCAACGCCGCCGACGTGCCGGCCGAGCACAAGGGCGCCTCGTGGGCCCGGCTCGGGGTGGACGTCGACAACGGGTTCGAGCCGCTCTACGTGGTCAGCCCCGACCGCAAGCAGCAGGTCGGCCGGCTCAAGCAGCTGGTCAAGGACGCCAGCGAGGTCTACCTCGCCACCGATGAGGACCGCGAGGGCGAGGCCATCGCCTGGCACCTGGTCGACACCCTCAAGCCCCGCGTGCCGGTGCGCCGGATGGTGTTCCACGAGATCACCCCCGAGGCGATCGCCCGCGCCGTGGCCAACCCGCGCGAGCTCGACACCGCGCTGGTCGACGCGCAGGAGACCCGTCGCATCCTCGACCGGCTCTACGGCTACGAGGTCAGCCCCGTGCTGTGGAAGAAGGTCCTGCCGAAGCTCTCGGCCGGCCGGGTGCAGTCGGTGGCGACCCGCATCGTGGTCGAGCGCGAGCGCGAGCGGATGGCCTTCCACGCCGCCGACTACTGGTCCCTCGAGGGCACCTTCGCGGTCACCGGTCAGCGGGCCGGCGCGGACGAGGGTGAGCCGACGACCCTGCGGGCGAAGCTGGTCAGCGTCGACGACAGCCGCGTGGCCACCGGCCGCGACTTCGACCCCGCGACCGGCCGGGTGACCGGCGACGTCGTGCACCTCGACGAGGCCGGCGCCCGCGGGCTGGCCGCCCGCCTGGAGGGCCGCCAGGTCACCGTCAGCCGGGTCGACGAGAAGCCCTACCGGCGCCGTCCCTACGCCCCCTTCACCACCTCCACCCTGCAGATGGAGGCCGGGCGCAAGCTCGGCTGGTCCTCCGCGCAGGTCATGCGGGTGGCCCAGCGGCTGTACGAGAACGGCCACATCACCTACATGCGGACCGACTCGACCAACCTCTCCAACGAGGCGATCAACGCCGCCCGGACCCAGGCGCGGCAGCTCTACGGCGACGCGTTCGTCCCCGCGGAGGCGCGCCGCTACGCGAAGAAGGCCAAGGGCGCCCAGGAGGCCCACGAGGCGATCCGCCCCGCCGGCGACAACTTCCGCACCCCCGGGCAGCTCGCCGGCCAGCTGGCCCGCGACGAGTTCCGCCTCTACGAGCTCATCTGGCAGCGCACGATCGCCTCGCAGATGGCCGACGCCGTCGGGCAGACCGTGAGCATCCGGCTGGCCGGGCGCAGCAGCACCGACGAGGCCGTCGAGTTCACCGCCAGCGGCCGCACCATCACCTTCCCCGGGTTCCTCCGCGCCTACGTCGAGTCGCGCGACGAGGGCCACGCGGGCGACGACGACCAGGGCAGCGACGACGCCGAGCGCCGGCTGCCCCGGCTGGAGCGCGGTCAGCAGCTCGACACCCAGGCGCTGGAGGCCAAGGGCCACACGACGACGCCGCCGTCCCGCTACACCGAGCCCAGCCTCACCGCCCGGCTGGAGGAGCTCGGCATCGGCCGGCCGTCGACCTACGTCTCGATCCTGCAGACCATCCAGGACCGCGGGTACGTCTGGAAGAAGGGCGCCGCGCTGGTCCCCACCTTCGTGGCCTTCGCGGTGGTGAACCTGCTCGAGCAGCACTTCGCCCAGCTGGTCGACTACGACTTCACCGCCAGCCTGGAGGAGGAGCTCGACGAGATCGCCGCCGGCGACCTGCGCCGCGTGGACTGGCTCACCGAGTTCTACTTCGGCGGGGAGGGTCGGCACGCCGGGGCGATCGCGCAGGCCGGCGGCCTCAAGCAGGTCATCGGCCAGCGGCTGGAGGAGATCGACGCCCGCGGCATCAACTCGATCCCGCTGCGGGCCACCGGCCCCGGCGGCGAGCCGGTCGTGGTCCGGGTCGGCCGCTACGGCCCCTACCTGCAGGTCGGCGGGGAGGAGGGCCCGCGGGTCAGCCTCCCGGAGGACCTCGCGCCCGACGAGCTCACCCAGGCCAAGGTCGAGGAGTTGCTCGCCGCGCCCTCCGGCGACCGGGAGCTGGGCACCGACCCCGAATCGGGCCTGCCGGTCGTGGTGAAGGCCGGCCGGTACGGCCCCTATGTCACCACGGTCGTCCCCGAGGGCAGCAAGGACGCCCCCCGGACGGCGAGCCTGTTGTCGTCGATGTCCCCGGAGACGGTCACCCTCGACGACGCGCTCAAGCTGCTCACCCTGCCGCGCACGGTCGGTGCCGCGCCCGACGGCGAGGAGATCCAGGCGCTCAACGGCCGCTACGGGCCCTACCTGAAGAAGGGCAGTGACAGCCGGTCGCTGGAGAACGAGGAACGGCTGTTCACCGTCACCCTCGACGAGGCCCTCGCGATCTTCGCCCAGCCCAAGCAGCGCGGACGCCGGGCCGCGGCCGCGCCCCTGAAGGAGCTCGGCCCCGACCCGGTCACCGAGGGCGCGATCACCGTCCGCGAGGGCCGGTTCGGTCCCTACGTCACCGACGGCGAGACCAACGCCAGCCTGCGCAAGGGCGACGACGTCGAGAGCATCACCCTCGAGCGCGCCGCCGAGCTGCTCGCCGACCGGCGGGCGCGGCCGACGACGAAGAAGGCGACCCGGAAGAAGGCGGCGGCCAAGAAGACCACGGCCAAGGCGACCGCGACCAAGCCGACCGCGACCAAGGCGACGGCCGCCAAGGCCACCGCCAAGAAGACGACGGCGAAGAAGGCCGCGACGAAGAAGGCCGCCGCCGGCACCGACGCCGTCCCCGCCGGCTGAGGTCCGCGGTGCCGACCGGGGACCTCGACCCGGCCGTCTGGCAGGAGCGGCGCCGGTCGTTCGGCTCGGTGGCAGCGGGGTACGCGCAGCTGCGGCCGAGCTACCCGGCCGACGCCGTGACCTTCCTCGTGGGGGAGCGGCCCCGGCGCGTCCTCGACCTCGGTGCCGGCACCGGACTGCTCACCGGCGTCCTCCTGGCCCTCGGGCACGAGGTGGTCGCCGTCGACCCCGCCGAGGGGATGCTGGCCGAGCTGCGCACCCGCCACCCCGGCGTGGTGGCCGTCGCCGGCGGTGCCGAGGCCGTCCCCCTCCCGGACGCCGCCGTCGACGCCGTCGTCGCCGGTCAGGCCGCGCACTGGTTCCAGCCGGCCACGGCGGCCGCGGAGATGCGCCGGCTGCTGCGTCCCGGCGGCGTCGTCGGGCTGGTGTGGAACACCCGCGACGAGCAGGTGCCGTGGGTCGGTGCGCTGGGCCGGGTGCTGGTCGCGGAGTCCCGCGACCACGAGGCCGACCAGCGCGTCGTCGACGACTTCGCCCGCGAGCTGGGCGCGCGGGTCGACCGGTTCCGCTCGGCCGTCGTCCAGCGGATCACCCCGGAGCAGGTGGTCGCGGGCATCGCCACCCGCAGCTACGTCGCCACCATGGACCAGGCGCGGCGCGAGGCGTTCCTCGCCGAGGTCCGGGAGGTGCTCGCCACCCACCCCGACACCCGGGGGCGTGAGCTGGTCGAGCTGCCCTACCGGACCGACGCCTACCGGCTCGTCCCCGGCTGATCCGGGGCGACCGCGCCGTCGGCGATGGCCCGCAGCGCGGCGACGTGCGCGCCGAACGCCTCCCGGCCGCGCCGGCTCAGCCGCAGCCAGGTGCGCGGCCGCTTGCCCACGTAGCCCTTGCGCACCTCGACGTAGCCGGCCCTCTCCAGGGCGCTCACCGTCTTCGACAGCAGCGAGTCGCTGACCTGGACGCCGTCCCGGACGAACCCGAACTCCGCCTCCTCGGCCGAGGCCAGGGTCGCCATCACCGAGAAGCGCACCGGTGCGTGGATGAGCTCGTCGAGGAGGTGGCGCGGGTGCTCGGCGCTCACCGCGGCAGCTCGCGCCAGGCGCCCACCAGGCACGGGACCGCGACGAGGACCGCCAGCGGCGCCCAGAGGACCCAGCTGCGGGCCAGGCCCGACTCCAGCCCCACGGCGAGCCCGACGGCGAAGACCACCGCCCAGGCACCCATCGCCAGACCGAACCGGCGGGCGAACCCGTGGCGGGTCGAGCGCCGGCCGGCCAGGAGCGCCAGCACCGCACCGAGCACGGCCAG
Source organism: Geodermatophilus sp. SYSU D00079 (assembly GCF_054050635.1). Lineage (NCBI taxonomy): Bacteria > Bacillati > Actinomycetota > Actinomycetes > Geodermatophilales > Geodermatophilaceae > Geodermatophilus > Geodermatophilus sp. SYSU D00079. The sequence goes on along the minus strand of NZ_JBJGZS010000001.1, from coordinate 328,760 downwards.
CACGAAGACCACCGCGGCCGCCAGCACACCGCGGTCGCCGTCGGCGACCGGCTGGGCCAGGAAGAACCCGGCACTCGCGCACCCCAGCGTGGCGAGGAACCCCGACGCGGCGGGGCCGGCCTCGCGCCGGACCCGGGCGTCGGCCGCGTCGGCCTCGGCGAGCAGTGCGGCGGCGGACTGGGGCGTGGGAGCGGTCATCGGCTTCCCTCTCTACCGGCGGGGTGGGCGCGACTCTGGCAACTACTTTCCCAACCGTCAAGTACTTGCCGTCGCGAGCAGCCGGGTCAGCCCGGCCGGGAGCCGACGGCGAACACCCGCCGGAAGGGCAACAGCGTCGTGCCGTCGTCCCGACGCGGGTAGGCGGCCCGCAGCGCGGCGGCGTACTCCGTCTCGAACTCGGCGGCGTCGCCCTCCTCGAGCAGGGCGAGCACCGGTCGCAGCACCGTGCTGCGCACCCAGCCGAGCACCGGGTCCGCCCCGGTCAGGACGTGCAGGTAGGTCGTCTCCCACGCGTCCACGGCCAGCCCGGCGCCGGAGAGGACGTCGTGGTAGCCGGCGGGGTCGAGCACCGCGTCCGGCGCCGGGGCGGCGGCAGCCAGCGAGGCGGCCCAGCGGGGCGAGCGGCACAGGTCGGCCAGCAGGGCGTGCGTCGGGGCCCGCCCGTTGCCCGGCACCTGCAGCGCCAGCCACCCGCCGGGCGCCAGGTGCCCCGCCCACCGGCGCAGCAGGTCCGCGTGCCCGGGCACCCAGTGCAGGACGGCGTTGGTCACGAGGACGTCGACCGGGCCGCCGGGGCGCCAGTCGCGCACGTCGCCCCGGCTGAAGGTCAGGCGCCCCGGGACGGCGTGGGTGCCCGCGGCGGCGAGCATCTCGGGGGAGGAGTCCACCCCCGTCACCCGCGCGCCGGGCCACCGCGCGGCCAGGGAGGCGGTCAGCGCGCCCTCGCCGCAGCCCAGGTCGACGACGACCCGCGGGTCCCGGGCGCCGATGCGGCCCACCAGGTCGGCGAACGGCCGTGCCCGCTCGTCGGCGAAGCGGAGGTAGCCGGCCGGGTCCCACGCGCCGGTGCTCGTCACGGTCGGGACCCTAGGTCGCGGCGGCGCGGAACGGTCGGTGCCGGCCGGTACCGTGGCGCCCGGTCCACCCGCCCCACCCACGCCCGGGAGCCCGCGATCCCCGTGTCCGACGACGGCCCGCTCGTCCTGCCCGTCGCGGCCGACGGCGCCGCGGCGCCCGGCCTGTTCGTCGCCTTCGAGGGCGGCGAGGGGGCGGGCAAGTCCACCCAGGTCCGGCTGCTGTGCGAGTGGCTGACGGCCGGGGGGCGGCGGGCGCGGGCCACGTTCGAGCCGGGCGGGACGCCGGCCGGCGCCGCGATCCGGGCGATCGTCCTCGACCGTGCCCACACCGGTCTCTCGCCCCGCGCGGAGGCGCTGCTGTACGCCGCCGACCGGGCCCAGCACGCCGCCGCCGTCCTCCACCCGGCGCTCGAGGCCGGCGAGGTCGTCGTCACCGACCGGTTCGTCGACAGCTCGCTGGCCTACCAGGGCGCCGGGCGCACCATCCCGCTCGACGACGTCGCGGCCATCTCGCGCTGGGCGACCGGCGGCCTGCGTCCCCACCTCACGGTGCTGCTGGACCTGCCGCCGGAGGTGGGGCTGGCCCGGGCCCGCGGGCGTGCGGTGGCCGACCGGCTGGAGTCGGAGTCGCTGGACTTCCACGAGCGGGTCCGGGCGACGTTCCTGGCCCTCGCCGCGGCCGCCCCGGGTCGCTACCTCGTCCTCGACGCCACCCGCGGCGTGGACGAGCTCGCCGCCGACGTCCGGGCCCGGGTGGGCGCGCTGCTGGGGGAGGGCGCGTGACCGTCTGGGACGAGGTGGTCGGCCAGCCCGCGGCCGTCGCGGAGCTGCGCGGCGCGGTCGCCGAACCCGCGGCGATGACCCACGCCTGGCTGTTCACCGGCCCGCCCGGCTCCGGGCGGTCGGTGGCCGCCCGCGCGTTCGCCGCCGCGCTGCAGTGCCGGGACGGCGGCGACGGCACCTGCCACGACTGCCGCACGGTGCTCGCCGGCACCCACGCCGACGTGAACCTGATCGTGCCCGACGGGCTGTCGATCGGCGTCACGGAGGCCCGCGAGCTGGTGCGGGTGGCCGGCCGGGCCCCGTCGCAGGGCCGCTGGCAGGTGATCATCGTCGAGGACGCCGACCGGATGAGCGAGGCCGCGGCCAACGCGGTGCTGAAGATGATCGAGGAGCCGCCGCCGCGGACCGTGGTGGTGCTCTGCGCCCCGAGCCTGCACCCCGACGACGTGCCGGTGACCATCCGCTCGCGCTGCCGCGTGGTCAGCCTGCGCACGCCGTCGGTCGACGCCATCGCCGACGTGCTGGTCCGTCGCGACGGTGTGGACCCCGCGCTCGCCGCGTGGTCGGCGGCCGCGGCGGGAGGGCACGTCGGGCGGGCCCGGCGGCTGGCCCGGGACGAGGACGCGCGGCTGGCCCGCAAGGCCGTGCTCGACATCCCGCTGTCGCTGGTCTCCCTCGCCGCCTGCCTCAACGCCGCCGACGACCTCGTCGGGGCGGCGCAGGAGGAGACCGACGCGGCGACCGAGGCCCTCAACGGTGCGGAGACCGAGGCCCTCAAGGCCAGCCTGGGCGTGGGCGCCCGCGGGCCCGGCGTGGTCGCGGCCAGCCGGGGCAGTGCCGGCCAGCTCAAGGAGCTGGAGAAGCGGCAGAAGTCCCGGGCCACCCGGATCGGCCGGGACTCCCTCGACCGGGCCCTGGTCGACCTGGCCGGGCTCTACCGCGACGCCCTGGTCCTCGACGCCGCGACGGCCGAGCCGCTGCCCCTGAACCACCCCGACCGCCGGGCCGACGCCGAGGAGCTGGCGCGGCGGATCGGCGCGGAGGGCGCGGTGCGCCGCATCGACGCCGTCCTGGCCTGCCGGGTGGCGCTGGAGCAGAACGTGAAGCCGCAGATCGCGGTGGAGGCGCTCACCGTGGCGCTGCGGCTGCCCGGCTGACACACCGGCCCCTGCGCGGCGGCAGCGTGACCGTCACGTAAGCTGTTCGCCGCACGCCCGCCGCCTTAGCTCAGTCGGTAGAGCATCTCACTCGTAATGAGAAGGTCGTCGGTTCGATTCCGACAGGCGGCTCGCACGTGACCAGCGCCGTCGCCCCTCGGGGCGGCGGCGCTGCGTCGTTCCGGGACACGGCCCGGGAACGCCGACGGCGGTGCACCCGCTGGGGGGTGCACCGCCGTCGGCGTCCGTCGTGCGCTCGGCGGCCGCTCGGAGAGGGGCCAGCGGTAGCGGGTGGGGTCAGTGGTGGCCGTTCTCCTGGGCGCGCTCGAGTGAGGCGTTGATCTCCGCCTCGGCCTCCGCGCGGCCGACCCACTCGGCGCCCTCGACCGACTTGCCGGGCTCGAGGTCCTTGTAGGTCTCGAAGAAGTGCTGGATCTCCAGCCGGTCGAACTCCGACACGTCGTGGATGTCGGTGAGGTGGGCCATGCGCGGGTCGGTGGCCGGCACGCAGAGGACCTTGTCGTCCCCGCCCTTCTCATCGGTCATCCGGAACATGCCGATGGCCCGGCAGGTGATGAGGCACCCGGGGAACGTCGGCTCGTCGAGCAGCACCAGGGCGTCGAGCGGGTCGTCGTCCATGCCGAGGGTGTTCTCGATGTAGCCGTAGTCCGCGGGATAGCGGGTGGAGGTGAAGAGCATCCGGTCCAAGCGGATGCGTCCGGTGGCGTGGTCCAGCTCGTACTTGTTCCGCTGGCCCTTCGGGATCTCGATCGTCACGTCGAACTGCACGGGTCGTAGTGTGGCCCACCGGGCCCCGGGCGACTGCCGGAGGTCGTTCCAGGGGGTGGGCACCATCGCGTCGAGCGGGCCGGCGACCGTCACGCCGAAGTACTCACGGTTGCGCCGCCGGCTCCTCCTCGGACTCGTCGTGGTGCTGCTCGTCGTCGGCGGCGGCGTGTGGTTCCTCGTCGCCCCGCGGTCCGGGGACGGCGGGACGGCGGGCGACCCGGGCGTCGCCGAGGCCCGCCTGCCCGACGTCGAGGCCGCCGCGCCGGTCCTCGCCGCGCTGGCCGCCGAGGCGCCCGCCCCGGCCGCCGACGTCCTGGCCGCCGACCTGGAGCCGCTGCTGGCAGCACCGGCCCTCGGCGCCGGTGTCTCGGCGTCCGTGGTCGACGTCGCGACCGGCGAGGTGCTGCTGGACCGGGACGCCGACACCCCGTCGGTCCCCGCGTCGACGGCGAAGCTGCTCACCGCCGTCGCGGCGCTGACCACCCTGGGCCCGGAGACCACCCTCGAGACGACGGTCGTGGCGGGACGGGCCCCGGGCGAGGTGGTCCTCGTCGGTGGCGGCGACCCGACGCTGTCGACCACCGCGCCGTCGCTCACCTATCCCGGCGCACCGACCGTGGCCGACCTCGCCGCGCAGGTCCGCGCCGCCCTGCCCGCGGGCACGCAGGTGACCCGCGTCGTCGTCGACGCCTCGCTGTTCACCGGTCCGCTCACCGCCCCCGGCTGGGGGCCCGGGGACGCCCCCTCCACCTACGCCGCCCCCGTCACCGCCGTCGCGGTGGACGGCGCCCGCGTGCGCCCCGGGGAGTCCCCGCGCAGCGGGCAGCCGGGCCTCGACGCCGGGGCGGCGCTGGCCGACGCCCTCGGCGTGCCCGACGCCACCGTCGCGCTGGACGTCGCACCGGAGGGGGCCGAGACGCTCGGCACGGTGCGCTCGGCGCCGGTGGCCCGGCTCGTGGAGCAGGCCCTCTCCCAGTCCGACAACCTGCTCGCCGAGACCCTGGCCCGCCACGTCGCCCTCGCCCGCGACCTGCCGGCCACCTTCGAGGGCTCCGCGGACGCGGTGGGCTCGGCCCTGGCCGACGCCGGCCTCGACGTGACCGGGGTGGCCCTCTCCGACGGCAGCGGACTCTCCCAGGACGACCGGGTCCCCGCCGACCTGCTCACCGACCTGCTCACCGGTGTGGCCGACGGCACCGTCCCCGGGGCCACGGCGGTGCTGTCGGGGCTGGCCGTCGCCGGCTACGACGGCACCCTCGCCGACCGCGGCGACGAGGACCCCCGGACCGCTCCGGGCACGGTGCGTGCCAAGACCGGCACGCTGCTCGGTGTGCACGCGCTGGCCGGCACCGTGGTCACCGTCGACGGCCGGCTGCTGACCTTCGCCGTCGTCGCCGACGGCGCGCCGGCCGACGGCCAGGCGGCCGAGGACACCCTGGACGACGTCGCCACCGCGCTGGCCGGCTGCGGCTGCCGCTGAACCGGCGGTCACGCGCTGGAACGGCCACCCTCCAGGGACCCGCGCCGAGCGTGCGAGGCGTGGGGGGAAGGGTGGTCCTCTTTCCGCGTACGGTGAGGCGATGAGCAGCGCCGCCTCGATGGTCGACTGGGAGCTCGCCGGACGCACCGCCCGCCGCCTGGTCGGCCCGGGCCCGGAGACGACGCGGGAGGAGGCCGCCGCCGTCGTCCGCGAGCTGCACGAGGCCGCCGCCACGGCCGTGGCCCACGTCGAGCGGCTGACCGGCCTGCAGGCCCTCCCCTCGGGCCCGGTGCCCGAGGTCGCCGTCGTCGACCGCCCCGGCTGGGTCGACGCCAACGCCGCCGGCATGGCCGCGCTGATGGACCCCCTCGTCGAGGCGCTCATCGCCCGGCAGGAGTCCCGCCCCGGTCCGCTGGCCGCCGCGATCGGCTCGCGGGCCACGGGCGTGCAGGCCGGCGGCATCCTCGCGTTCCTGTCCTCCCGCGTGCTGGGCCAGTACGAGGTGTTCGGCACCGGCGGCCGGCTGCTGCTGGTCGCCCCCAACATCGTCGACGCCGAGCGTCGCCTGGGTGTGGACCCGAGCGACTTCCGGCTGTGGGTGTGCCTGCACGAGGTCACCCACCAGCTGCAGTTCACCGCCTTCCCGTGGCTGCGCGACCACCTGGAGGCACAGGTCGCGGAGTTCGTTGCGGCCACCGACCTCGACGCCGACGTCCTGCGCGACCGGCTGCGCGACGTCCTGCGCAGCATCGGCGACGCCGTCCGCGGTGGGGACGGCGGCGACGACAGCGGGCTGATGGCGCTGATCCAGGACCCCGCGCAGCGCGCCGTCCTCGACCGGGTGACCGCGGTGATGAGCCTGGTCGAGGGGCACGCCGAGTACGTGATGGACGGCGTCGGCCCCGACGTCGTCCCCTCGGTGAAGACCCTGCGCAAGCGGTTCGCGCAGCGCCGCAAGGGCCGCGGCCCGCTGGACCGCGTGCTGCGCCGGCTGCTCGGGCTCGAGCAGAAGATGAAGCAGTACGCCGACGGGCGGCACTTCGTCGGCGGCGTGGTCGACCTCGTCGGCATGGAGGGGTTCAACCGCGTCTGGTCGGGGCCGGAGACGCTGCCCCGCATCGAGGAGCTCACCGACCCGGCGCGCTGGGTGGAGCGCGTGCACGGCCGCCCGGCCATCCCCGCCTGAGGACGGTGGGCGGTCCCTCCCCGGCGGTCGCCCGCGTCCGCAGCGCGGTGCGTCCCGGCCTGACGGCGTCGACGGCCCCCGTGCTGGTCGCCGTCAGCGGGGGAGCGGACAGCCTCGCCCTCGCCGCGGCCGTGGCGTTCGAGGCGCCGCGGGCCGGCGTCCCCGCCGGCGCGGTGACCGTCGACCACGGGCTGCAGCCCGGGTCGGCCGCCCGCGCCGGGGCCACCGCCGCCCTGCTGCGCGGGCTGGGCCTGGACCCGGTCTCCGTCGTCCCGGTGCGCGTCGGTGCCGACGGCGGCCCCGAGGGTGCCGCCCGCGCCGCCCGGTACGCCGCGCTCGCGGCGGCCGCGGCGCCCAGCGGAGCCCGCGTCGCCCTCGGTCACACCCTCGACGACCAGGCCGAGACGGTGCTGCTGGGGCTCGGCCGCGGCTCGGGGCCGCGGTCGGTGGCCGGCATGGTGCCCGAGCGCCGCGACCGGGCGGGCACCTGGTGGCGGCCGCTGCTCGGCGTGCGCCGGGAGACCACCCGCGCCGCCTGTGCCGACCAGGACCTGCCGGTGTGGGACGACCCGTGGAACGCCGACCCGGCCTACACGCGCGTGCGGCTGCGCACCGAGGTGCTGCCGCTGCTGGAGGAGGTCCTCGGCAGCGGCGTCGCCCCCGCCCTCGCCCGCACCGGGGAGATGCTGCGGGAGGACCTCGACGCCCTCGACGACCTGGCCGCCGCCGAGCTGTGCCGGCTGGCCGGGGCCGAGGCGCGCCCCGCCCACCCCCTCCCGGCCCGCGACCTCGCCGCGCTGCCAGCCGCGCTCCGGCGCCGGGTGCTGCGGGGCTGGCTGCGCGGCGCGGGCGTGCCCGACCTGCAGGCGGTGCACCTCGCGGCCGTCGACGCGTTGCTGACCCGCTGGCGCGGGCAGGGGCGGGTCCACCTACCCGGTGGTGCGGGGGTGGTCCGGGCGTCTGGCAGGCTCGTGGTCCTGCCCCCGGATGCGCGGGGCTCCTGATCCGCACCAGCTGAGGAGCGCGACACGTGAGTGAGCAGGCCAGCGGCACCGCAGAGCTGGGCAACCACCACGGCTACGGCCCCGACATCGACCACGTGCTCCTCAGCGAGGAGCAGATCCAGGCGAAGATCGCCGAGCTGGCCGCCCGGATCGCCGGGGACTACGCCGGCAAGGAGGTCCTGCTCGTCGGCGTCCTCAAGGGTGCGGTGCTCTTCATGAGCGACTTCGCCCGGGCGCTGCAGCTGCCCACCCAGATGGAGTTCATGGCCGTGTCGTCCTACGGCTCGGCCACCAGCTCCTCCGGGGTCGTGCGCATCCTCAAGGACCTCGACCGCGACATCAGCGACAAGCACGTCCTGGTGATCGAGGACATCATCGACTCCGGGCTCACCCTCACCTGGCTGCTGAAGAACCTCGGCGCCCGCCGGCCGGCGTCCCTCGAGGTGTGCGCCCTGCTGCGCAAGCCCGACGCGGTGAAGGTCGAGGTGCCGGTCCGGTACATCGGCTTCGACATCCCCAACGAGTTCGTCGTCGGCTACGGCCTGGACTACGCCGAGCGCTACCGCGACCTGCCCTACATCGCCACGCTCCGCCCGGAGGTCTACCAGTGACACCGCGGTCCTCCGTACCGCACCGCGGCCAGGTACCGTCCCCGGCCTGAGCAGAGCCGCTGCCCGTGTCCCGGTCGGGAGGTCCTCCGGACCCCCGCGACCGGTCCACCCGCGGCGGGTACCGTCCCCGGCTCGCTCGCGACCGTGACCGACGGACGGCGCTGATCGGACGCTTCGCCTGCGCGTCTGACGGGCTCATCCGGGCGGGGGACGTGCAGCCGGTTCGCGGCTCGCGCACAGCTGTCGTCCAGGGTGCCCGGTGTACCGTCGATCCCAACGACGCTGCACGAGCGCCGGGGTGCCCGCCCGGGTCGCCGTAGCGTCCCCGCGGACGATCAGGAGGGTGGACGGGTCAGGCCGGACCCCCGGCCGCCCGGCATCGGTGTATGGAACGTAAGAAGATCTTCCGCTCCGTGTGGTTCTGGGTCGTCCTCGTCGTCCTCCTGGCGTTGGCGTTCTCCTCCCTGTTCCGCGGCAACGGTGGCTACCAGGAGGTCAGCACCGCGACCGCCTTGCAGCAGATCACCGGCGGCAACGTCGAGTCGGTCACGATCAACGACAAGGAACAGACGCTCGACCTCGACCTCAACACCGCGGTCGACGGCAGCGACAAGATCACCGCGTCCTACCCGATCGGCGCGTCGGACGACATCTTCGACCTGGTCTCCGGCCTCAACGGCGACGGGGACGGCGTCGACTTCAACACCAACGTCACGCAGGACAACGTGCTGGTCAGCATCCTGATCAGCTTCCTGCCGTTCGTGATCCTCCTCCTGCTGCTGTTCTGGCTGTTCAACTCCATGCAGGGCGGCGGCCGCGGCGTCATGGCCTTCGGCAAGTCCAAGGCCAAGGTGGTCAGCAAGGACACCCCGAAGACGACGTTCGCCGACGTCGCCGGCGCCGACGAGGCGATCGAGGAACTGCACGAGATCAAGGACTTCCTGGCCAACCCGGTCAAGTTCCAGGCCGTGGGCGCGAAGATCCCCAAGGGCGTGCTGCTGTTCGGCCCGCCCGGCACCGGCAAGACCCTGCTCGCCCGCGCCGTCGCCGGCGAGGCCGGGGTGCCGTTCTTCTCCATCTCCGGCTCGGACTTCGTCGAGATGTTCGTCGGTGTCGGTGCCAGCCGCGTGCGCGACCTGTTCGAGCAGGCCAAGCAGAACGCGCCAGCGATCATCTTCGTCGACGAGATCGACGCCGTCGGCCGGCACCGCGGCGCCGGCATGGGCGGCGGCCACGACGAGCGCGAGCAGACGCTCAACCAGATGCTCGTCGAGATGGACGGCTTCGACGTCAAGGGCGGCGTCATCATGATCGCCGCCACGAACCGGCCGGACATCCTCGACCCCGCGCTGCTGCGCCCGGGCCGCTTCGACCGGCAGATCGCCGTCGACCGGCCCGACCTGGAGGGTCGCAAGGCGATCCTCTCCGTCCACGCCAAGGGCAAGCCCCTCGCGCCGGACGTCGACCTCGAGACCGTCGCCCGCCGCACGCCCGGCTTCACCGGCGCCGACCTCGCCAACGTGCTCAACGAGGGCGCGCTGCTCACCGCCCGCAACAACGGCACGGTGATCACCGACGACACCCTCGAGGAGGCGATCGACCGCGTCATCGCCGGCCCCGAGCGCAAGACGCGGGCGATGAGCGAGAAGGAGAAGAAGGTCACCGCCTACCACGAGGGCGGGCACGCCCTGGTGGCGCACGCACTGCCCAACCTGGACCCGGTGCACAAGGTGACGATCCTGCCGCGCGGCCGCTCCCTCGGGCACACGCTGGTGCTGCCGACCGAGGACAAGTACACCCAGACCCGGTCGGAGATGATCGACACCCTCGCCTACGCCCTGGGCGGCCGGGCCGCCGAGGAGCTGGTCTTCCACGAGCCGACCACCGGCGCGGGCAACGACATCGAGAAGGCCACCTCGCTGGCCCGCGCGATGGTCACCCAGTACGGCATGAGCGCCAAGCTGGGCGCGGTGAAGTACGGCAGCAACGAGTCCGAGCCGTTCCTCGGCCGGGACATGCACACCCGCCCGGACTACTCCGACGCCGTCGCCGCCGACATCGACGCCGAGATCCGCGCGCTGATCGAGGCGGCCCACGACGAGGCCTGGGAGATCCTGGTCGAGTACCGGGGCGTCCTGGACCAGCTCGTGCTGGAGCTCATGGACAAGGAGACCCTCTCCAAGGAGGACATGGCCCGCATCTGCGCGCCGGTCACCAAGCGGCCCTCGCTGGCGCCGTACAACGGCTTCGGCAAGCGGACGCCCTCGGACCAGCCGCCGGTGCTCACCCCCGCCGAGCGGGCGGCGCAGAACGGCAACGGCCGGGTCGCCGGCGGGTCCACGGCGGTCGGTGACGTCGGCGCACCGGTGCAGCGGTGAGCGAGGTCCCCGCGGAGCCGGACGACCTGCTGCTGGAGCGCCCGCCCGGCGCGGGCGTGGACCAGGAGCGAGCCGCGGCCGCCGTCCGTGAGCTGCTGATCGCGGTCGGGGAGGACCCGGACCGGCCCGGCCTCCGGGACACCCCGGGCCGGGTCGCCCGCGCCTACGCGGAGACCTTCGCCGGGCTGTGGCAGGACCCGGCGGACGTCCTCGCGACCACCTTCGACGAGGACCACGACGAGATGGTCCTGGTCAAGGACATCCCGATGTACTCGACCTGCGAGCACCACCTGGTGCCCTTCCACGGCGTCGCGCACATCGGGTACATCCCGGGCGAGGACGGCAAGGTCACCGGCCTGTCGAAGCTGGCCCGGCTGGTGGAGGTCTACGCCCGCCGCCCCCAGGTGCAGGAACGCATGACCAGCCAGATCGCCGACGCGCTGGCCGACGTGCTCAAGCCGCGCGGCGTGCTGGTCGTCATCGAGGCCGAGCACCTGTGCATGGCGATGCGCGGCATCCGCAAGCCCGGCTCCACGACGGTGACCTCCGCCGTCCGCGGCATCTTCCGCGACAACCCGGCGACCCGCAGCGAGGCGATGAGCCTCGTGCTGGGCCGGTGACCCCGCTCGACCTGCCGCGCCCCGGCCACTGCGTGGTCATGGGGGTCCTCAACGTCACACCCGACTCGTTCTCCGACGGCGGGTGCTTCGCCGACGCGCCGACGGCGATCGCGCACGGACTGGCCATGCACGCCGCCGGCGCCGACTACGTCGACGTCGGCGGCGAGTCCACCCGCCCCGGCGCCGACCGGGTGGACGCCGACGAGGAGTGCCGGCGGGTGCTCCCGGTGATCCGCGAGCTGACCGACGCCGGGGTGCGGGTCAGCGTCGACACCACCCGCGCCGAGGTCGCCGAGGCCGCGCTGGGTGCCGGCGCCGCCCTGGTCAACGACGTCAGCGGCGGGCTGGCCGACACCGGCATGGCGCGGCTGGTGGCCGACGCCGGCGTCCCCTGGGTGCTCATGCACTGGCGCGGGCACAGCCGGGAGATGTACGCCGCGGCCCGCTACGGGGACGTCGTCACCGAGGTCTGCGCGGAGCTCACCGCCCGCGTGGAGGACGTCGTCGCCGCCGGCGTCGCCCCCGAGCAGCTGGTCCTCGACCCCGGGCTGGGCTTCGCCAAGCGGGCCGAGCACAACTGGCGGCTGCTGGCCGGCCTCGACCGCATCGTCGGCCTCGGGCTGCCGGTGCTCGTCGGCGCCTCCCGGAAGACCTTCCTCGGCCGGCTGCTGGCCGACGCCGAGGGCGCCGTCCGTCCCGCCGAGCAGCGGGACGCCGCCACCCTGGCCACCACCGTGCTCGCGGCGGAGGCCGGCGCCTGGGGGGTGCGGGTGCACGACGCGGCCGCCTCCGCCGACGCCGTCCGCACCGTCGCCGCCGTCCAGGCCGCCCGTCGCGAGGGGAGCACCCGTGCCTGACACCATCGCCGTCCGCGGCATCACCGCGCACGCCCACCACGGCGTCTACGACTGGGAGCGCGAGCAGGGCCAGACCTTCCGCGTCGACGCCGTCCTGGAGCTGGACACCGCGCCCGCCGCGGCCGGTGACGACCTCGAGAAGACGGTCAACTACGCCGAGCTGGCCCAGCGGCTGCACGCCGTCCTCACCGGGGAGCCGGTGGACCTGCTGGAGACCCTCGCCCAGCGGCTGGCCGACGTGTGCCTCGCGTCCGCGCTCGTCGACGCGGTCGAGATCACCGTGCACAAGCCCGAGGCGGACCTCGGCGTGCCCTTCGACGACGTCGCCGTGAGCATCCGCCGCGAGAAGCGGGCATGAGCCGCGCCGTCCTGTCCCTGGGCGCCAACCTCGGCGACCGCGCCGGCGCGCTGCGCGGCGCCATCACCGCGCTGGCGGACGACGGCGTGCTCGTCGCCCGCTCCACGCTGTACGAGACGCCGCCGTGGGGGCCGGTCGAGCAGCCCCCGTACCTCAACGCGGTGGTCGTGGTGCGGGGCCACCGGGACGCCGCCGGGTGGCTGGCCCGCGCCCACGAGCTGGAGCAGGCGGCCGGGCGGACGCGGGAGGTCCGCTGGGGCGCGCGGACCCTCGACGTCGACGTCGTCACGGTCGCCGACGACGACGGGCGGCCGGTGCTCTCCGACGACCCCGCGCTCACGCTGCCGCACCCGCGGGCGCACGAGCGGGCGTTCGTCCTCGTGCCGTGGCTGAGCCTGGACCCCACCGCGGAGGTGCCGGGCCACGGGCGCGTCGCCGACCTGCTGGCCGCCCTGCCGCCCGAGGACGTCGCGGCCGTCGTCCGCTGGGACCACCTCCGGTGAAGCCGGTGTCCCGGCGGGACCTCGCCGTGCTCGCCGCCGGCCTGGCCGTCGCGACCTGGCTGGTGGTGCGGGCGGCCTACGGCTCGCTGCCCGCGCTGCGCTGGTGGCTGGCGGTGCCGCTGGCCGTCCTCGCCGTGGCCGAGCTGCTCGGTGCCCGCACGCTGCGGGCCCGGCTGGCCGCCCAGCGCGACCACCGTCCGCCGGCCGAGCGCGGCTCGGCCGCCCCCGTGCGGCCGGTGGAGCCGATGCTCGTGGCCCGTGCCGCGGTACTGGCCCAGGCCAGCGCCTACGTCGGGGCGGCGTTCGTCGGGATCTGGCTGGGCGTGCTCGCGCACGTGGGGCCGGCGGTGTCGCGGCTCGAGGCGGCGGCGGGGGACACCGTCGCCGGCGTGGTGGGCGTGGCGTGCGCGGCGGCCCTGGTCGGCGCCGCGCTGTGGCTGGAGTCTGTCTGCCGCGTCCCGCCGTCGAGCGCGGACGACGAACCCCCCGCGGCAGCGCGCGGCTGACCGGTCCGTCAGGACGACGACGTGACCGACCGGCGCAGGGCGGCGTGCAGGGAGCCGGGCGTGAGGACGCCCAGGTAGCGGTCCCCGTCGACGACCGCGACCCAGCCGGCGTCGGACTGCAGCATCGTCGCCAGCGCCGTCTTCAGCGGGGCCCCGACCGGCACCGTGTCCCCGCCGGGGGACATCGCCGAGGCCACGGTCCCGGCCCCGACGGCCCGGGACGCCGGCAGCCACCCGGCCGGCCGCGCCCCGTCCAGGACCACCGCCCAGGTGGCGCCGGCCCGGTCCAGCACCGCGCCGGCGTCGGCCAGGCCGTCGGCGGCGTGCAGGACCGGTGGCTGCTCCAGGTCGGCGGCGTCGACGGCGGTGACCGCCAGCCGCTTGAGCCCGCGGTCGGCGCCGACGAAGTCGGCCACGCGGTCGTTGGCGGGGCGGCCCAGCAGCTCGGCGGGCGGCGCGAACTGCTCGACCCGCCCCCCGCTGCTCATCACCGCGATGCGGTCGCCGAGCCGCACCGCCTCCTCGATGTCGTGGGTGACGAACACGATCGTCTTGCGCACCGTCTCCTGCAGCCGCAGGAACTCCGTCTGCAGCCGCTCGCGCACCACCGGGTCGACGGCCGAGAACGGCTCGTCCATCAGCAGGACGGCGGGGTCGGCGGCCAGGGCGCGGGCCACCCCGGCGCGCTGCCGCTGTCCGCCGGAGAGCTGGGCGGGATAGCGGTCCCCGTGGACGGCGGGGTCGAGGCCGACCGTCGCCAGCAGCTCGTCGACCCGGGCACGGGTGCGCCGCCTGTCCCACCCGAGCAGGCGGGGGACGGTGCCGACGTTGGTGCGCACCGTCTGGTGGGGGAACAGACCCACGCTCTGGATGACGTACCCGATGCGGCGGCGCAGCCGGTCGGCGTCGACGCGGGTGACGTCCTCCCCGCCGATCAGGATGCGCCCGGCCGAGGGCTCGATGATCCGGTTGATCATCTTCATGGTCGTCGTCTTGCCGCAGCCCGACGGCCCGACCAGCACCGACAACTCCCCGGCGGCGAAGGTCAGGTCCAGCTCCGCGACGGCGACCGTGCCGTCCGGGTAGACCTTGCCGACCCCGTCCAGGCGGATCTCCTGGGCGGCACCGTCCCCGGCGTGTGCGGGGTGCGCCGTGGTGGGGGCGGGCGGAGCGGCAGTAGCGTCCACGACGTGGCCTCCCTGGGTGCGCGCCCGCTGCTGGGCGCGGCGAGCGACCCGGGCGGGCAGGTGCTCGCGGCGGACGGGGCGCCGAACCCGTGGTTCGACCCGTCGTACGTGACCGACAACTGGCACACCATTGTGGGGTACCTCGGCCAGCACGTCAGGCTCACCGTCGGCGCGGTGCTGCTGGGGGCCCTCGTCGCGCTGCCGCTGGCGCTGCTGGCCCGGCGCACGCGCCTGCTGTCGGGGCCGGTGCTGGGCCTGTCGTCGGTGGTCTACACGATCCCGTCGCTGGCGATGTTCGCGTTCCTCGCGCCGCTGACCGGGCCCCTCTCGGCCACGACCGTGCTCATCGGCCTGACGCTGTACACGCTGGTCATCCTGGTCCGGAACTTCCTCGCCGGGCTGCAGTCGGTGCCGGACGACGTCCGCGAGGCGGCCCGGGGGATGGGGTACGGCCCGGCCCGGCTGTTCCTCCAGGTGGACCTGCCGCTGGCCCTCCCCGCGTTCATGGCGGGGCTGCGGATCGCCACCGTCTCCACCGTCGCCCTGGTCACGGTGGGGGTCATCACGGGCAACGGCGGGCTGGGGCAGTTGATCGTCGGCGGCTTCAACTCCAACTTCTACCGGGCCGAGATCGTCACCGGCGCGGTCGGCTGCGTGCTCCTGGCCCTGCTGGCCGACGTGCTGCTCGCCGGGGTGGAGCGGGTGCTGACGCCGTGGACGAGGGCGCGCGCATGAGCGCCTTCGGCGACGCCCTCGTCTACCTCAACGACCCGCTGAACTGGACCCGCAGCGGCGGGGTCCTCGACCTGCTCGGGCAGCACCTCACCGTCTCGGCGGCCGCGGTGCTGGCCGCCGCGGTGGTCGCGCTCCCGGCGGGGGTCCTGCTGGGCCGCAGCGGCCGCGGTGCCGGCTCGATCGTCGTGCTCTCCAACGTCAGCCGGGCGGTGCCGACCCTCGCGCTGCTCACCGTCTTCGCGGTGACCCCGATCGGCTTCAGCGACGCCGCGACGATCGTGGCGCTGGCGGTGTTCGCCGTCCCGCCGATGCTGACCAACACCTTCGTCGGCTTCCGCGAGGTCGACCGCGACGTCCGGGAGGCGGCCCGGGCGATGGGCATGAGCCGCGGCCAGATGCTCCGCCGCGTGGAGCTCCCCCTGGCCCTGCCGCTGGTCATGACCGGCGTCCGGACGGCGGCGGTGCAGGTGGTCGCCACCGCGACCCTGGCGGCGCTGGTCGGCGGGGGAGGGCTCGGCCGGATCATCAACCTGGGCTTCGGCCAGCAGGACCTCGGCCAGATCATCGCCGGGGCGGTCCTCGTGGCCGCGCTCGCCCTGCTCACCGAGCTCGTGCTGGTGCTGCTGTCGTGGGCGGTGACCCCGGGGCCGCGCCGGCTGCCGCTGCTCGGCGTCCGCCGGGGCCCGGCCGGGCAGCCGGAGCCCACCGCCTCCGGGGTGCCGCTGTGAGCCCGCTGACCAGGGCCGCTTCGTAACAACCGGGCAACAGCTGTCCCCGCGGGTTGGTCCCGCGGTGGGCTGCGGAGTTGCATGTCGGTCGCGGGGCTCCTCCCGCCAGACACGCGTCGCGGCCGGTCGGTCGCACGGGACACAGAAGGCGGGCGACATGCGCCGTACCCGGATCCTCCCTCCCCTCGCCCTCGCGGCGGTGCTGCTCACCGCCACCGCCTGCGGCGAGTCCGGCTCGTCGGGCACCGGCGGGGGTGGTGGCGGGGGGAGCGCCGCCTCCGGTGACGCCTGCGCCCCGGTCGCGGGGGACCAGCTCGTTGTGCTCGAGGACGACCGCGGGCTGCAGAACGCCGACAACGTCGTCCCCGCCGTCAACGCCGCGACGGCCCAGGCCAACCCGGCGCTGCTGACCGCGCTGAACGCGGTCTCCGCGGCGATGACCACCGAGGACCTCATCGAGCTCAACGCCGCCGTCGACGTCGACCGGCAGAGCGCCGAGGACGTCGCCGCCGGCTGGGTCGAGGACAGCGGCGTGACCGACGGCCTCGAGCAGGGCAGCGGCCCGATCGCCGTCGGCGGCGCCAACTTCACCGAGTCGACCATCCTGGCCAACGTCTACGCCGACGTGCTGACCGCCGCGGGCTTCGACGCCTCCGTGCGCGAGGTCGGCAACCGGGAGCTGTACCTGCCGGCGCTGATCTCCGGCTCGGAGATCCAGGTCTTCCCCGAGTACCTGGCCACCCTGGCCGAGACCCTCAACCGGCAGGTCAACGGGCCCGACGCCACCCAGGAGGCCCCGGTCGCCAGCAGTGACCCGCAGGAGACGCTGACCGCCGTGCAGCCGCTCGTGGAGCAGGTCGGCCTGGTCCTCGGCGAGCCGTCGCAGGCCGCCGACCAGAACGCCTTCGCCGTCACCCAGGCCTTCGCCGACCAGGTGGGGGTCGCGACGCTCTCCGAGCTGGCCGACGCCTGCGGGGACGGCTCGCTGGTACTCGGCGGCCCCACGGAGTGCCCGGAGCGGCCGTTCTGCCAGCCCGGCCTGGAGGAGACCTACGGACTGCAGTTCGCCGAGTTCCGCGAGCTGGACTCCGGTGGCCCGCTGACCAAGGCCGCGCTCCAGCAGGGCGAGATCTCCGTCGGCCTGGTCTTCAGCTCCGACGGGGCGCTGGCCCAGTAGGAGGACCCCGTTCCCCCCACCCTGCGCACGCCCAGGGTGGGGCCGCCCGCGCCCCGTCCTCTCGTGACGTGATCGGGGGCCTGCGCACCGTTACCCTGGAGCCCATGCGGGCCGACCGGGACGACGCGCGGCCCGGTCGCTCCCCGGCCGCTCGCCCGGCACCCTCGAGGCTGCGGGCGGCCGGCCTGGTCGCCGGGTTCGTGCTCGCCGTCGCCGCCACGGTCGTCGTCTTCGTCACCGACGACCCGGAGGTCCTGCGGCTGGCGGTCGTCGGAGCCGCGTGGGCGTTCGTGCTCGCCGCGCTGGCCACCTCGCGCCGCAGCGGCGGGGAGCCGGCCGACCGGGGCGAGCTGGCCGCGGTCGAGCGGGCGGCCGCCGAGCGGGAGGCCGAGCTCCGGCTGGCCTACGAGCTCGAGCTGGAGCGCGAGGTCGCCGCGCGGCGGGAGGCCGAGCTGCGGGCGGAGAACGACGTGCGCCGCGAGACCGAGCAGGCCGTGCGCACCGAGCTGGACGCCCTGCGGGGCGAGCTCGCCCGGGTCGCCGAGCTGCGCCGCGACATGGCCCAGGTCACGGAGCTGCGCCGCGACCTGGGGCAGGTGGCCGAGCTGCGTCGCGACGTCGCCGCCCTCGGCGAGCTGCGCGCGGGGCTGTCCCGGCTCGGCGACCTCCAGGGTGACCTCGCCCAGCTCGCCGAGCTGCGGGCCGACGTCGGCCGCCTGCGCACCGAGCTCGCCGAGCAGCTCTCCGGCGAGATGCTCGTCGAGCGGATCATGCTGCGCACCCAGTCGTCCCGCTCCGTCGCCGATCCCCCGGCCACGCGCACGATCGACGCCGCGGGGTGGTCCGCACCGGTCTCGGAGCTGACCGCGGCACGCCCGGCGCTGCGGCCGGAGGACCTCCCCGGCGACGCCTGGGCGCGGCCGGGGGACGGGGTGCGCGCCGGGCAGCCGGCCGCGACCGCCGCCGTCGCCGCGACCGCGCCACCCCCGCCGCCGCTGGACTGGCTGGCCGAGCGGGCCCTCGTCGAGCCGGAGGAGGCCGACTCCGCGCGCCGGTCCCGGCACGCCGCGGCCGCCGCCCCGCCGCGGCCGCGGCCCACCCGGCCCCCGGTGGGGGTGCCGGAGCCCGAGCAGCGCCGCCGCCACACCGACGGGCCGCACCGCCGGCCACCGGTGCCCGCGGAGCAGCCGACCGAGCAGCGGCCGGCCCTGGGCGCGGACCGCTCGCCGGCGCCCGGTCCGACCCGGCCCGCGGCACCGGCCGCCCCTGACGAGCCGGGGACGGGGTCGTCGCGGCTGGCCGAGATCCTCGCCGAGAACGGCGTCGCCGCGCCGTCGGGAGCCCGCCGTCGGCGCCGCTACCGCGAGGACGACGACGGCGACGACGTCCTCTCCCGGGTGCTCGGCCGCACCGACTGAACGAGCACCCCCACCGCCCGCACGCCCACGCGGGGGGCCGCTAGGCGGGGCCGCGGGACAGCGCGCCTCCGTCGAGGACGAGCGTCTGGCCGGTGACCCAGCCGGCGCCGTCGCCGAGCAGGTAGGCCGCCGCCTCCCCGACGTCGGCCGGCTCGCCGAGCCGGCCGACCGGGTACTGGGCGGCCGCCTCGGCCTCCCGGCCCTCGTACAGGGCCGTGGCGAAGCGGGTCCTGACCACCGCCGGTGCCACCCCGTTCACCCGCACCCTGGGGCCGAGCTCCACCGACAGCTGGGTCACCAGGTTGATCAGCGCGGCCTTGCTCACCCCGTACGCGCCGATCATCGGCGAGGCCTTGAGCCCGGCGACCGACGCGACGACGAGGACCGAGCCGCCGTGCTCGGCCATCCACGCCCGCCACGCCTCCTGCACCAGGCCGAGCGTGGAGACGACGTTGGTGTCGAGGATCTTGCGGAACCCGTCGAGCGGCAGGTCGACCAGCGGGCCGTAGAGCGGGTTGATCCCGACGTTGCCGACCAGCATGTCCAGGCTGCCGAAGGTGTCGACGGCGGTGCGCACCGCCTCGGCCCGGTGCCCCGGGTCGGCGGCGTTGCCCGCGACGGCGACCGCCACGTCGGGCCCGCCCAGGTCGCGCACCGCCTCCGACAGGGCCTCGGCCTTGCGGGCGGTCACGACGACGCGCGCGCCGCGGTCGACCAGACTGCGGGCGATCGCCAGCCCGATGCCGCGGCTGGCGCCGGTGACCAGTGCGGTCCGTCTCTCGAGGGTGCCCACGCGTCTCCTCCTGCTGTCGTCGGGGTGCCGCGCACACGGTAGGTGACCCAGCGCACAGCCCCCAGGCGTTGCACCGGTCGCCTGCCGGTCACACACTCGCCTTCGGCGTTCCACCCGCGTGACACAGCCGGTCGCAGCGGGGCCGGCGCCGGCCCGCACCACCAGCACCACCAGCACCACCCACCGGCCTCCGACGGAGGGGGCCACGACCTGCCAGTCCGGTACCCGCGAGGGACTGGAACGAGAGGTGCACCGATGCCTGCTGCCCGCAGGACCCCCCGTGCTGCCGGTCTCTTCCCGGCCGACACCGCTCCCGCCCGTCTCCGCGTCGGCGTCGTGGGCGCCGGCCGCGTCGGCGCCGTCCTGGGCGCCGCCCTCGCCGCCGCCGGCCACGACGTGGTCGCCGCCGCCGGCCTCTCCGCCGCCTCCGCCGAGCGCGCCGCCCGGCTGCTGCCCGGCGTGCCGCTGCTGCACACCGACGAGGTGGTCCGCGCCGCCGACCTGGTCGTCCTGGCCGTCCCCGACGACACCCTCGCCGGCCTCGTCGCCGGCCTGGCCGAGACCGGCGTCTGGCGCGCCGGCCAGCTGGCCTTCCACACCTCCGGGGCGCACGGGCTGGCCGTCCTCGCCCCCGCCGCCCGGGCCGGCGTCCTGCCCCTGGCGCTGCACCCCGCGATGACCTTCACCGGCGCCGCCGAGGACACCGACCGGCTGGCCGGCGCCCCGTTCGGCGTCACCAGCGCCCCCGAGCACCGGCCCGTCGCCGAGACGCTGGTCCTGGAGATGGGCGGCGAGCCCTTCTTCGTCGCCGAGGCCGACCGGCGGCTCTACCACGCCGCGCTGGTCACCGGCGCCAACCACCTGGTCACCCTCGTCGCCGAGGCCGCCGACCTGCTCCGCACCGCTGGCGTCACCGAGCCCGCCCGCGTGCTCGCCCCGCTGCTGACCGCGGCGCTGGACAACGGGCTGCGCCGCGGCGACCGCGGGCTCACCGGGCCGGTCAGCCGGGGGGACGTCGGCACCGTCCGCGACCACCTGGACACGCTCACCGACCGGGCGCCGGAGTCCGTCGCCGCCTACGTCGCCATGGCGCAGCGCACCACCGAGCGCGCCCTGGCCGCCGGCCGGCTCAAGCGGCACGAGGGCGCCCCGCTGCTCGACCTGCTGTACGAGGCCGCCGACCCCATGGGCTCGCGGTGACCGCCCCGCACGTCGCGGAGACCACCGCCGAGCTGGCCGGGCTGCGGGCCGGCCTGCCCGGCCCGGTCGCGCTGGTCCCGACGATGGGCGCGCTGCACGAGGGCCACCGGACCCTGGTGCGCGCCGCCCGGGAGCGGGCCGGCAGCGTCGTCGTGTCCGTCTTCGTCAACCCCACCCAGTTCGGCCCCGGCGAGGACTTCGACCGCTACCCCCGCACCTGGGACGCCGACCTCGCCGCGCTGGCCGAGGAGGGCGCCGACGTGGTCTTCCACCCGCCGGTGGAGGAGGTCTACCCGCCCGGAGCGCTGGGCGTGACCGTCGACCCGGGCCCGCTCGGCGGGGTGCTCGAGGGCGCGGTGCGCCCTGGCCACTTCGCCGGCGTCCTGACCGTCGTCGCCAAGCTGTTCGGCCTCACCCGGCCCGACCTCGCGTTCTTCGGCGAGAAGGACTACCAGCAGCTGACACTGATCCGCGCCATGGCCCGCGAGCTGGCCCTGGGCCCGGAGGTCGTCGGCGTCCCGACCGTCCGGGAGGACGACGGCATGGCGCTGTCCTCCCGCAACCGGTACCTCAGCCCGGGACAGCGGGCCACGGCGGCCGCGTTGTCCCGGGCGCTGCGTGCCGGTGCCGCCGCCGGCCCGCAGGGTGCCGACGCCGTGCTGACCGCCGCCCGCGAGGTGCTGGCCGCCGCTCCGGAGCTCGTCCCGGACTACCTCGAGCTCACCGACCCCGACCTCGGCCCGGCGCCCGCCGCCGGTCCGGCCCGCCTGCTGGTCGCCGCCCGCGCCGGCAGCACCCGACTCCTCGACAACACCGCTGTCCGACTGGGGGACCCGTCATGATGCGCACGATGCTCAAGTCCAAGATCCACCGCGCGACGGTCACCCAGGCCGACCTGCACTACGTGGGGTCGGTGACCATCGACGAGGACCTCCTCGACGCCGCCGACCTGCTGCCGGGTGAGCAGGTCGCCATCGTCGACATCACCAACGGCGCCCGCCTGGAGACCTACGTCATCCCCGGCGAGCGCGGCACCGGTGTGATCGGGATCAACGGCGCGGCCGCGCACCTGGTCCACCCCGGCGACCTCGTCATCATGATCAGCTACGGCGTGATGGACGAGACCGAGGCGAAGTCCTACATCCCCAAGGTCGTGCACGTCGACGGCGCCAACCGGATCGTCGAGCTCGGCGGCGACCCGTCGGCGCCCGTGCCCGGCGCGACCGACCAGATGCGCAGCGACCTCGGCGTACCGGTTCGGTGACGACGCTGGCGGCCGGCCCGGTCACCGGGCTCCCGCTGCGACTGGCCGCGCCGGCGCCGGGATGGGAGCTCGCCGCCGACGTCTGTGTCGTCGGCTCCGGGATCGCCGGGTTGTGCGTCGCGCTGCACGCCCGCGCCGCCGGGCTGTCGGTCGCCGTCGTCACCAAGGTGCGCGTGGACGCGGGGTCCACCCGCTGGGCGCAGGGCGGGATCGCCGCCGTCCTCGACCCCGCCGACACCCCCGAGGCGCACGCCCGTGACACCGAGGTCGCCGGCGTGGGCCTGTGCGAGCCGGACGCCGTCGACGCGCTGGTGCACGAGGGGCCCGACCGGCTGCGCCAGCTGATGGACTGGGGCGCGGCCTTCGACCGGGACGCCTCGGGCCGGCTGCTGCTCACCCGCGAGGGCGGGCACTCCGCCGACCGCATCGTGCACGCCGGCGGTGACGCCACCGGCTCCGAGGTGCAGCGCGCCCTGCAGGACGCCGTCCGCGCCGACCCCGGGGTCACCCTGGTCGAGCACGCGATGGTGCTCGACCTGCTGACCGACGCCGACGGCCGCGCCGCCGGCGTGACCCTCCACGTGCTCGGTGAGGGCAGCGCCGACGGCGTCGGCGCGGTGCGCGCCCGCGCGGTGGTGCTGGCCACCGGCGGCATGGGGCAGGTCTACGCCGCCACCACCAACCCCTCGGTCTCCACCGGCGACGGCGTCGCGCTCGGCCTGCGCGCCGGAGCGGTCGCCACCGACCTGGAGTTCGTCCAGTTCCACCCGACGTCGCTCTACCTGGGCCCGGGCGCGCGCGGCCAGCAGCCGCTGGTCAGCGAGGCGCTGCGCGGCGAGGGGGCGGTGCTCCGCGACGGTGCGGGGGAGCGGTTCATGGTCGGCGTCCACCCGCTGGCCGAGCTCGCGCCGCGGGACGTCGTGGCCAAGGCGATCACCGGGATCCAGCTGCGCGACGGCGTCCCCCACGTGTGGCTCGACGCCCGCGCGGTCCCCGACGTCGCCCGCCGGTTCCCCACCATCACGGCCAGCTGCCTGGCCATCGGCGTCGACCCGGCCACCGACCTCGTCCCGGTCACCCCGGCGGCGCACTACGCCTCCGGCGGTCTGGTCACCGACCTGGCCGGGCGGACGACGGTGCCCGGCCTCTACGCCTGCGGCGAGGTCGCCTGCACCGGCGTCCACGGGGCGAACCGGCTGGCGTCGAACTCGCTGCTGGAGGGGCTGGTGTTCGCCGCCCGGATCGGTGCCGAGCTGGCCGCCCGGCTGCCCGAGCCGGCCGCGGTGCGGTCCCCCGCGGTTCCGCCGTCGGGGCTGCTGGACCCCGCCGGTCGCCGGCAGGTGACCGACACGATGTCCGCCCGGGTCGCGGCCCTGCGCAGCGGCGCCGGCCTCGCCGAGGCGACCGACCGGCTGGCCGCACTGGCCGCGGGGCTGGGCGGGGTGGGTCCCGGCGTGGACAGCTGGGAGGCCACCGACCTGCTCACCGTCGCCAGCGCCGTCACCGCCGCGGCGGCCGCCCGCGAGGAGACCCGCGGGTGCCACTGGCGGGAGGACCACCCCGACACCGAGGAGGCCTGGCGGGTGCACCTGGACATCCGGCTCGATCCGCACGGGCGCCTGTCGGTGGCCCGCCGTCCCGTCGGCACCCCGGTGGTGCAGCCGTGGTGAGCGCCGTGACCGATCCCCGCGACCTGAGCGGCACCGGCCTGACCGAGGCGTGGGTCGCCGAGCTGGTCGAGCGCACCCTCGCCGAGGACCTCACCGGTGGCGCCCCGCTGCCCAGCGCGCCGGACCTCGCCGTCGCCCACGACGTCACCAGCGCCGCCACGGTGCCCGCCACCCAGTTCGGCACCGCCGACCTGGTCGCCCGCGCCGACGGCGTGGTCGCCGGCCTGCCCGTCGCGGCCCGGGTCTTCAGCCGGCTGGCCCCCGGCGCGACGCTCACCGCGGTCGCCACCGACGGCGACCGGGTGACCCGCGGCGACGTCCTGCTGACCGTCCGCGGGCCGGTGCGCGCGCTGCTGGCCGCCGAGCGCAGCGCGCTGAACATCGCCAGCCGGGCCAGCGGCATCGCCACGCTCACCCGCCGCTGGGTCGACGCCGTCGAGGGCACCGGCGCGGTCGTCCTCGACACCCGGAAGACCACGCCCGGCCTGCGGCCGCTGGAGAAGTACGCCGTCCGCTGCGGGGGCGGGTCCAACAAGCGCATGGGTCTCTACGACGTGGCGATGGTGAAGGACAACCACGTCGCCGCCGCCGGCTCGGTGGCCGCCGCCGTCGCCGCCGTCCGCGAGCGCGCGCCCGGGGTGACCGTGCAGGTGGAGGTGGACGTGCCCGTACAGGCCGTCGAGGCGGTCGAGGCCGGCGCGGACTTCCTGCTCTGCGACAACATGCCGCCCGCGGCGCTGCGGGAGGTCGTGGCCCTCGTGGCCGGGCGTGCCGAGCTGGAGGCCACCGGCGGGCTGACGCTGGAGGTGGCCCGCGAGGTGGCCGAGACCGGCGTCGACTACCTGTCGGTCGGCGCGCTGACGCACTCCGCGCCGATCCTCGACCTCGCTCTCGACCTGCGGGCCTGAGCCGTGCTGCTCACCGTCGACGTCGGCAACAGCCAGACCGTCCTCGCCACCTTCGACGGCCCGCGGCGGGTGGGCTGCTGGCGGGTCACCACCGCGCCGCGGGCGACGTCCGACGAGCTGGGGATGCTCTGGCGCGGCCTGCTGCGCGACACGCCGGTCACCGGTGTCTCCGCCTGCTCCACGGTGCCCGCCCTGCTGCCGGCGCTGCGCCAGCTGCTGGACTCCCTCGACGTGCCGGTGGTCCTCATCGGCCCCGGCGTCCGGACCGGCGTCCCGCTGCACGTGGACAACCCCCGCGAGGTCGGCGCCGACCGGGTGGTCACCGCGCTGGCCGCGCACGAGCTGTTCGGCCGCGGCCCCGACGGGGCCTCCCGCCCGGTCGTGGTGGTCGACTTCGGCACGTCGACCAACGTCGATGCCGTCGGCCCCGACGGGCAGTTCCTCGGTGGGGCGCTGGCCCCCGGCGTCGAGGTCAGCCTCGAGGCGCTGGCCACCCGGGCCGCGCAGCTGCGCTCGGTGGAGCTCACCGTGCCGGCGCACGCCATCGGCAAGAACACCGTGGCGGCGCTGCAGTCCGGGCTGGTGCTCGGCTTCGCCGGCCTCGTCGACGGGCTGGTGTCGCGGATCGCCGCGGAACTGGTCGCCCAGTTCGGCCGCGACCCGGTCGTGGTCGCCACCGGCGGGCTGGCCCCCCTGGTGGCCGACAGCTGCCGCTCCATCGGCGAGCGCGAGCCGGACCTCACCGTCCACGGGCTGCGGCTGGCCTTCGAACGGCAGCAGGGGGCGGGGCGGCGTCCGGCGTCCCCGTAGGCTGGTCCCCCGTGAGTGAGGCACCGCCCGTGGCCGACGACGTCGACGAACTCCCCGAGCAGCTCCGGGTCCGCCGGGCCAAGCTCGACCGGCTGCGGGACGGCGGCGTCGACCCCTACCCGGTGGCCGTGGCCCGGACCACCACGCTGGCCGAGGTCCGCGCGGCCCACCCCGACCTCCCGCCGGACACCATGACCGGCGTGACCGTCGGGGTCACCGGGCGGGTCATCTTCTCCCGCAACACCGGCAAGCTGTGCTTCGCGACCCTGCGCGAGGGGGACGCCGAGCTGCAGGTCATGCTCTCCCGCGACCGGGTGGGCGAGGAGTCCCTCGCCGCCTGGAAGTCCGACATCGACCTCGGCGACCACGTCCTGGTCACCGGGGAGGTCGGGACGTCGCGCCGCGGCGAGCTCTCGGTGTTCGCCGACTCCTGGCAGATGACCGCCAAGGCGCTGCGCCCGCTGCCGGTGGCGCACAAGCCGATGAGCGAGGAGCTGCGGGTCCGCCGCCGCTACGTCGACCTGATCGTGCGCGACGAGGCCCGCCGCACCGTGCGCCAGCGGGCCACGGTGATGTCCACCCTGCGCACCGGCCTGGTCTCCCGCGGCTACCTCGAGGTCGAGACGCCGATGCTGCAGACCGTGCACGGCGGTGCGGCGGCGCGGCCGTTCCGCACCCACATGAACGCCTTCGACCTCGACCTGTACATGCGCATCGCACCGGAGCTGTTCCTCAAGCGCTGCATCGTCGGCGGCCTGGACCGGGTGTTCGAGATCAACCGCAACTTCCGCAACGAGGGCGCCGACAGCACCCACTCGCCGGAGTTCGCGATGCTCGAGGCATATCAGGCGTACGCCGACTACCAGGTCATGGCGACGCTGACGCGCGAACTCACCCAGGAATGCTGCGCGGCACTGTTCGGGGACCACGTGGCGCGGCACAACGACGGCACGGAGATCGACCTGTCGGGGGAGTGGCCGCAGATCCCCCTCTACACGGCGGTGTCCGACGCCGTCGGCGAGGAGGTCACCCCCGAGACGCCGGTCGAGCGCCTGCGGGCCATCGCCGAGCGGCACGACGTCGGCGTGGACCCGGCATGGGTGCCCGGCAAGGTGGTCGAGGAGCTGTTCGAGGCGCTGGTGCAGGACACCCTCCGGTCGCCGACCTTCGTCATCGACTACCCGCTGGACACCTCGCCGCTGACCCGCGCGCACCGGTCGCAGCCCGGGCTGGCCGAGAAGTGGGACCTCTACATCGCCGGGGTCGAGCGGGCCACCGCCTACTCCGAGCTGGTCGACCCCGTCGCGCAGCGGGAGCGCTTCACCGCCCAGGCCGCGCTGGCGGCGGCCGGTGACCCCGAGGCGATGGCCCTGGACGAGGACTTCCTCGAGGCGCTCGAGTACGGGATGCCGCCCACGGGCGGCATGGGCATGGGCATGGACCGGCTCATGATGACGCTGACCGGTCTGGGAATCCGCGAGACCATCCTCTTCCCACTCGTGCGGCCGATTTCCAGCTGAACTCGTGTGTCCCGTTTCACCCCATTGTGTGCGGTGTACCGAAAAGCGCACTGAATGCACTATGGTCCGGGGTGTCGATCCGGTCGCCTCTCAAGGGGTGACAAAACGGCCCGGGAATCCGGGGATACAGGGAGTGGGGAACAGGAATGGCTCGTAAGGTCCAGGTGATCCTCAGTGACGACCTCGACGAGAACCTGCCGGCCGACGAGACCGTGAGCTTCTCTCTCGACGGCACCAACTACGAGATCGACCTGTCGGAGAAGAACGCCGAGGAGATGCGCGAGGCGTTCTCCCGCTACGTGCAGGCCGCCCGGAAGGTGGGCCGCGGCAGCGGGCGCGCCTCCGGTGGCGGGCGCTCGCGGGCGACCGGTGGCGGCGGC
This sequence comes from Geodermatophilus sp. SYSU D00079, assembly GCF_054050635.1. Taxonomy (NCBI): domain Bacteria; kingdom Bacillati; phylum Actinomycetota; class Actinomycetes; order Geodermatophilales; family Geodermatophilaceae; genus Geodermatophilus; species Geodermatophilus sp. SYSU D00079. The sequence goes on along the minus strand of NZ_JBJGZS010000001.1, from coordinate 301,662 downwards.
CGGATGGACCGCGAGCAGGCCGGCGCCATCCGCGACTGGGCCCGCAAGAACGGCCACGCGGTCAGCGACCGCGGCCGCATCCCGGCCAGCGTGGTCGAGGCCTACGAGGCCGCGCACTGAGAAAGGACCCCGTCCTCCCCACCCCTCGCACGCTCGGGGCGGGCCCCGGGACGGGGCCAGGAGCGTAGGTGTGACCCCGTCCTCCCCACCCCTCGCACGCTCGGGGCGGGCCCCGGGACGGGGCCAGGAGCGTAGGGGTGACCCCGTCCTCCCCACCCCTCGCACGCTCGGGGCGGGCCCCGGGACGGGGCCAGGAGCGTAGGGGTGACCCCGTCCTCCCCACCCCTCGCGCGCTCGGGGCGGGCCCCGGGACGGGGTCGCAACAGGTGGACCACGACGGCCCGGTCCCCTTCGGGGGCCGGGCCGTCGCCGTTCCCCGGTCGGTCGGGGGCCTGACCTGCGGAGACAGGGACGAAGGTCCCTGGGGGAATGCGAACGGAACCGTCAGGATCCGGATGTGAGTTCCGGTGCGGCCTCGACGACCGCCGCCGACGGCAGCGACCCCGTCGACCAGTGGGCGGGGGTGGACGCCGCCCCGCCGTGCGCGCCCTCGTTCACCGCGACCGTGGACCAGCACCACGGGCTCATCCGGACCCGCGGCCACCTGGACGCACTCGCCGCCGACCTCCTCCGCGGGAGCGTCGTCGCGCTGCAGCGGCAGGGGCACCTGCAGGTGACCGTCCGGATCGGCCCGTCGGCCACGGTGGACGCCGAGGCGCGGGCGGTGCTCGCCGACCTCGCCGACCGGCTCGCGGCCGACGGCGTGCGACTGCTCGTCGAGTGACCTCCGGCGCGATCGCACGCCGGTCCCACGGGCGTCCGCTCACGGCGTAACCGGGCCGGAACACCGTCCGGGCACCATCGGTTGGACCGTGCAGTCCCTCTCCACCGCCCCGGCCGCGTGCCGACGGGGGAGCGGGGTCCGCGACTACAGTGGAAAGACCGGTGCCCCCGTGCGCCGACGGACGTCGGGTGCTCCTCCCCACCACGGGGAGGGCAGTGCCGGACCAGCCGGTCAGAGGAGAAGCAGCAGATGTTCGAACGGTTCACCGACCGAGCCCGCCGCGTGGTCGTCCTGGCCCAGGAAGAGGCCCGGATGCTCAACCACAACTACATCGGCACCGAGCACATCCTCCTGGGCCTGATCCACGAGGGTGAGGGCGTCGCTGCCAAGGCTCTCGAGTCCCTGGGCATCTCGCTGGAGGGTGTCCGCCAGCAGGTGGAGGAGATCATCGGGCAGGGCCAGCAGGCCCCGTCCGGGCACATCCCCTTCACCCCGCGGGCCAAGAAGGTGCTCGAGCTGTCCCTGCGCGAGGCGCTGCAGCTCGGCCACAACTACATCGGCACCGAGCACATCCTGCTCGGCCTGATCCGCGAGGGTGAGGGCGTCGCCGCCCAGGTCCTCGTGAAGCTGGGCGCCGACCTCAACCGCGTCCGCCAGCAGGTCATCCAGCTGCTCTCCGGCTACCAGGGCAAGGAGCCGGCCGCGGCCGGCGGCCCGGCCGAGGGCACGCCGTCGACCTCGCTCGTGCTCGACCAGTTCGGCCGCAACCTGACCCAGGCCGCGCGCGACTCCAAGCTCGACCCGGTCATCGGGCGGGCCAAGGAGATCGAGCGGGTCATGCAGGTCCTCTCGCGGCGGACCAAGAACAACCCCGTCCTCATCGGCGAGCCCGGCGTCGGCAAGACCGCCGTCGTCGAGGGCCTGGCCCAGGCGATCGTCAAGGGCGAGGTGCCCGAGACGCTGAAGGACAAGCAGCTCTACACCCTGGACCTCGGAGCCCTCGTCGCCGGTTCCCGCTACCGCGGTGACTTCGAGGAGCGGCTGAAGAAGGTCCTCAAGGAGATCCGCACCCGCGGCGACATCATCCTGTTCATCGACGAGATCCACACCCTCGTCGGGGCCGGTGCCGCGGAGGGCGCGATCGACGCCGCCAGCATCCTCAAGCCGATGCTGGCCCGCGGCGAGCTGCAGACCATCGGCGCCACCACGCTCGACGAGTACCGCAAGCACCTGGAGAAGGACGCCGCGCTCGAGCGCCGCTTCCAGCCGATCCAGGTGGGCGAGCCGACGCTCACCCACACGATCGAGATCCTCAAGGGCCTGCGGGACCGCTACGAGGCGCACCACCGGATCAGCATCACCGACGGCGCCCTCGTCGCCGCCGCGACGCTGGCCGACCGGTACATCTCCGACCGCTTCCTGCCCGACAAGGCGATCGACCTGATCGACGAGGCGGGCGCCCGGATGCGGATCAAGCGGATGACCGCCCCGCCGGACCTGCGCGAGTTCGACGACCGGATCGCGGCCATCCGCCGCGAGAAGGAGTCGGCGATCGACGCCCAGGACTTCGAGAAGGCCGCGTCGCTGCGCGACAAGGAGAAGACCCTCCTGGCCGAGAAGGCCGAGCGCGAGAAGCAGTGGAAGGCCGGCGACATGGACGTCGTCGCCGAGGTCGACGACGAGCAGATCGCCGAGGTCCTCGCCAACTGGACCGGGATCCCCGTCTTCAAGCTGACGGAGGAGGAGACCACCCGACTCCTGCGCATGGAGGAGGAGCTCCACAAGCGGATCATCGGCCAGGAAGAGGCCATCAAGAGCGTCAGCCAGGCGATCCGGCGCACGCGGGCGGGCCTCAAGGACCCGCGCCGTCCCGGTGGCTCCTTCATCTTCGCCGGCCCCTCGGGTGTCGGTAAGACGGAGCTGGCGAAGGCACTGGCGCAGTTCCTGTTCGGTGAGGACGACGCGCTCATCCAGATCGACATGGGTGAGTTCCACGACCGCTTCACCGTCTCGCGCCTGGTCGGTGCCCCTCCCGGCTACGTCGGCTACGACGAGGGTGGCCAGCTGACCGAGAAGGTGCGGCGCAAGCCGTTCTCGGTGGTCCTCTTCGACGAGATCGAGAAGGCGCACGCGGACGTGTTCAACACGCTCCTGCAGGTGCTGGAGGACGGCCGGCTCACCGACGGTCAGGGCCGGATCGTGGACTTCAAGAACACGATCCTGATCCTCACGACCAACCTCGGTACGCGGGACATCTCCAAGGCCGTGGGGCTGGGCTTCCAGGTCGGCAACGACAACCAGTCCAACTACGAGCGCATGAAGCTCAAGGTCAACGAGGAGCTCAAGCAGCACTTCCGGCCGGAGTTCCTCAACCGGATCGACGACATCGTCGTGTTCCACCAGCTGACCGAGGACGAGATCATCGAGATCGTCGATCTCATGGTCTCCCGCGTGGAGGGCCAGCTGGCGAACAAGGACATGTCCCTCGAGATCACCCCGGCGGCCAAGAAGCTGCTGGCGCACCGCGGCTTCGACCCGGTGCTGGGTGCCCGGCCGCTGCGCCGGACCATCCAGCGCGAGATCGAGGACGCGCTGTCGGAGAAGATCCTCTACGGCGAGCTGACCGCGGGTCAGATCATCGTGGTGGACGTCGAGGGCGAGGGCGCCGACGCGAAGTTCACCTTCCGCGGCGAGACCAAGCCGATCGACCTCCCCGACACCCCGCCGGTCGCGCTGTCGGTCGGCGACGAGGAGCCGCCGGCCACCCAGGCCGAGTGACCCGCTAGCAGGACACGACAGGGCCGTCCCCGCTCACCGCGAGCGGGGGCGGCCCTCTCGCGTGTCCGGTGCGTGCCGGCCGAGCCGTCGCTCCTCCCCTCGCGTCGTCCACGGGGTCGTCGCCGGCGACACGCGACGACACGCCGCGCGAGCCGGCCACGACCCCGCGGTCGAGCGCGGGGGAGGTGCGGCCCCGCTCAGCCGGGGAGCCGGAACCGCCCGTCCGGGGTCTGCTCGACCAGGCCGTCGACCAGCAGCGAGTCCAGGCACCGGGCGCGCTGCACCGCGTCGGACCACGCCTCGTCGAGCAGGGACGCCGCCACGGGCCCCTCAGCGCCCCGCAGGACGTCGAGCAGGCGTCCGCGCACCTGCCGGTCCGTGCCGGCGAACTTCTGCACCCTGCGGGCCGGACCGTCGGGCGCCGGGCAGCCCGCGCGGCGCCAGGCGCAGGCGGTCCGCACCGGGCATGCCCCGCACCGCGGCGTCCGGGCTACGCACACCAGCGCGCCGAGCTCCATGACCGCCACCGAGAAGCGCACCGCCCGCTGCGGGTCCGCCGGGGCGAGCGCCGCGATGTCGGTCAGGTCGGCGGCCCGGGCGGTGCCCGCCTCGGCCCGGCCGTGCACCAGTCGCGCCACGACCCGGCGCACGTTGGTGTCCACCACCGGCTGGGGGCGGTGGTGCCCGAAGCAGGCGACGGCGCGGGCGGTGTACGTGCCGATCCCCGGCAGGGCCTCCAGGGCCGCCACGTCGGCCGGCACGACCCCGCCGTGCCGGGTCACGAGGGCGAGGGCCGCCTCCCGCAGTCGCAGCGCCCGCCGCGGGTAGCCGAGCTTGCCCCACGCGCGGATCACCTCCGCGGGCGAGGCGGCGGCCAGCGCCGCCGGGTCCGGCCAGCGGGCCATCCACGCCCGCCAGACCGGCTCCACGCGGGCCACCGGCGTCTGCTGGAGCATCACCTCGCTGACCAGGACCGCCCACGGGTCGACGTCCGGACCCCGCCACGGCAGGTCGCGGGCGGCGGTGGCGAACCAGTCGACGAGGACCTCGCCGACGTCGTCCCCGCGCGTCGGCGAGGGGCTGGGCGAGCTGTCCACGGGGACCCAGTGTGCCGCCTGCCGGGGACGGCGTGCCGACGGCACCGGCCGGCGGCACGCGCACTACCGTTCTCGGCGTGCTGCACCCGGTCGGACCCCTGCCCGCGGCGGTCTACTGGCGGCGTCGCCTCCTGGTCCTGGCCCTGTTCGTCGCCGTGCTCGGCGGCGGGGGCTGGCTGGTCGTGGCGGCGGCGAGCGGCGGTTCCCGCGGCGCGACGGCGGCCTCGACACCGACCGGGACGACGCCGGCCGAGCCCACCGACCCCCCCGCGCTGGAGCAGGTGGTGCCGTCCCTGGCCAGTGTGCAGACGCCGACGCCACCGCCCGAGGTGCCCGACCAGCCCGAGCCGGCCCCGGCCGAGGCCCCGCCCGCTCCGACCCCGGGTGGGCCCTGCGGCGACGACATGATCGGGCTGGAGGTGCGCAGCCCCGGCAGTGCCCCGGTGGGTGGGCGGCCGACGTTCGAGCTGGTGGTCACCAACGTGTCCGCCGTGCCGTGCGTGCGGACCCTGGACAAGGAGGTGCAGGAGATCCTGCTCCTCGACGGGGCCGGCACCCGGCTGTGGGGCAGCAACGACTGCTTCCCGGAGGCCAGCGACGACACCCGCACGCTGGCGCCGGGGGAGAGCGTCGCGTTCCCGCTGGTCTGGGGCAGCCGCACCAGCGAGCCGACCTGCAGCGCCGAGCGCGCCGTGCTGGGGCCGGGGGAGTACGTGCTGCGGGGCCGGCTGGACACCAAGGTCAGCGGCGACGCCCCGTTCGCCGTCGTCTGAGGGGCGGCCCCGTCCCGGGGCTCGCGAGGGACGGGGAGGACGGGTCCTCCGTCAGCTGTAGCGGTCGAGGATCGAGGTCTCGGCCAGCCGGGACAGGCCCTCGCGGATGCCGCGGGCACGGGCCTCGCCCACGCCCTCGACGGCCAGGAGGTCCTCGATCGTGGCGGCGAGGAGCTTCTGCAGGCCGCCGAAGTGGTCGACCAGACGGTCGATGATCCCGGCCGGCAGCCGCGGCACGCGGGCCAGCAGCCGGTAGCCACGCGGGCTGACCGGGGAGTCGAGCGCCTCCGCCGACGTGGGCAGGCCGTAGCACCGGGCCACCGCGGAGAGGTCGAGCAGCTCGGTCGCCGACAGGGCGCGCAGGTCGGTGAGCACCTGCTCGATCGTCCGGGGCCGGCGGGCGCCGCCGGGGAGGTAGTCGCGGACCAGCAGGCCGCGGTCCTCCTCGACGCCGGCGAGCATCTCGTCCAGCTGCAGGGCGAGCAGCCGGCCGTCGGTGCCCAGCTCGACGACGAAGCCCTCGATCTCGTCGGCGATCCGCCGGACCATCTCCAGCCGCTGGCTGACGCTCATCGCGTCGCGGACGGTGACGAGGTCCTCGATCTCCAGTGCCGACAGCGTGCTGGCCACCTCGTCGAGCCGCAGCTTGTACCGCTCGAGGGCGGCGAGGGCCTGGTTGGCGCGGGCCAGGATCGTGGTCGGGTGCTCGAGGGTGTAGCGCCGGCCGGCCACGTAGACGCTGATGATGTGCATCGACTGGCTGACCGAGATCACCGGGAAGCCGGTCTGGATGGCGACCCGCTCCGCGGTGCGGTGCCGGGTGCCCGACTCCTCGGTCGGGACGGTGGGGTCGGGCATGAGGTGCACGCCGGCCCGCACGATCCGCGACCCGTCGTAGGAGACGATCACCGCGCCGTCCATCTTGGCCAGCTCCCGCAGCCGGGTGGCGGACAGGGCGACGTCGAGGGCGAACCCGCCGGTGCAGATGGACTCGACCACGCGGTCGTAGCCGAGCACGATCAGCGCACCGGTGCGCCCGGCGAGGATCCGCTCCAGGCCGTCGCGCAGCGCCGTCCCGGGGGCGATTCGACCGAGCAGTTCCCGGAGCGCGACCTCGGGATCCACGGCGGCGGGCACGAGCGCTCCTGACGTTCGGTGTAGTGGCGGCTGAGTCTACGTGTCACCCGACCGTATCGGCCGGGGGCGGTGACCTGTCCCACCGGTTCCGGCGACGGTCGTCCCGGGATCGTCACTCTCAGAACAGGCGGGCGAACGCGGCTCCCAGGTCGGGTACCTCGACCAGGCGCATGCCGCGTGGCGCCGGGCCGGCGTCCTCGGGCACGAGGGCCACCCGGTAGCCCTGGCGGGCGGCCTCGGCCAGGCGGCGGGAGGTGCCGCCGACCCGGCGGATCTCCCCCGACAGCCCGACCTCGCCGAGGGCGACCAGGCCCTGGGGGAGAGGGACGTCCTTGGCGGCGGAGGCGATGGCCAGGGCCAGGGCGAGGTCGGCGGCCGGCTCGGCGATGCGCACCCCGCCCACGGAGGCGGCGAAGACGTCGGCGTCGGCCAGGCGCACCCCGCCGCGGCGCTCCACCACGGCGTTGACCATCGCCACCCGCTGGCTGTCCAGGCCGCTGACCGCGCGCCGGGGCGACCCGCCCCCACCGGAGCCGGCGACGAGGGCCTGGACCTCGGCCAGCAGGGGGCGGCTGCCCTCCATCGTCACGGTGACGCAACTGCCGGGCACCGGGGCGGCGCGCCGGGAGACGAACAGGTGCGACGGGTCGGGGACGCCGATGACGCCGCCGTCGCCGATCTCGAAGCAGCCGATCTCGTCGGCCGGGCCGAACCGGTTCTTCGCCGCGCGGATCAGCCGGAGGGTCGAGTGCCGCTCGCCGTCGAAGGAGATGACGACGTCGACGAGGTGCTCGAGGGCGCGGGGGCCGGCGATCGCGCCGTCCTTGGTGACGTGGCCGACCAGGATCGTCGTCATCCCGCGGCTCTTGGCCACGCCGGTGAGCGCGCTGGCCACCGCGCGCACCTGGGTGGCGCCGCCGTCGGTGCCGTCGACGGCGGGGGAGCGCACCGTCTGCACGCTGTCGAGGACCAGCAGCGAGGGCGCGACCTGCTCCACGTGGGCGAGGACGGCGGACAGCTCGGTCTCGGCGGCCAGGTAGAGGCGGTCGTGCAGGGCCCCGATGCGCTCGGCGCGCAGCCGCACCTGGGCCGCCGACTCCTCGCCGGACACCACCAGCGCGGGGCCGTTCGAGGCGGCGACCCGGTGGGCCACCTCCAGCAGCAACGTGGACTTGCCGACGCCGGGCTCGCCGGCCACCAGCAGCACCGCGCCCGGGACCAGGCCGCCGCCCAGGACCCGGTCGAACTCCTCGATGCCGGTCGGGACGGCGCGCGCCGCGGCGAGCTCGACCTGGGCGATCGGCACGGCCGGGGCGGTGACGGGGCCGGCGGCCACGGCACGCAGCGGCGACGCCGGGACGCCCACCTCCTGCAGGGTGCCCCACGCCTGGCACTCAGGGCAGCGGCCGACCCACTTGGCCGAGGCGTAGCCGCACTCGGTGCAGCGGTGGGCGGGGCGGGCGGACTTCACTCCTGCGGGCACCCGGCGACGCTAACCGCCGGGTACGACAGTCCCGGGACAGCCGCGCGGGCTCAGCCGCCGGACTCGGGGTTGCCCCCGCCGGCGACCTCGGTGTCCTGGTCGTGGGACCCCTCCTCCGTGTGGAAGTCGAAGCCCTCCTCGCGCGGCAGCACGCGGTCGGGGTTGGCCACGATCGCGCGGACGGTCACCTCGCCGGCCTGCTGGAAGGTCAGGGTCAGCTCGATGCTCTGACCGGCGGTGAGCTCCTCGGTCAGGTCCGCCAGCTCGACGGTGAGGTCGCCGTCACCCCCGATGAAGACGGTGGAGTTGCCGGGGACGGGGACGTCGACCCGCGACGACGCTGCCGGTGCGGCCGTGGTGGCGCCGGCGGCGGGTGCGGTGGTCGTGCCTGCGGCGCCGGTCGCCGGCGCGGACGCCGACGGGGACGCGGGGACGGCGGGGGAGGCGCTGGCCTGGCCGGTCACCAGCACGCCGTCGAAACCCTCGCCCTCGATGCCGACGAGCGTGTCGTCCTCGTTGCCGGAGTTGATCACCGCCATCCGCAAGGGGGCGTCGTCGCCGGCGTCGTAGCGCCCCTCGTCGGGGTGCTCCAGCGTGACCTGGCGGAGGGTGATCGAGCCCACCTGGGCCTCGGCGCCGACCTTGTCCCGGTTCTGGGTGGCGGTCTGCGTCACCTGCCCGGCGCCGCACGCGGTCAGCGCGATCGGGCTGAGGAGCAGGGCACCCATCGTGGCGGCGCGCAGTGCGCGGTTCACAGCCGTCGACCTCCAGGGACGTGCCGGCCACCGCACGTCGATGGCCCGGGTCGCGCCGAGCCTAACGCCCGTCCCCCCGCGCCCGCCGGGAGGGAACGGGTGCCGGGGCGCCGTGGCCGGACGGTGCGGCGGCCTCCGCGACCCGTCCGGGTGATGTCGGTGCAGGCCCGCTCCTCGGCTGCCGATCACCAGGCGGAGACGGGGACCGGCGACGGGAGGCTGTGTGCGGACGGGACTGCCGTTCGACGACGTCCTGGCCGCGGCCCAGGCGGGGGCCGCCTGGGCCTTCGAGGTGCTCTACCGCGACCTCGCCCCGGCGGTGACCGGCTACCTGCGCCTGCACGGGGCGGTCGAACCCGACGACCTGGCCAGCGAGACGTTCATCGGCGTCCTCACCGGGCTGGCCGGCTTCCGTGGGGACGAGGACGCCCTGCGTGCGTGGGTCTTCACCATCGCCCACCGGCGACTGGTCGACGACTGGCGGCGCCGCGGTCGCCGTCCGCAGGTGCACGACGACGACGCGTCGCTGGACGAGCTGGGCGGTGGTGACGTCGAGGACGACGCCCTGGTGCGGATCGGCGCCACGGACGTCCACCGGCTCTGCGGCACCCTCCCCGGCGACCAGCGGGCCGTGCTGCTCCTGCGGATCCTCGGCGACCTCACCGTCGACCAGGTGGCGCAGGTGCTGGGCCGGTCCGCGGGCTCGGTCAAGGCCCTGCAGCGGCGCGGGCTGCGCAGCCTGCGGGCCGCCCTCGAGGGCGTTCCACCCGAACGGGTGGCATCCCCCGCGCACCCTCCAGCGGCCCTCCGGCGATGACGAGGACGAGATGACCATCCCAGCCGACGCCCGAGCCGCCGAGCAGGCCTTCGAGGCCTGCCTCGCCGGCCGTCCGGTACCGGACGGCGCCTCCGGCCTGGCCGCGTTCACCGACGCGGTCCGGGCCGGCGGCACCGCGCCGGGACGGCCGAACGCGGCCCTGGCCGAGCTGCTGGCGACCGGTCACCTCACCCCCACCCAGGAACCGTCCTGCGGGACGGCCGGGCCCACCGCCCGGACCTCACGGAAGAGGCCTCGCATGCTGCTCACCACCCTCGCCGCCAAGATCGCCTCGGCCGGCGCCCTCGCCAAGGCGGCCGCCGGGACCGGCGCCGTCGTCGTCGCCCTCACCGGCGCCGGCACCGCCGGCGTCCTGCCCGGGCCGGTGCAGGACGCCGTCTCCGGCGCCGTCGAGACGGTCACCGGCGCCGACCTGCCCGACTCCGGCGACCCCGCCCAGGAGACCGGCGGCGTCGACGCCCCGGGGTCGGTCGACCCGGCCGGCTCGTCCTCCGTCGAGGACGGCGCCCCTGTCGAGGGCGACGCTCCCGTCGAGGGCGGCGCCCCCGTCGGGGACGGCGCCCCTGTCGAGGACGGCGGCACCGTCGACCCGGTCACCGGCGACGACGGGGCGACCGACCCGACCCAGCCCACCGGCCCGGCGACCGATCCGGGAACGGACCCGGTGGCCGAGCCGGAGGACCCGGCCGCCGAGGCGCCCGAGCCCACGGAGGGCGGGGTCGGCAAGGCGCACCCGGACAACCACGGCGCGACGGTGAGCCGGGAGGCGCACGAGCGCAACGCAGCCCGCAAGGCGGAGCACGACCAGCGCAAGGCCGAGCAGAAGGCCGCCCGGGACGCCGCTCCGGCCCCGGCTCCCGCTCCGGAGCCGGCTCCCGCTCCGGCCCCGGTGCCGGCTCCCGTCCCGGCCCCGGTCGAGGAGGCGGTGCCCGTCACCCCGCAGCAGTCGGTCCCCGTCGAGCAGTCCGCCCCGGGCAACGGCCACGGCAACGGCAACGGCCAGGGGAACGGGAACGGGAACGGCAACGGCCGCAAGTGACCGGGGCGGGGGGGGGGGGGGGGGGGGGGGGGGGGGGGGCGGGCCCCCCCCCGCCCCCCCCCCACCGGCCAGCAGCAGGACGACGTCCAGGACGGTCAGCAGCATGACCGCGGGGAAGGCCAGCCGCCGGAACCGGGGGCCGCCCGCGAGGGCGGCGACCACGACGGCGGGCAGCGCCAGCGCGAGCCCCACCCAGGCGGCCGCGGTCGGTCGGCCGTCGGGGGCGAGGACGAGCACCAGCGAGGCCCCGCCCAGCAGGAGCGCACCGACGACGGCGGAGACGCGGGCGCCCAGCCGGTGGGGGAGCCCGCGCACGCCGGTGGCCAGGTCGTCCTCGATGTCGGGCGCGACGTTGGCCAGGTGTGCGGCGGCACCGAGCGCGCCGCCGGCGGCGACCAGCCACCACGGTGCGGCCGGGGCGCCGGGTGCCGCGGCGACCACGCCGGCGGGCAGTGCGCCGAACCCCGTCACGTAGGGCACGGCCGAGACGGCGGTGCGCTTCAGGCCGGCGTTGTAGGCCCACCCGCTCACCACGAGGACCAGCAGCAGCAGGCCGGGCACGGGCCCGAGCAGCAGCGACAGGACGACGGCCGCCGCGGCCGCGCCCAGGGCGAGCGAGCGCAGCAGCGCGGGGGCGACCGCACCCTGCACCACCGGCTTGTCGGCGCGGGCGACGGCGCGGTCGCGATCGGCGTCGAGCCAGTCGTTGCTCCAGCCGATGGATGCCTGACCTGCGAGGACGGCCACCCCCACGAGCGCCACCCGACCCGCCGGTGAGCCCGCGGCGACGGCCAGGAGGGTGGCCACGAGGGTCACCGCGACGGCGGGCCCGGGGTGGGTGGCGAGCACCAGGGCGCGGGCCGTGACCCCCGGCCGGGCGGGGTGTGCAGGCACATCGACCACGCTGCTGTCAACCCCTCCCGGGTACTTCATGGGGCCGCTGACCTGCGGATTTACGAATCTCGGCCGTCCCGTTCGTCAGTTTGCCGTGGTAACCTGTGGACAGCGAAAGGGGTCACACACACATGGGCTTCACTGTCGGCGAGACCGTTGTCTACCCGCACCACGGTGCCGCGCTCATCGAGGCGATCGAGAAGCGGGTCATCAAGGGTGAAGAGAAGGCCTACCTCGTGCTGAAGGTCGCCCAGGGCGACCTCACCGTGCGCGTGCCGGCCGACAACGCAGAGATCGTCGGCGTCCGTGACGTCGTCGGTCAGGAGGGGCTGAACCGGGTCTTCGAGGTCCTGCGCGCCCCGCACACCGAGGAGCCGACCAACTGGTCGCGTCGCTACAAGGCCAACCTCGAGAAGCTCGCCTCCGGTGACGTCAACAAGGTCGCCGAGGTCGTCCGCGACCTGTGGCGCCGCGACAAGGACCGTGGGCTCTCCGCGGGCGAGAAGCGCATGCTCTCCAAGGCCCGCCAGATCCTGGTCAGCGAGCTCGCGCTCGCCGAGGGCACCAACGAGGACAAGGCCGAGGTGCTCCTGGACGAGGTCCTCGCCAGCTGAGCCCCGGCTCGGCGAACCCCCGCACGTCCCAGACCACTCCCGTGCACGCTGTCGGCATCGTCGCAGCGGCCGGGAGTGGTCTGCGTCTGGGGGCGGATCGGCCCAAGGCGCTGGTGCCGCTCGGCGGGCGGGCGCTGGTCTGCTGGGCCGTGGACACCCTCCGGGACGCCGGCGTGGCCGACGTGGTGGTCGCCGTCCCGGCGTCGGAGCTCGGCGCGTTTGCGACGGTGCTGCCGATGGACGTGCGACTGGTCGTCGGCGGTGCCACGCGCACCGCGTCGGTGCGCGCCGCCCTCGCCGCGGCCACCGACCGCGCCGACGCGGTGCTGGTGCACGACGCCGCCCGTCCGCTGACGCCACCGGACGTCGTCCGCCGGGTGCTCGACGCGCTGGACGCCGGCGCCCCGGCCGTGGTCCCCGTCCTCCCGGTGGTCGACACCACCGTCACCGTGGACGGCGACGGCGTGCTCACCGGGGCCCTCCCCAGGGAGGCGTTGCGCCGGGTCCAGACCCCGCAGGGCTTCGCCCGGGCCGCCCTCGCCGCGGCCTACGCGGGCCTGCCCGCGGACGCGGAGCTGACCGACGACGCCGCGGTGGTCCGGGCCGCCGGGCTCCCGGTCGCCACCGTGGCCGGCGACGAGCGGGCGGCGAAGGTGACCGTCGCCCACGACCTGGCCCTCGCCGAGCTGCAGCTGGGCGCGGACCGGTGAGCGCCGACCTGCCGCGGGTGGGGCTCGGGGTCGACGTCCACCCGATCGAGGCCGGCCGGTCCTGCTGGCTGGCCGGGCTGGAGTGGCCGGGGGTCGACGGCTGCGCCGGTCACTCCGACGGCGACGTCGTCGCCCACGCGCTGACCGACGCCGTGCTCTCGGCCGCCGGCCTCGGCGACATCGGCGGGCTGCTCGGCACCGACGACCCCCGCTGGGCCGGCGCCCGCGGTGCGGCGGTGCTCGAGCACGTCCGGGCCACGCTCGCCGCGGCCGGGTGGCGGGTCGGCAACGCCGCGGTGCAGCTGGTCGGGAACGGTCCCAGGGTCGGGCCGCGCCGGGCCGAGGCCGAGGCCGTGCTGTCGGCCGCCCTGGGCGCACCGGTCAGCCTCACCGCGACCACGACCGACGGCCTGGGCCTCACCGGCCGGGGTGAGGGCCGCGCGGCGATGGCGACCGCGCTGGTGGTCCGGGCCGACGCCGGGCCGACCTGAGCACCGCGGCCCCGTGCGGAGCCGGTGCCGCGCTCCGTGGACTCCGTGCGGAGCCGGTGCCGCGCTCCGTGGACTCCGCGCGGAGCCGGTGCCGCGCTCCGTAGACTCCGCGCAGTGAGCCTCCGCCTGTACGACACGGCCGCCCGAGCGGTCCGCGACTTCACGCCCCTGCGTGCGGGACAGGCCTCCATCTACGTCTGCGGGCTCACCGTGCAGGGGCCGCCGCACGTGGGTCACGTGCGGGCGCAGCTCGACTTCGACGTCCTCCGGCGGTGGCTGGCCGCGGGCGGCCTCGAGGTCCGGTACGTCCGCAACGTCACCGACATCGACGACAAGATCCTGGCCAAGGCGGCCGAGCACGGCGTCCCGTGGTGGGCCTGGGCCTACACCAACGAGCTGGCCTGCACCCGCGCCTACGACGTGCTCGGGGTGCTGCCGCCGACCTACGAGCCGCGCGCCACCGGCCACGTGCCCGACATGGTGGCGATGATCGAGCGGCTCATCGAGCGCGGCCACGCCTACGCCGCCGACGGTGACGTGTACTTCGACGTCCGCTCCTTCCCCGGCTACGGGGAGCTCACCGGGCAGCGGCTGGACGCCCTCGAGCCGGCCGCCGACACCGACAGCGACGAGCGCAAGCGCGACCCCCGCGACTTCGCCCTGTGGAAGGCGCACAAGGCCGACGAGCCGGAGTCCTCCGGCTGGGCGACGCCCTGGGGCCGTGGCCGGCCCGGCTGGCACCTGGAGTGCTCGGCGATGGCCGAGCGCTACCTCGGTGCGGAGTTCGACATCCACGGCGGCGGGCTGGACCTGCGCTTCCCGCACCACGAGAACGAGCGGGCCCAGTCGATGGCCGCCGGTGACGGGTTCGCGCGGTACTGGCTGCACAACGGCTGGGTCACCCTCGGCGGCGAGAAGATGAGCAAGTCGCTGGGCAACACCGCGCTGGTCGACGAGGTGGTGAAGCGCGTGCGGCCGGTGGAGCTGCGCTACTACCTGGTCGCACCGCACTACCGGTCGACGATCGAGTTCACCGACGCCGCACTCGCCGAGGCCGGCGCGGCCTACCGGCGGCTGGAGTCGTTCGTCAGGCGGGCGGCCGAGCGGGTCGGGCCGGACGCCGGCAAGCCCGAGCTCCCCCCGGAGTTCCGGGCGGCGATGGACGACGACCTGGGCACCCCCGCGGCGATCGCCGTGGTCCACGAGGTGGTGCGGCAGGGCAACACCGCACTGTCCGAGGGCAAGGACGAGGCGGTGGCCGCGGCACTGGGCTCGGTGCGTGCCATGCTCGCCGTGCTGGGCCTGGACCCGCTCGACCCGCACTGGGCCGCTGGGAGCGGCGACGACCGGCTGACCGAGGTCACCGGCGGGCTGGTGGCGCTGGCGCTGGAGCAGCGGCAGGCCGCCCGCGCCCGCAAGGACTACGCCGCCGCCGACGCCATCCGCGACCAGCTCGCCGGTCTGGGCGTGCAGGTCGAGGACACCCCGAACGGACCCCGATGGGAGCTGAGCCGCTGATGGCCGGCAACAGTCAGCGACGGGGCCGCAGCAGCGGCGCCGGCAAGAAGACGGCCACCGCGGGCACCGGTGGCAAGAACCGCCGGGCGCTGGCCGGTCGCGGCGCCACCCCGCCGGCCGAGGCCCGCACCGGGCACCCGGCGCAGCGCCGGGCCCAGGCCGACGCGCGGCGCCGGGTCGAGCGGGAGCGCAGCCGGCAGCGCGCCGAGGAGGCGCCCGAGCTGCTGCTGGGCCGCAACCCGGTGGTCGAGGCGCTGCGGGCGCAGATCCCGGCGACCGCGCTCTACGTGGTCACCGGTGACACCCGCGGTGCGGTCGACGAGCGGATCGCCGAGGCCATCGCGCTGGCCGGCGACCGGGGACTGCCGCTGCTGGAGGTGGGCAAGGCCGAGTTCGACCGGATGTCGGGCGGGGCGCTGCACCAGGGCATCGGCCTGCAGGTGCCGCCGTACCAGTACGCGCACCCCGACGACCTGCTCGACCTCGCCCGTGACTCCGGCCGGCCGCCGCTGGTCGTCGCCATGGACGGCGTGACCGACCCCCGCAACCTCGGTGCCGTCGTCCGGTCGGCGGCCGCGTTCGACGCGCACGGCGTCGTCGTCCCGCAGCGCCGGTCGGTGGGCATGACCGCCTCGGCGTGGCGCACCAGCGCGGGCGCCGCGGCGCGGCTGCCGGTCGCCCGTGCGGTCAACCTGGCCCGGGCGCTCGGCTCCTACCAGGACGCCGGGCTCATGACCGTGGGCCTGGCCGGCGACGGGGACGTCGACGTGCACGAGTTCGACGGGTTCGCCGACCCGGTGGCGCTGGTGGTGGGCGCCGAGGGCACCGGGCTGTCGCGGCTGGTGCGGGAGCGCTGCGACGTCGTCGTCCGCATCCCCATCGCCCGGGACACCGAGTCGCTCAACGTGAGCGTGGCGGCCGGCATCGCCCTCTACGCCGCCGCCTCCGCCCGCCGCTCCGGCGGAGGGTGACCCCGCACGGCTCCTGCGCCGTCGGCCTCCGCTACCCGAGCAGCTGGGCGACCGTGTAGATCACCAGGCCGGCCAGGCCGCCGACCACGGTGCCGTTGACGCGGATCCACTGCAGGTCCCGGCCGACCTGCAGCTCGATCCGGCGGCTGGTCTCCTCGGTGTCCCAGCGGGCCACCGTCCCGCCGACCAGGTCGGCCAGGTCGCCGGCGAACCGCTCGACCAGGGAGCCGGCGATCGTGTGCGCCCGCCGCTGGACCAGCTCGCGCACCGTCGGGTCGGTCTGCAGCAGCCGCGCGCCGTCGCCGATCAGCGCGGCGACCCGGGTCCGCAGCACCGACTCGGGGTCGGCGGCGGCGGCGAGGACGGCGTTCTTGAGGTTGCTCCACAGCGATCCCGACCAGGCCCGGACGGCGGGGTGCTCGAGCAGCTCCTTCTTCAGCTCCTCGACGTGGCCCGCGGTCGCCGGGTCGGTGCGCAGCGCGTGCACGTAGGCCCGCAGCCGGGCGTCGTAGTCCCGCCGCAGCTCGTGCCGGGGGTCCTCGCCGACCTCCTCCAGGAAGCCCTGGACGGCGGCGAAGACCCGGTCGAACACCCGGTCGTCGACCCAGTCGGGCACCCAGGCGGGGGAGGCGTCGCCCAGCTGGGCGCGGAAGACCACCCGGTTGTCCTCGAGGAAGCGGGCCAGCCCCCGCAGCGCGGCCGAGAGCACCTCCTGGTGGCGGTCGCCGTCGACGACCAGCTCCAGGGCGCGGGCCACGACCGGGGCCGCGGGGGTGGCGTGCAGCTTGCGGTCGACGAGGGCGGCGACGGCGGGCTGCAGGTCGTCGTCCTTGAGCAGGTCGGCCACCGAGTGCAGCACCGCCGAGGCGTCCCCGGCCAGCCGCTCGGCCCGGCCGGGGGCGGCGAGAAAGGCGCCGAGCCGGCCCGGGACGTCGACGGTGGTCAGCTTCTCCTCGACCACGGCCCGGGTCAGGAAGTTCTCCTGGACGAACGAGCCGAGGCTGGCGCCGATCTGGTCCTTCTTGCGCGGGATGATCGCCGTGTGCGGGATCGGCAGCCGCAGCGGGTGCCGGAACAGCGCGGTGACGGCGAACCAGTCGGCCAGCGCCCCGACCATCGAGGCCTCGGCGGTCGCACGGACGTAGCCGACCCACGCCCCGGTCTCGGGCCCCAGCAGCACGCAGGCGACGAAGACGGCCGCGGCGACGAGGAACAGACCGGTGGCCAGCCGCTTCATCCGGGCGAGGTCGCGGGCCCGCTCCGGGTCGTCGAGGGAGCGGGCGAGCGGGGCGGTCGGGGGGGGGGGGGGGGGGGGGGGGGGGGGGGGGGGGGCCGCGCCCCCCCCCCCCCCCCCCCCCCCCCCCGAGCCTAGGCACCCCGCCGCCATCCCCGTCCACGGGCAGGTCAGCCGGTGGTGCTGCCGAGCGTGACCTCGACCTGGCTGGTGTCCTGGCCGCGCTGGACGGTGAGGCTCACCCGGTCACCGGGGGTCGCGCTGCGGACCGCGGCGGTCAGCTCGGTGGAGGTGGTCACCACCCGGTCGCCGACGGCGGTGACGACGTCGCCGGCCTGCAGTCCGGCGTCGGCCGCGGGGGTGCCGGGCTCCACCCGGACGATCTGCGCGCCGGTGCCGATCTCGCTGTTGCCGCCGGCGGACGCGGTCTGCGCGCTGACCCCGAGGTAGGTCGTCTCCGCGGAGCCGTTCTGGATGATCTCCTCGGCGATCCGGTGGGCGGTGTTGCCGGGGATGGCGAAGCCGACGCCGATGCTGCCGCTCTCCGACTGCCCGCCGGGGCCGCCGGAGGCCACCGTGGCGATCGCGGTGTTGATGCCGACGACCTCGCCGGCGCCGTTGACCAGCGCGCCGCCGGAGTTGCCCGGGTTGATCGCCGCGTCGGTCTGCAGGGCGTCGATGACCGTGGCGTCGCCCTCGGTGGAGCCGGTGGCCACGGCCCGGCCGGTGGCGCTGATGATGCCGTCGGTCACGGTGTCCGACAGGCCCAGCGGGGCACCGATGGCGACGGCGAGGTCGCCGACCTGCACCTCGTCGGAGTCGGCGAACGTGGCCGGGGTCAGGTCCGAGACGCCGTCCACCTTGAGCACCGCGACGTCGTAGACGGCGTTGGTGCCCACCACGGTGGCGTCGTGCAGCGTGCCGTCGGAGGTGCGCACCGAGACCGTGGCCTGCCCGCCGGCGCCGTCGAGGCTCACCACGTGGTTGTTGGTGAGCACGTAGCCGTCGTCGGTCAGCACGACGCCGGAGCCGCTGCCGGAGCCCGACGCGCCGGTGACGTACACCGTCACCACGCTGGGCGCCGCCTTGGCCGCGGCGGCGGTCACCGCGGTGGCCGTCTCGGGGTTGGTGATCGTGACGTTCTGGGCGGCGACCGATCCGCCGCCGCCGTCCGGACCGTCGACGAGGGTGGCGACACCGGCACCGGCGCCACCACCGATCAGTGCGCCGGCGACCAGGCCGGCGATGCCCATCCGCCACCTGCCGGAGCGCTGCCCCCGCTGGGGGCCGGGCGCGGCCGGGGGGAACTGCGCGGTGCCGTCGGGCCCGCCCGGGCCCCCGGGCTGGCCGGGGACCGGCTGCCCGGCGGGCGGGTACCCCGCGGCGGGGTACGCGGCGCCGTGCTGCGGGGCCGTCGCCTGGCCGGGGCCGGCGGGGTGCGCCGCGGGGTGCGTGGCGCCTGGCTGTCCTCCGGCCGGCTGCGCCGGCACCGGCTGCTGCCACGCCGACGGGGGCGCCCACGGGCCGGGCGCCGGGCGGGGGGTGCCGTAGTCGCTCACTGTCCGAGTCCTCCTCACGAGCAGCGGTCCGCTGCCCTCGCAGAACACTGTCGGTCCGGCCGCTGCCCCGTTGCTGGTGACCCGCTGTGAGGTCGCTGGACGCCCCTACCGGGGCACGTCGGCCAGCAGCCGGCCGCGCGCGACGAGCTCGGTCACCGTCCACACGGCTCCGACCTGCGCGGCGAGCAGGCCGACGAGCACGAGCAGCTGGGCGGCGCCGGCCTCCAGCGGGCTGCCGCCCCCGAGCAGCACACCGACGAACGCGCCCGGCAGTGTGACCAGTCCCACGGTGCGGGTCTGGTCCAGGGGCGGGACGAGGGCGGTCGCCGCGGCGGGACGGCCGATCTCCAGGACGGCGTCCCGCCGCAGGAACCCGAGGGCCAGTGCCGCCTCCACCTCGCCGCGCCGCGAGGTGAGCTCCTCGCGCAGCCGGCGGCCGGCCAGCGAGGTCGCCGTCATCGCGCCGCCGATGAGGATGCCGGCGATCGGGATCACCGCCACCCCGCGCAGCGGCACGGTGCCGCCGGCCAGCACCAGGGCGGTCACGGGGACCGCCCCGACGGCCACCGGCAGGGCGGCGGTCCCGACCCGGCGCAGCGTGCCGGGGGCGCGGACCGGCAGCCCGGTGGCCCGGCCCGCCGCCGTGGCCGCGGCGACGCCGAGCATGAGCAGCACGAACGCCACTGACAGCGGCAGCGAGCCGACCACCGCGAGCAGGACCGCGGAGACGACCCCGAGCTGCACCGTCGCCCGCAGCGCGGCCACGACGACCGGACGGTCCTGGCCGAGGCCGGAGACCCGGCCGGCCACCGCCGCGAGGACGGTGAGCAGGCCGAGCACCACGGCGAGCCGGGGGCCGAGGTCGACGACGGAGGAGCCCACGGGCGCCGATCCTGCCCGGTGGGGGAGCGGCCGGCGCCGGCCGGCCACGGTGCGTGCAAGCACCGGTCGATCTGGGTAGGGGCGGCTCGGGTCGCCGCTCCCGGCGGCGCCCGCCCCTGTGTCCGGCCGGCGTCCTGGAGGCTGCCCCGTGCCCATCCGCGGACCTCTCGCCCGTCTCCTGCTGGGGACCGGCTGCGTCGCCCTCAGCGGCTTCGTCGTGGTCGGCGGCCTCGCGCTGCCCCCGACGGGTCTGGTCGCCGTCGGCATCGCCGCGGTGGTCGCCGGGTGTCTGGCTGCGGGCATCGCGCGGGAGTCCTCCGGGCAGGACCGCCGCAGGACCGTGGCGGCCGCGTGGCAGGCGGCCGTGGTCACGGTCGTGGTGCTCCTCGTGCTCAGCGGCACGGCGGCGCTCGGTGGGGCCCTCCTCACGCTCCTGGTCGCGGGCACGGGCGTCGCCGCCGGGCTGGCGGTGTGGATGGTGCGCAGCCGTCCGCCGGCCCGTCCGGCCGCGGCGCCGCCGGCGCCCGTGGTGACGTCGTCCCCGGTGTCGGCGCTGTCCACCGGCGACCTGGGCCGCGAGTGGGTCCGGACGACGGCCGCGCTGGCCGGTCCCCTGGACGCGACGGCCCGGCAGGCGATCGTGGCGCGCCGCCAGGAGACGCTGGACGAGCTGGAGCGCCGTGACCCGGTCGGGTTCGCCCGGTGGATGGCCGCCGTCCCGCTGCCCGGCAGCGACCCCGCCGTCCACCTCCGGCACGGCGACCCGGCCGCCTAGGGCTCCCCGCCGCGGCGCCCTACGACCACTGGGCGCGGTCGACCTCGGCCTGTTCGCGTTCCGCGGCGGCCACCGTCCGGTCGGTGCGGGCGGCGGCGCGGTCCTCGGCGGCGGCCTCCCGGTCCCGTCGCGCCGCGGCCCGGTCGGCGGCGTCGGCGGCGCGGTCGAGGGCGTCGGCGGCGCGGTCGGCCGCGGCCAGGCGACGGTCGCTGTCGGCCTGCTGCCGGGTGGTGCGGACCTGCTCCCGGACGGTGGCCCGCACCTCGTCGTCGATCTCGGCCTGCTGTGCGTCGGGGCCCGACAGCGGCCCGGTGCCGGACCGGCCGGGTGCTCGCGGAGGGGGGTCCGCCTGCTGCGCGCTCGCCGCGTCCCGCCGGACCGCGGCGGCGGCCCGGTCCGCGGCGCGCTCTGCACGGTCCGCGGCGTCGGCGTCCCGCCGCCGGGCGGCCTGGTCCCGCTCCAGGGCGGCGTCGTCCCTCCGCGCGGAGGCCTCGTCCCGGTCCCAGCCGGCCTCGTCGCGGCCGGGCGCCGGGGACGCCCCGGCGCGGTTCCCGCTGCTGCTGGGCGTGTCGTCGATCACCACCGTCGCCTCCGTCATGGTGCTGGACGCGGGGGTCCGGCCCACACCCCCGTCCCCGGCCGGACCGTACCCCCGCCCCGGCGCCGAGCGCCGTGGGCGCCCGGGTCACCGCCGGCGCGGCACGGACCTCCGCCGCGGCCTCCCTATGCTGGTGCCGGGACGTGTCCCGTGTCCCGCCGGCGTGGCGCAACTGGTAGCGCACCCGACTTGTAATCGGGCGGTTAGGGGTTCGAGTCCCCTCGTCGGCTCACGCGACCGACGGCGGGGGTGCCGCGGCGCACCCCCGCCGTCGGGCCGGGGTCAGCGGTCCGGGTGCCCGGCGGAGCCGCCGTCCGCCGCCCCGCCGCCGCCCGACCCGCCCGCGCCCGGGTCCGCCGCCGGTGCTGCGCCGGGCAGGGTCTCGGCCTGGGCGAACCACAGCGCCGCGTGGGCCGCGCCGTCCCCGAGCTCACCGAGCACCTGCTCGTCGACGTTGGCGGTGTCGTCGCAGGCCTGGTGGTAGCAGGGGTCGTAGGCGACGCCCGCCGTCCCGCCGAAGAGCGCGACCTGCTCCTCGGTCTTGATCCCCTCCGCGCCGGAGAACAGGCCGCCGGCCGGGATGCCCTGGGCGATGAAGGGGCCGTAGTCCGACCGGCCGTTGAACTCCGTCGGCGCGGTGGCCAGGCCCACGGAGGTGAAGTGGTCGACGAAGACGCGCTCGATGTCGGCACTGCCCGCCGGCCCGGCGGTGGGCGTGTCCGAGGCGTCGCCGTCGTAGACGAAGCGGACGGCGTTCGGGCTGCCGAGCATGTCGAAGTTCAGGTTGAGGGCGATGCCGGCCCGCTCCTGCTCGGTCAGGCCCGCGACGTAGTGCGTGGAGCCCCGCAGGCCGGACTCCTCGGCGCCCCAGAACGCGAAGCGGACGGCGTTGCGGGGCTCGATGCCGAGCTCGGCGAACTGCTCGGCGATCTCCAGGACGGTGGCCGACCCCGTCCCGTTGTCGTTGATGCCCGGACCGGCGGGCACCGAGTCCAGGTGGACGCCGACGACGACGACCTCGTCGGTGCGGCCGGTCCGGGTCTCGGCGAGGTAGTTGGAGGTGGTGCGCTGCTCCGACAGGGTCGAGGTGGTGATGTCCGCGCGCACCTCGCCGCCGCCGAGGAGGGTGGTGAGCTCCTCGCCGACGGCGTAGCTGGTGCCGACCACGGGGATGGCGGCCTCGGCGGGCAGCGGCCCGCCGAGCGTGCCCTGCAGCACCTCGGTCCGGCCCTCCTGGCCCTCGTTGAAGATGATCAGCGCGCTGGCACCCGCGGCCGCCGCCACCGTCGCCTTCTCCCCGAAGGTGCAGGTGCCGCGCTGGACCAGCGCGATGTTGCCGGCCGTGAACCCCGCGTAGTCCTCGGCCTGACAGCCGGCGGTCGAGCTGTTGGGCTCCGGCGGCGGGGGGACGAGGTTGTCGGCCACGGCCTGCACGGGGGCGGACACGGTGCCCGAGCCCGAGTACTCGGCGACGGCGAACTCCTCCGCCGCGTACACCCGCTCGGTGGGCGCCGTCCGCACGAACGTCGCGGGGGCGGTCTGCTCGAAGTAGGGGAAGGTGAACTCCTGCTCGGTCACCCGGTACCCGGCGTCCAGCAGGCGGTCGGCGACGTAGTCGCCCGAGGCGTCGTACCCGGGGGTGCCGCTGGCGCGGGTGCCGCCGTTGTCCTTGGCGATCTGCTGGAACGCCTCGAGGTGCTCGCCGATCCCCTCCACGGTGACCGCGTCGCGCAGCGCGGAGGTGTCGGGCCCGTCGGCGGCTGCGGCGGGTACCGCGACGAGGGTGGGGGAGGCGAGGGCGAGCAGGACCGGTGCGGCCCAGCGGCGCCGGGGGGATGGGTGCACGGAGGCTCCTCTGTCCGGGGGCGGGGCGGGAACGGCGTTCCGCAGCCCCCAGCACCATCCGTGACCCGGGTCACGTCCGTCAAACGGGCAGGTGGCCCGGGCGGGGCTCAGGCCAGCCGCACCTCGCCGCCGGCCACGACCACCGCGACGGGCGCCAGCGGGGCGGTGGCCGGACCCTGCACCACCCCGCCGCCCGCCGGGTCGAAGGCCGAGCCGTGGCACGGGCAGACCAGCCGGCCGCTGCGGGCCGGGCGCACCGCGCAGGCCTGGTGCGGGCACTCGGCGTCGTAGGCCGCCGCCGTGTCGCCGGCGCGGACGACGAGCACCCGGCGGTCGCCCACGGCCAGCTCCAGGGCGCCCTCCTCGGGCACGTCGTCCAGCCGCGCCAGGACGGTGCCGCTGCCCGCGTCGGTCACCTGGCGGACGTCGGCCCCTCCGCACGCGGCCAGCGCGAGGGCGCCCAGGCCGGCGCCGGTGGCGGTGAGGAGGGCGCGGCGGGACGGGCAGGCGGGCGGGACCACCGGGGGATCGTGCCCCACCCGGCCGGCGGGGCCGGTCGGGCACACGGTCAGTCGAAGCTGCCGGCGCCGTCCCGGCGGTAGGGGGCGCGGCGTTCCCGCTGCTCCCGCTCGGCGCGCTCGGCGCGCACCCGGGCCGCCGTGCCGGCCGGGTAGCCGGCCTTGGCCACGCGGTGCTCGATGGTCTCGGTCATGAACGCCGTGGAGAAGAACAACCCCAGCAGCAGCCCGCCGGCCGCCGCGGACAGCCGGTAGGCCAACGGCACCGGCACCACCGCGAGGCACAGCACCAGGACCGGGAGCAGCTGGACGAGGGCGCGGGTCAGGTGTCGCCGGACCCAGCCGGGCTCGGTGGTGTCGGCGAGCACCCACGGCGACAGCTCCGCGGGCAGACCGCCGCCGAACGCGTACCGCACCCACTGCCAGGCGGTGGGGCGGCGCTCGGTGGACCGGGTCTGCTGCACACCTCGACGGTAGGCCTCCGCGGCGTTGCCGGGGCCCTGTGGCCAGGAGCACACTGCTCCCGCCGTCTCGCCCGGGAGGTCCCGTGCACATCAGCCAGCTGCTCCGCCGCAAGGGCGCCCACGTCGCCACCGTCGAGGCCTCGGCCAGCATCCGCACGGCGCTCGCGCTGCTCGCCCAGCACGGCGTCGGTGCCCTCGTCGTCTCCGCCGACGGGCGTTCCATCGACGGCATCGTCTCCGAGCGCGACGTCGTCCGGGCGCTGCACGAGCGCGGGGCGGAGCTGCTCGCCGACCCCGTCTCCAGCGTCATGACCGCCGACGTGCACACCTGCGTCCCGGCATCCGGCGTCGAGGAGCTCGCCCGCACCATGACCGACCACCGCGTCCGCCACGTGCCGGTCGTGGACGGCGGCCGGCTGGTGGGCATCGTGTCCATCGGGGACGTCGTCAAGGCCCGCCTGGACGAGCTGGAGAACGAACGCGCCCAGCTGGTCGACTACATCCAGACCTCCTGAGGGCTCCCGCGTCGCGGGCGCGCCCCGGCGTACGGTGCCCCGGTGGACGAACGGCGTTCGGGGGTCGCCTCCGGGCTGGCCGCCTACGGCATGTGGGGGCTGTTCCCCCTGTACTTCCCCCTGCTGGAGCCGGCCGGTGGGCTGGAGATCGTGGCCCACCGCGTGCTGTGGTCGCTGGTCTTCGTCGCCGGGCTGCTGACCGCCGTCCGCCGCTGGTCGCTGGTCCGTGCGGTGTTCGGCGACCGCCGCTCGCTGCTGGTGCTGCTGGGCGCGGCGGTGCTGATCGCCGTGAACTGGCTGGTCTTCGTCTACGCGGTCAACTCCGGCCACGTCGTCGAGACCTCGCTCGGCTACTTCATCAACCCCCTGGTCAGCGTGCTGCTGGGGGTGGTCGTGTTCAGTGAGCGGCTGCGCCCGCTGCAGTGGACGGCGGTCGGCATCGCCGCGGTCGCGGTGGCCGTGCTCACCGTCGACTACGGGCGCCCGCCGTGGATCGCGCTGGCCCTCGCGGTCAGCTTCGGCCTCTACGGGCTGATGAAGAAGGTGGTCCGGGTGGAGGCGGCGCCCGGGCTGTTCGTGGAGACGGCGCTGGTCGTCGTCCCGGCGGGGGTGGTGCTCGCCGTCCTGCACGCGCAGGGGGAGGGGACCGCCGGCACCGCGGGCACGGGGCACCTGCTGCTGCTCATGAGCTCGGGGATCGCCACCGCGATCCCGCTGCTGCTGTTCGCCGCCGCCACCCGCCGCATCCCGCTGTCGACGGTCGGGCTGCTGCAGTACGTCACGCCGCTCATGCAGCTGGCGATCGGCGTGTTCGTCTACCACGAGCCGATGCCCGCGGCCCGGCTGGTGGGCTTCGTCATCGTCTGGGTCGCCCTCGCCGTGTTCACCGTCGACAGCCTCCGGCAGGCCCGTGCGGGCAGCCGCCGGCGGGCCGCCGAGGCGGCGGTCGCACCGGTCTGAGGGCGCGCCGGTGAGGGGTCCCGGGATGTCGGTGGGCGGGGCTACCGTCGAGTCCTCACCACCTCCCGAGAAGGACGTCCGATGCCTGCCGAACCAGCTCCCGCGGTCTCCCCGCCGGGGGGCGAGGTGCTGCCCCCGCCCGCGTCCGAACCGCCCACTCCCGAGACGGCGCCGGTCCCCGCCGGCGGCCTGAGCGGGCGCGAGCAGGAGATGCTCGCCTTCGAGCGCCAGTGGTGGCGGCGGCCCGGTGCGAAGGAGACGGCGATCCGGGAGCGGTTCGGTCTCGCGCCGACCCGCTACTACCAGGTGCTCAACGCCCTGGTCGACCGGCCCGCCGCGCTGGAGGCCGATCCGCTGCTCGTCCGCCGCCTGCGCCGGCTGCGGGAGGCACGGGGACGGCGCCGTGCGTCCCACGTCCTGGGCAACAGGGGCTCAGCCATCTAGATTTGGTCACCGTGGGCAGGCACGCCGCGTCAGGCAGTGACATATCGGACCGGGGGGCCACCCCGGTCCCCCACGGTCGACGCCGGACGGACGGCCCGACACCCCCGGTCGTGGTCGAGTCCGACCTGAGCGACCACCCGACGACGCCGGGTCGCAGCCGCGCCGACCGCCGCCGCGACGGCCTGCTCGACGCGGGGGAGGACCCCGGCCGCCGGCGCCCGCCCGCCCGGACCCTGCCGCCGGCAGCGCCGGCCACCACCGCGCGCCCGCCGCGTGCCACCCCTCCGGCCACGCCCGCCGCCGCCCGCCCCGCGGCGGCTCCGGTGCCCGGGCGGGCAGCGGGCGCCCCGCGCACCGGGCGGCCCGGCGTGGTGCCGGTCGCCGGCCGGCCCGCCACCCCGCCCGCTGCCGGCCGACCCGGCGCCACCTCGGCCGTCGGACGACCCGGCGGCGCCCCGGCCGTCGGACGACCCGACGGGGTACCGGCCGCCGGGCGGGCCGCTGCTCCTCCCGCTGCCGGGCGGCCCGGAGCCCCCCTCGCCGGTCGCGCCCCGGCCCCGCTCGCGGGCCCGGGTGCCGCCGCGGCCGACCGAGCCGGCGCCACCCCCGCGGCGGCGCGCGCGGCAGCCCCCGCGCGGCCCGTGCCGCCGCCGGCCCGCCCCCGGCCGGTCGAGCCGGCGCCGGAGACCCGGGTGCGGCTGCCCCTCCCGCCGGCCGGGTCGGCGCCCGCCGCGTCCGCGTCGGCCGCTCCCGCGGCGCCGAGCACCACGGTCGCGCCGTTCCAGGCCGTGCCCCGGCCGGACCCGGCGCCGGACGAGCCCGCGTCCGCCCCCGGCCGGCCGGGGCAGGAGCCGACGCCGCGCGGCTCCGGCACCGCCCCCACGGGCCACCCCGCCGAGGCGGACCCGGCCCAGCCGCCGGCTCGCCGGCCGTCCTGGGGTGCCCGGCCGACCCCGGCCCCGGACGACGCCGCGCCCGGCTACCGCGACTGGACCAGCCCCTCGCGCACCCGGGACGCCGCTCCGCCGGCCACCGAGGCCATCCCCGACCGGAACCCGGTCCGGGAGTCGGCGGCCGGAGCCGACCGGACCCCGCCACCGGCCACCGAGGCCATCCCCGACCGCACCCCCGCCCGCGGCGACCGGGACGACGAGGAGCGCGGCCCCCAGGGCGACCGCGACCGCCGACGAGGCCCGGACACCGGCCCGTCGACCGGCACCGACACCGGTGTGGTGGGGGGCCGGGCGGCCTTCCGCGCCGAGCGCCAGGCCGCCGAGGCCGAGCGCCGCAAGGCCGCGCGCCGCAGCGGCGGGTCGACCGCGGCCTCCCTCGACGACGAGGACGGCGGGGGCCGCCGCGGCTCGGGGGTGCGCCGCGCAGCCGCCGGCCTGCTCGCCGTGGCCGTGGTGGCACTGCTCGTCCTCGGCGTCTACTCCTTCGCCGGTCCGGGCGCCCAGGAGACCTCGGCCGGGCGGACCGCCCCGGCCACGCCGTCGGCGACGGCGCCCCCGGCCGCCCCGAGCTCGGCCCTGCCGCCCCTGGAGGTCGCCCCGCTGCCGCCGGCCGACGCGGCCCCGGCCGAGCCGGTGCGCGCCCCGGTCACGGTCCTCAACGCCACCGGCGTCACCGGCCTCGCCGCCGACGTCGCCGAGGCGCTCGGGGCCCAGGGCTGGGAGTCGCCCGGCGTCGGGCAGTACCAGGGCGGCGACGTCGCGGTCACCACCGTGTACTTCACCGCGGGCGACGAGACCCAGCGGCAGGCCGCCGTCCAGTTGGTCGAGGAGTTCCCGCAGATCACCGGGCCGGTGGAGCGCTTCTTCGAGGTGCCCGGCGCCGCCGCCCCCGGCCTCGTGGTGGTCACCACCGGCGAGTGGCGGCCCTGAGCCGCCTGCGCGGCGCGCCGTCCCGGAACACCGGGACGCCATCGTCCGTTGGCCGCTCCGTGCGTCCCCTCCGCGGGCCCGTGCGTCCCCGCCCGCGCTCCGGCGCCCGCGCGACGCTCGCCGCCCTGCTCACCCCGCTGCTCTCCGGCGTCCTGCTCGTCGCCGCCCCGGCTGCGCCGGCCGCCGCGGCGGAGGACGTGAGCACCGAGGAGGCGCGCATCCCCTCCGGCTCGGGCGCGGACGCCGTCGAGCTCGACACCACCCTGTACGTGCCGGCCTCCGCGACCGCCGACGACCCGGCGCCGGCCGTCGTCCTCGCGCACGGCTTCGGGGGCAGCAAGGACTCCGTCGCCGACGACGCCCGCGACCTCGCCGGCCGCGGCCACGTCGTCCTCACCTACTCCGCCCGCGGGTTCGGGACCAGCACCGGACAGATCGGGCTGAACGACCCACGCTTCGAGGTCGCCGACCTCTCCACGCTGCTCGACCGGCTGGCCGAGCGCGACGAGGTCCTCCTCGACGGGGACGGCGACCCGCGCGTCGGCGTCGCGGGCGGCTCCTACGGTGGGGCGCTGGCGCTGCTCGGCGCCGCCTACGACGACCGCGTCGACGCCATCGCCCCGCAGATCACCTGGAACTCGCTGACCACCGCGCTGTTCCCCTCGCAGGTGGGGCAGGACGCCGCCGGGACGGTCGCCGCCACCCCCGCCAGCACGGACGCCGGCGTGTTCAAGCGCGTCTGGGCCGGCCTGTTCTTCAGCATCGGTGGCGCCCCCGCCGACGGCCTGGCCGCCGTGCTCGGTGGCGGCGACGGCGCCGACGGTGCCCCGCCGGGCGGCGCGGGTGCCGCGCTGCCGCCCCTGGACCCGGCCGCCGTCGACCCGGCCGCGGTGGAGCAGGTGCTGACCTGCGGGCGCTTCCGCGCCGACATCTGCGCCGCGTACCAGACCGCCGCGGCCACGGGCACGCTGACGCCGGAGATCGCCGCCGCGCTGGACCGCAGCAGCCCCGGCACCGTCCTCGACCGGATCGACGTGCCCACCCTGCTGGTGCAGGGCACCCGCGACTCGCTGTTCGGCCTGGACCAGGCCGACGCCAACGCCCGCGGCATCGCCGCCACCGGCGCCCCGGTCAAGGTCGTCTGGTACGCCGGCGGCCACGACGCGCAGGCCTCGGAGCGCACCACCGAGCGGCTGCGCGAGCAGGTCGCGGGCTGGTTCGACTGGCACCTGCGCGACCCCGACGACCCCGCCCGGGGCCCCGACCCCGGCACCGGGTTCGAGTTCCCCGAGCCCACGGGGGTGGGCAGCGGGCTGAACGTGCAGGGCGGGTCGCAGACGGTCGCCTCCGACAGCTACCCGGGGCTGACCGGCACCGCGGCCGCCGAGCGCCGTCCGGTCGCCCTGGACGGCGGCGTGCAGCCGGTCGTGACCCCCGCCGGCGGCTCCCCCGCGGCGCTCACCACCTACCCGGGGCTCGGCGCGGTGACCGCGGCGCTCGGGGGCACGACCATCGAGATCCCCGGCCAGGCCGCCGCCTTCGACAGCCGGCCGCTGGACGAGGCCGTGGAGGTGGTGGGCGCGGCCACGGTCGACCTCGCCGTCGCCTCGCCGTCGGGCACCGCGACGCTGTTCGCCAAGCTCTACGACGTCGGCCCGGACGGCGCCACCACGCTGCCGTCGGGCCTGGTCGCGCCGCTGGCGCTGACCGGCCTCTCGGCCGACCCCACGGCACCCACCACCGTGCCGGTGACCCTGCCGGGGATCGTGCACCGCTTCGAGGCCGGGCACACGATGCGCCTGGTGGTCTCCTCCACCGACCAGGCCTTCGCCCTGCCGGCGGAGTCCACCGTGTACTCCGTCGCGCTGGCCGGCGGGGACGGCGCCGCGCTCGATGTCCCGCAGGTCGAGGCGCGAGCCGAGGGGGCGGCCGGCACGTCCCGCTGGTGGGTCCTGCTGGGCGTGCTGGCGGCCCTGGGCCTGCTCGGCTGGGCCGCGGCGGTGCTGTGGGGCCGCCGCCGGCGCCGCCGCGTCTCGGCCGTCGAGCCCGACGGCGAGGACGTGCCGCTGCGGTTCACCGGCGTCACCAAGGCCTACAAGGACGGCTTCGTCGCCGTCCGCGACCTCTCCTTCGAGGTGCGCCGCGGCCAGGTTCTGGGCCTGCTCGGCCCCAACGGCGCCGGCAAGACGACGTCGCTGCGGATGCTCATGGGCCTGATCCGGCCGACCGAGGGGCGGATCAGCATCTTCGGGCACGCCGCCGGCCCCGGCGCCCCCGTCCTCTCCCGGCTGGGCTCCTTCGTGGAGGGCACGGGGCTGCAGCCGCACCTGTCCGGCCGGGACAACCTGCGGCTGTACTGGGCGGCGACCGGCCGGCCGGCCGAGGACGCGCACATGGAGGAGGCGATCGAGGTCGCCGGCCTCGGCGCGGCCATCGACCGCCCGGTCCGCCGCTACAGCCAGGGCATGCGCCAGCGGGTGGCGATCGCCCAGGCGATGCTCGGCCTGCCCGACCTGCTGGTGCTCGACGAGCCGACCAACGGGCTGGACCCGCCCCAGATCCACGCGATGCGCGAGGTGCTGCGCTCCTACGCCGCGACCGGGCGCACGGTGATCGTCTCCAGCCACCTGCTCAGCGAGATCGAGCAGACCTGCAGCCACGTCGTCGTCATGGCCAAGGGGCAGAAGATCGCCCAGGGGACGGTCGAGGAGATCGTCGGCGTCGGTGGCGCGGTGCTCGTCGGCCTGGCCGACGACGCCGACACCGACCGCGCGATCGCGGTCCTCGAGGGGCTGCCCGGCGTGAGCGCCGGCCGCACCGACGAGGGGCTGGTGGCCGAGCTCGACGGCACCAGCCGGGCGCGGGCGCTGCAGGCACTCGTGGCCGAGGGCATCGAGGTCGACCAGTTCACGCCGCGCCGTCGGCTCGAGGACGCCTTCCTGGCGCTGGTGGGGGAGTCATGACGACGCAGCGGGCCGCGGAGGGCCTGAGCCGGTCGACGGTCCCGGCCGAGGGGCACGTGCAGCCGACGGGCGCGGTGGCCGGCTACCGGCCGGAGCGCACCCTGCGGCTGTCGGTCGAGCTGCGCCGGCAGTTCAAGCGCCGGCGCACCATGGGCGTCTTCGCGCTGATGGTGGCGCTGCCGCTGATCCTCATCGCCGCGCTGCAGCTGGGCGCCAGCGAGGAGGCCGCGGAGAACAACCGGCTCAACCTGGTCGACGTCGCCACCTCCAGCGGGCTGAACTTCACCCTGTTCGTGCTGTTCGCGACGACGAGCTTCTTCCTGGTCGTCGTCTACGCGCTGTTCTTCGGCGACACCGTGGCCGCCGAGGCGCAGTGGGGGTCGCTGCGGTACACGCTGGCCACCCCGGTGCCGCGCCTGCGGCTGCTCCGGCAGAAGTGGTACGCGGCGCTGGTGCTGTCCGTCGGCGCGCTGCTGACCCTCGTGCTGGTCGGGCTCGTCGCCGGGGGCATCGCCTTCGGGTTCGAGGCCATCCAGACCCCGGTCGGGGTGACCCTGCCGCAGGGGGAGGGGCTGCTGCGACTGGCCGGCATGGTCGGCTACCTCGCCGTCCACCTGCTGGTCGTGGGCACCCTGGCGTTCTGGTTCTCCACGATCACCGACGCGCCGCTGGCCGCCGTCGGCGGCGCGGTGTTCACGATGTTCGTCTTCGCGATCCTCGACCAGGTGGAGCAGTTGGGCTCGATCCGCGACTGGTTCCCCACCGCGGAGGAGTTTGCCTGGACCGACCTGCTGCAGACCCCGGTCGACTCCGGGGACCTGTTCCGCGGGGTCGTCCAGTCGCTGGTCTACGCGGCGGTGTTCACCGCGCTGGCGTTCCGCCACTTCGCCCGCCGCGACGTCACCTCCTGAGTGGGGTGCCACGGCGCGGGGAACGCGCCGGTGGCACTCCACTCACAGCGAGGCGCGCACGGCCTGGGCCCAGCCCTCGCCCATGGGCGCGTCGGTCACGGTCACGTTGGGGACGGCGGCCAGCAGGTCGGCCATCCCGTCGACCGTGGCCCCGTTCGCGGTGATCCACAGCCGCTGCACCGCCGGCGCCATCTCCAGGTCGCTCACGCTGTCGCCGATCGCCACCGCGTCGGCGGGGGTGAGGCCGCGGCGCTCGAGGTCCCAGGCGATCGCCGCGCCCTTGGAGATGCCGCGCGGCATCAGGTGGTAGACCCGCGGCGGCAGCGCCTCGGGGGCGAGGGTCATCCGGGCCGTCGCCGGGATCGAGCCGTTGTCGTTCAGCGTCAGCCAGCCGGCCCCCAGCTCGGCCAGCTCGGCGTCCACGGCGAGGGGGTCGACCCGCCCCCGCAGCAGCGCGTCGGTCCGGTGGGTCGTGTGCCAGGGGGCGTGCCACTCCAGCCGGCCGGCGTGGCGGGCCAACAGCGTGTCGACGACGCCCAGCTCCTCCATCACGTCGACCGGCGCCCGCCCGGCGTACCGCTCGGGCAGGTCGCCGGTGAGGTGGTGCACGCTGCGCCCGGCGTCCCAGCTGACCACCGAGCCCAGTTCGGCGATCGCGCCGTCGGCCGCGAAGATCCGCGCCGCCTCCACGACCTGCTCGTAGGTCCGGCCGCTGACCAGCACCAGCTCGACCCCGGCGCGGTGCAGGTCGAGCAGCGCGGCGGCCGGGGTGGCGGTGAGGTCCCGGCCGGCCGTGTGCCAGAACGAGCCCCGCGGCCCGACCATCGTGCCGTCGAGGTCGGTGTAGACGACGCGCGTGCTCACCGGCCCATCCTGGCCCGGACCACTGCGACGCGGCCCACCTGGGTACAGTCGACGGCGTTCCACTCATCCAGAGGGGCAGAGGGACACGGCCCGACGAAGCCCCGGCAACCGCCGCCTGCGCGTCCGCGCAGCGGAAGGTGCCAATTCCGTCCCACCCGGCTCGACGGCCCGGGGTGGGGAAGATGAGGAGGTAGTCGTCGCATGACCCTGACCGCTCCCGGTTCCGTCCAGGCCGACTCGTCCGCCGGTGGGCCCGTCCCGCCGAACCCCGCCCGCGGGCTGGTGTGTCGCAACTGCGGTGCCACCTTCGGCCTGATCGCCGAGCACGCCTGCGCCGAGTGCTTCGGCCCGCTGGAGGTCGACTACGACCCGGCGGTCATGCGGGCGGTGACCCGGGAGCAGATCGAGGCCGGCCCGCAGAACATCTGGCGCTACGTCGCGCTGCTGCCGGTGGGCCACGACCCGGCCTCGCGCGTCTCCCTGGACCCGGGCCTGACCCCGCTGGTCCGCGCCGACCGGCTGGCCGCCGAGCTGGGCCTCACCGGTGGGCTCTGGGTGAAGGACGACTCGGCCAACCCCACGCACTCGTTCAAGGACCGCGTGGTCAGCCTGGCCGCCACCGCCGCCAAGGGCCTGGGCTACACCAAGATCGCCGCCGCCTCCACCGGCAACCTGGCCAACTCCGTCGCCGCGCACGCCGCCCGCGTCGGGCTGCCCTCGTTCGTCTTCATCCCCGCCGACCTGGAGCCGGGCAAGGTCGTCCAGTCCGCGGTCTACGGCCAGACGCTGGTCGCCGTCGAGGGCTCCTACGACGACGTCAACCGGCTCACCAGCGAGCTCGCCGAGACCGACGAGTTCGAGGACACCGCCTTCGTCAACCAGAACGTGCGGCCCTACTACGCCGAGGGCTCCAAGACGATGGGCTACGAGATCGCCGAGCAGCTCGGCTGGCGGATCCCGGCCCAGGTGGTCATCCCCATGGCCTCCGGGTCGCTGCTGACCAAGGTGGACAAGGCGTTCCGCGAGCTCACCGCCGCCGGCATCGTCGAGGCCACCGAGTGGACGATCTTCGGTGCCCAGTCGGCCGGCTGCGACCCGATCGCCACCGCGTTCGACAACGGGTGGGACGTCGTCAAGCCGGTGAAGCCGACCGGGATCGCGAAGTCGCTCAACATCGGCAACCCCGCCGACGGCCCCTACGCCCTCGACGCCATCCGCCGCACCGGCGGGGCGGTGGGCCGGGTCGGCGACGAGCAGATCGTCCAGGGCATCCGCGACCTGGCCCGCACCACCGGGGTCTTCGCCGAGACCGCCGGCGGGGTGACCGTCGCGGTGCTGCGCCAGCTGGTCGAGGACGGCCGGCTGGACCCGGCGAAGGAGACCGTCGTCCTCAACACCGGCGAGGGCCTCAAGACCCTCGACCCGCTCGAGCCGGTGGTGGGCCCCACGCACGTCGTGGAGCCCTCGCTGCGGTCGGTGCGGGCCGCGGGCCTCATCGGGTGACCGGGTAGGCTCGGCGTCGATCCGGTCGGTGGGTGTCCCCCGATCCGGGGTGGCGTGTGCGTGAGTTTGCTCTCACCACGCCTTTTGTGCTGTACGTTCTCCCGCGGTTCCAGTTCCACGTTCGTGTCCGACGGGCGGAAGAGCTAGACCCGGCGCCGGAACGGCTGGCGTCGTCCGCACGCACGAAACGTGGGAGCACACGTGGCACAGGGCACCGTGAAGTGGTTCAACGCCGAGAAGGGCTTCGGCTTCATCGCCGTCGACGGCGGCCAGGACGTCTTCGTCCACTACTCGGCCATCCAGATGGACGGGTACAAGAGCCTCGACGAGGGCCAGCGGGTCACCTTCGAGGTCGTCCAGGGCGAGAAGGGTCCGCAGGCCGACGCCGTCCGCGTCGCCTGAGAACCACCGCAGGGCACACGGAGGCCCGGTCCCCCTCGGGGGGCCGGGCCTCCGTCGTCCCCGGGAACACCCGCTGTCTGCCCACCCGTTCTTGCACTCGGCAGGGGCGAGTGCCAGACTCCTGGTTGGCACTCGACAGTGCCGAGTGCCAATCAGGTCGGATGCGGTGAGGCGCTGGTGCGCGGGCCGACGGAGTGCCCGCACCACCGGTGTCGTCCGTCGCGGGCGCCGAACCCGGCCGTGCAGCGATCCATGCATGGAGGACATCACCACATGGCCAAGATGATCGCCTTCGAGGAAGAGGCTCGCCGCGGCCTCGAGCGGGGCATGAACACCCTCGCCGACGCCGTCAAGGTGACCCTCGGCCCCAAGGGCCGCAACGTCGTCCTCGAGAAGAAGTGGGGTGCCCCCACCATCACCAACGATGGTGTGAGCATCGCCAAGGAGATCGAGCTCGAGGACCCGTGGGAGAAGATCGGCGCCGAGCTGGTCAAGGAGGTCGCCAAGAAGACCGACGACGTCGCCGGTGACGGCACCACCACCGCCACCGTGCTCGCCCAGGCGCTCGTCCGCGAGGGTCTGCGCAACGTCGCCGCCGGCGCGAACCCCATGGCCCTGAAGAAGGGCATCGAGAAGGCCGTCGAGTCGGTCACCGAGTACCTGCTCTCGACCGCCAAGGACGTCGAGACCAAGGAGCAGATCGCCGCCACCGCGTCGATCTCCGCCGCTGACCCGGCCATCGGCGAGCTCATCGCCGAGGCGATGGACAAGGTCGGCAAGGAAGGCGTCATCACCGTCGAGGAGAGCAACACCTTCGGCCTCGAGCTCGAGCTCACCGAGGGCATGCGCTTCGACAAGGGCTACATCTCGCCCTACTTCGTCACCGACGCCGAGCGCATGGAGGCCGTCCTCGACGACCCGTACGTGCTCGTCGTCAACAGCAAGATCAGCTCGGTGAAGGACCTGCTCCCGCTGCTGGAGAAGGTCATGCAGTCGGGCAAGCCGCTGGCGATCATCGCCGAGGACGTCGAGGGCGAGGCCCTGGCGACCCTGGTGGTCAACAAGATCCGCGGCACCTTCAAGTCCCTCGCGGTCAAGGCCCCCGGCTTCGGTGACCGCCGCAAGGCCATGCTGACCGACATCGCCATCCTCACCGGTGGCCAGGTCATCAGCGAGGAGGTCGGCCTCAAGCTGGAGTCCGCCGGTCTCGAGCTGCTCGGCCGCGCCCGCAAGGTCGTCGTCACCAAGGACGAGACGACGATCGTCGAGGGTGCCGGTGACAGCGACCAGATCGCCGGTCGGGTGAACCAGATCCGCGCCGAGATCGAGAAGTCGGACTCCGACTACGACCGCGAGAAGCTGCAGGAGCGCCTGGCCAAGCTGGCCGGTGGCGTCGCCGTCATCAAGGCCGGTGCCGCGACCGAGGTCGAGCTCAAGGAGCGCAAGCACCGCATCGAGGACGCGGTGCGCAACGCCAAGGCCGCCGTCGAGGAGGGCATCGTCGCCGGTGGTGGCGTCGCCCTGGCGCAGGCCACCGCCGTCGCGTTCGACAAGCTCGAGCTCGAGGGTGACGAGGCCACCGGCGCCAACATCGTGCGCGTCGCGCTCGAGGCGCCGCTGAAGCAGATCGCCGTCAACGCCGGCCTCGAGGGTGGCGTCGTCGCGGAGAAGGTCCGCAACTCCGACACCGGCTGGGGCCTCAACGCCGCCTCCGGCGAGTACGTGGACCTGGTCGCCAACGGGATCATCGACCCCGCCAAGGTGACCCGCTCGGCGCTGCAGAACGCCGCCTCCATCGCGGCGCTCTTCCTCACCACCGAGGCCGTCATCGCCGACAAGCCGGAGAAGGCCGCCCCGGCCATGCCGGGCGCCGACGGCGGCATGGGCGGCATGGACTTCTGACGAAGGACCCCTCTGCCCCCCGCGCCTCGCACGTTCGGCGCGGGACCCTGCAGAGGGGCCGTTTCAGGTCCCTCGCGTGAGCACCACCAGCACTGCCCGGCAGGGGCGGTCCCGCACTCCGCGGGGCCGCCCCTGTCGGCGTCCGGGCCTCTGCCGGCTCCCTGTCGAGATCACCGCATCTCGCACCGTCCGGCGGCCCGGCGCGTGCGAGATCCGGCGATCTCGACGGGGCGGCGGCCTCAGTCCACGGGGGCGAAGCAGCAGAACTCGTTGCCCTCGGGGTCGGCGAGCACGTCCCACGCGACCTCCTCGTCCTTGGCCCGCACGAGCGTGGCGCCGGCGGACAGGAGTGCCGCGGTGTCGCCGACGACGTCCAGGTGCATGCGGTTCTTGACCGCCTTGGCCTCGGGCACCGGGTTGAGCCAGATGACCGGCCCCGCGCCGGCGGGGTCGACGATCGGCACCGGCCACTCCGCCGGCCGCGGTGCCTGGTAGTCGCCGGGCTGCAGGTCGGTCAGGCGCACGTACCCGAGGGCGGCGCACCACCAGTCGGCCTGCGCCTGGTGGTCGAGGGCGTCGAGGCAGAGGTCCTTGAATCGGGCGGGTGCGTCGGCCATGACCGCGCAGGGTAGGCGGCCGTCCGTGGCGGTGGTGATCGGGACCTCGGGCTGGCAGTACCGCGACTGGCGGGGGCGCTTCTACCCGCCGAAGCTGCCCCAGCGGCTGTGGCTGGAGCACTACGCCCGGTTCTTCGCGACCGTCGAGAGCAACAACGCCTTCTACCGGCTGCCCGAGCACGCCACCTTCGTCGCCTGGCGCGAGCGCACCCCGCCGGACTTCCGCTGGGCGGTCAAGGCCAGCCGGTTCCTCACCCACATCAAGCGGCTGCGCGAGCCGGAGGAGCCCGTCGCCCGGCTCATGGCGCGCGCCGAGGGCCTGGAGCACCGGCTGGACACGGTCCTGCTGCAGCTCCCGCCGACGCTGAAGGCCGACGCGGAGCTGCTGCGGGAGTGCCTCGCGCAGTTCCCCGCCGGCACCCGGGTCGCCGTCGAGCCGCGGCACGAGAGCTGGTGGACCGACGAGGTCCGCGCCCTGCTGGAGCGCTACGGGGCCGCGCTGTGCTGGGCCGACCGCGACGAGCAGCCGGTCACGCCGCTCTGGCGGACCACCGACTGGGGCTACCTGCGGTTCCACACCGGCGTGGAGGACTGGCGCTACCGGCCGCGCACGCTGCAGCTGTGGGCCGACCGCCTGGCCGCCACCTGGGCACCGCACGAGGACGTGCTCGTGTACTTCAACAACGACCCCGGCGGGGCGGCTCCGATCGACGCCGTCCACTTCGCCGAGGCGGTCCGCCGGGCCGGGGGGACGCCGACCCGGGTGCCCACCGCCGAGCAGGCCCTGGGCGCGGCCTGGGACCCCGCCCAGCGGACGCCGGGCCTGCCCACGCCGGCCTAGAGGACGGAGCGGTCCTCGGCGTGCCGGATGCCCAGCCGGTCGGCCGCCTGGCCGAGCACCGCCTGCACCGCCAGCGTGTCGGCCAGGGGCATGACCGCGCTCTCCGTGCGGCCGGCCCGCAGGCACTCCGTCACCTCGACGAGCTCGTGCGCGTAGCCGATGCCGGTCGGTGGCCGGGTGATGGTCTCCGGCTCCGCGCCGGTGCGGTGCAGCACGATCGTCCGGGGGTGGTGGAACCGGGGGAGGACGTCGATCCAGCCGGTGGTCCCGAAGACGCGGGCCTGGCCGGGTGTCGGGTGGCGCAGCGAGGTCGTGAGCGTGGCGGTGCGGCCGTCCTCGTAGCCCAGCAGCAGCGCCGCCTCGGCGTCGGCACCGGTCGGGAACAGCGAGCCGGCGACGTGCACGGTGTCGGGGGCGCCGAGCAGCATCTGCGCGAACGAGACGACGTAGACGCCGAGGTCCAGCAGCGCGCCGCCGCCCAGCTCCAGGGCGAACAGCCGGTCCAGGGGGTCGTAGTCGCGGGCCACGCCCAGGTCGGCCTGCACCGAGCGCACCTCGCCGATGGCGCCGTCGGCCACCAGCTCCCGCACCCGCACCACGGCTGGCTGGAAGCGGGTCCACATCGCCTCCATGACGAAGACGCCCCGCTCCCGGGCCCGGTCGACGACCTCGGCGGCCCCCGCGGTGGTGGCGGTGAAGGCCTTCTCCACCAGCAGGGCCTTGCCGGCGTCGAGGGCGGCCAGCGCGATCGCGTGGTGCTGCGGGTGCGGCGTCGCCACGTACAGGACGTCGACGTCCGGGTCGGTGAGGATGTCGGCGTAGGAGCCGTGCGCGCGCTCCAGCCCGTGCCGTCGGGCGAACGCCGCCGCGCGGTCGGCCGAGCGGGAGGCGACCGCGACCGGCCGCGCACCGGGGACGTGCGCGAAGTCGGGCAGGACGCTCTCGGCGATGCGGCCGGGCCCCACGATGCCCCAGCGGATCTCGTCGGTCACCCGCGCGACGCTAGCGGGGGCGGGGGAGACTCGCGCCGTGGCCGTGCTGATCGACACCCCCGTGTGGCACTGGCGCGGCCGGCTGTGGTCGCACCTGGTCAGCGACGTCTCCTACGAGGAGCTGCACGCGTTCGTCGCCGCCGAGCTGGGCATCCCGCGGCGGGCGTTCCAGGGCGACCACTACGACGTCCCCCAGGAGCTCTACGACGTCGCCGTGGCCGCCGGGGCGCTGCCGGTCGGGTGCCGGGAGCTGCTGTCCCGCCTGGCCGGCGCCGGCCTGCGGCTCAGGAAGACGCCGCGCGCCTCCTCAGCAGGGTGAGCTCGGCGGTCAGGTTCGCGCGGGCGCGCGGGGTCCACTCCGCGGCGACGGCCGGCAGCCGGTAGAGCTGCGGCAGCGCCAGCAGGTGCTCCAGGACGGCGGTGCGCCCGGCGGTGAACTCGGCGTCGGACAGGTGCCCGTACTCCTCGCGCACCGCCGAGGCGTAGGCGGCGTAGGACTCCGGCGGCCCGGCCAGCACCGCGAGGTCGGCGTCGCAGAGCACCGCGCCGTTGGCGTCGTCGGGCGCGGGGTCGTGCCCGGCGGTCAGCAGCACCAGCCGGGCCACCTCCTCGACCCGCTCCCCGGGCACCAGCCCGCGCAGCCCGGCCCGGGCCCGCTCGGCGCTGACCTGCTCGTTGTCGGCGCGGGTGGGGTCGTAGACCACGTCGTGGTACCAGGCGGCCAGCCGGACGGCGTCCGGGTCGGCGGCCGACCCGGCGAGCTCACCGACCAGCCCGAGGACGGCGGCCAGGTGCGCGAGGTCGTGGTACCGGCGGTGCGGCTCGCCCCAGGCGGCGACGACGGCGGCCCACTCGGTGCGCGAGGTGGGGGAGTCGCCGGCCAGCGGCGTCCACGCCTCGAAGCCGACGAGGCTCATGCCGCCCCGCAGCTGCGCACGGTGAGCAGGGCGAACGCCCGCGCCGCGGTGACCAGCTCGGCGATCGGCACCCGCTCCAGCGGCCCGTGGGCCAGGTGCAGGTCGCCGGGGCCGTAGTGCAGCGTCGGGATGCCCGCGCCGGCGTACAGGCGCAGGTCGCTGCCGGCGGGGATGGCCCGCTCCGGCGGCACCCCGGCGCCGGTGTCGGCCACCGCCCGCCGGACGTCGGCCAGCAGTGGGTGCCCGTCGGGGAGCCGGCCGCTGGCGAAGGCGCCGCCGGTCCAGGTGAGCCGGACCGGGTGCTCGGCCAGCCACGGGTCCGCGGCGCAGAAGGCGGCCAGCCGCGCCTCGAACGCCGCCCGCGCCGCGGTCACCGGCTCGCCCAGCCGGACGCCGTAGCGCCCGTCGGCGACCAGCCGGTCGGGGACCGAGCTGGCCCAGTCGCCGGCCCGCACCCGGCCGATGTTGATGCCGTACGGGTAGCGGGCGCCGCCGAACCGGGGGTCGGCGCCGACCTGCCGCTCGGCCTCGAACGCGCGCAGGTCCGCGTGCACCGCCGCGAACAGCTCGACGGCGCTGACGCCCTGGTCGCGGTGGGCGGCGTGCGCGGCGCGGCCGGTCACCTCCAGCCGGAAGGTCAGCGCCCCGGCGTTGGCCGTGACGACCGCGCCCGCGGTCGGCTCCGGGATGACGCACAGGTCGCCGCGGTGGCCCCGCCGCAGCGTGGCCCAGGCCCCCAGGCCGCCGTCCTCCTCGCCGACCACGGCGTGCACCGCCACGGGGCGGGCCAGGCGCACCCCCGCCGTCCGGACGGCGTCGAGGGCGGCGAGGGCGGCCACCACGCCGGCCTTCATGTCGCACGCGCCCCGGCCGTGCACCGCGCCGCCGGCCACGTGCGGGTCGAAGGGGTCCCGCGGCCACAGGGCGCGGTCGCCCGCGGGGACGACGTCGGTGTGGCCGGCGAAGACCAGTGCCGGCACCCCGTCGTCGGCGGCCGGTGCGGTCCCGACCACGCCCCACGCCTCGGTGCGCTCGACCTCCTGGCCCGGGGCGTCCGGAGCGGTCGCGGCCGCGGCGAGGTCGATCGGCCACCGGTCGACCGCGCAGCCGAGCTGCTCCAGCCAGCCGGCGACCAGGTGCTGCACCTCGCTCTCGGCCGCCGTGCCCCCGACCGAGGGGACGGCGACCAGCGAGCGGAGCCGGTCGACGGCCCACTGCTCGTCGACGGCGGCCAGCACACGGGCCTCCACGTCGGTCAGACCCACCTCGCCGGCGCCCGCGGAGCCCGACCTCCCCGACCTCGTCAGCTCCACCACGGAGCGGAGTCTGGCACGCGACCCCGGCCCGTCCGGGCGACCGCGACCCCGATCGGACCCCCTCGGCCCGTGTGAGCCGCCGCGACCGGGGGTAGCCTCGGAGGTGTCCGGGCCGGGTGCATCGTGCCCCCGGGTGCCATTTGGTTACCGCCTTCACGGACTACCGCCCCGACTCCGGTCGGGGGCCTGGAGCCGTGTTGTGCATCTCGCCGCGAGGCGGCCGTCATCCGGTCCGGACCCAAGTCCCCGACATGCCGCGGCAGCGGCTCCCGCCTACCGTCGTCCCCGGGTGTGACCGGGGCGACGTCGGGAGTTCGCATGGCAGGCGCGGTGCAGCAGGGGCGCGGCACGACGGTGGACGAACGCCACCGGTTGCCGGTCAAGACGCTGGTCTCGGCCAGCATCGGCAACGCCGTCGAGTGGTTCGACTGGACGGTCTACGCGACCTTCCTCGTCTTCTTCGCCGGCCAGTTCTTCCCCGCCGAGAACGAGGCGCTCGCCCTGATCGGGACGACGTCGACCTACGCCCTGGCCTTCTTCTTCCGGCCGCTGGGCGGCATCCTGCTGGGCCGCTTCGCCGACCTGCGCGGCCGCAAGGCCGGGATGCTGCTCACCATCCTGCTGATGGCCGGCGGCTCGATGGTCATCGCGATCCTGCCCACGTACGAGCAGGTGGGGTGGCTCGCTCCGATCCTGCTGCTGCTGGCGCGCATCGCGCAGGGCATGTCGCTGGGCGGCGAGGTCTCCAACGCGTCGGCCTACCTCGGCGAGATCGCCCCTCCTGCCCACCGCGGCCGCTACTCGTCGTTCTTCTACATCTCCACGGGGACGGCCCTGCTGGCCGCCTCCCTGCTCGGCGTGCTGCTCACCAGCGTGCTCGACGAGCAGCAGCTGGAGTCCTACGGCTGGCGGATCGCCTTCTTCATCGGGGGCCTGCTCGGCCTGATCGGCATGTGGTTGCGCCGGTCGCTGGTGGAGACCGAGCAGTTCGAGGAGAGCGCCGAGAAGGCGCGGGCGACCAAGCACCCGCTGCTGCAGACGATCAAGCACCACCCCCGTGCCGTCCTGCAGCTGTGCGCCTTCACGCTGCTGTCGACGCTGTCGTACTACACGTTCTTCAGCGCCCTCACGCCGTTCGCGATCCGGTTCCGGGACGCGGACGAGACCGACGTCTTCCTCGCGCTGTCCATCGGCACGGCCCTGTTCGTGGCGCTGTGCTACCCGTTCGGGGCGCTGTCGGACCGGTTCGGGCGCAAGCCGCAGATGCTGGTCTGGTCCGGCGGGTACGCGCTGCTCATCGTCCCGCTGTCGTTCCTCGTCCAGGACAACCTGCTGTCGCTGATCGTGGTCTTCTGCACCGGCCTCGGGCTGTACGCGCTGCTGGCCTCCATCGCCCCGGCGGTCATGAGCGAGCTGTTCCCCACGGAGCTGCGCGCCACCGGCATCGGGGCCTGGTACAACCTCACGGTCGCCCTCTTCGGCGGCACCGCCCCGCTGGTCATCGTCGCGCTGTCCGACGCCGGCCACCCGCTGTGGTTCTTCTGGTACGTCGCGATCGCCGCGGCGGTGGCGTTCGCCGTCATCCTCACCCTCAAGGAGACCAAGGGCACCGAGCTGAGGTGACCTGAGGGGCCTCAGGCCCGGTCGGGCCGGCGCAGACCGCCCGACCGGCCGATGCCGGGGGTGCCGCCTCAGCACGACCGTCGACGTCGTCGGAACGGACGACGACAGGAGACGGTGATGGCGACCTACCCGAACCCGGGCCTCGAGGCCGAGCTGGCCTACCGCCGGGAGGTGCTGCAGCAGATCGGCCGCGGCACGCGCACCCGCCGCGGCCCCTGGTCTGCCCGCCGGTGGTGGCGGGCGCACTGAGGGAGGACCCCCGATCGGGGTCCCTGGCCTCTGCCACGATCCAGGGCGTGCCGCAGTGGGACGACCGACCCCTGGTGGGCCGCGCCGAGGAGCTGTCCCGGCTGCTGGCCTCGGTCGACCGCGCGCTGGAGGGCCGCGGCAGCGCGGTGCTGCTCTCCGGCGACGCCGGCGTCGGGAAGACCCGACTGCTCGACGAGCTGACCGCCCGCGCTCCCGGGCGCGGCGTGCGGGTCCTCGTGGGGCACTGCGTCGACCTCGGGGACGTCGGCCTGCCCTACCTGCCGTTCGTGGACCTGCTGCGCCCGGTGACCGGGGAGCCGCTGGTGGCCGCCGGGCAGCCGGCACTGGCCGGGCTGCTGGCCGGCCGCGCGCCGGTCGCCGTCCCCGACCCGCCGGGCGGCGAGGCGGCCGACCTCGGCCGGCTGCGCCCGCACCGGGGGCCCCGCCCGCTGCTGGACGACGGCCGGCTGCAGCTGTTCGAGGCCGTCGCCGCCCTGCTCACCGAGCTGGCCGCGGCCACGCCGCTGCTGCTCGTGCTGGAGGACGTGCACTGGGCCGACCACTCCAGCCGCGACCTGCTGCGCTACCTCCTCGCCCGGCTGGCCGAGGAGCCGGTGGCGATGGTGGTCTCCTACCGCTCCGACGACCTGCACCGCCGCCACCCGCTGCGCCCGTTGCTGGCCGAGCTGGTGCGGCTGCCGGGCGTGGAGCGGCTGGAGCTGGGACCCCTGCCGGACGCCGCCGTCGGCGAGCTCGTGCGCGGGCTGGCCGCCGGCGTCCCCGAGAAGACGGTGGACGACGTCGTGGCGCGGGCCGAGGGCAACGCCTTCTACGCCGAGGAGCTGACCGCCGCGGGCCTGGCCGGCGAGACGCTGCCGCTCGCGCTCACCGACGTGCTGCTGGCGCGGGTCGAGCAGCTCGGGGAGGCCGCCCAGCGCGTGCTGCGGGTGGCCGCCGTCGCCGGGCGACGCGTGCACCACGACCTCCTGGCCGCGGTCAGCGAGCTGGCGCCCGCCGAGCTGGAGGCCGCGCTGGCCGAGGCGGTGCACCACCACCTGCTGGTGGTGTCCGACGGCGGCCGGTACCGCTTCCGGCACGCCCTGCTGCGCGAGGCCGTGCTCGCCGACCTGCTGCCGGGGGAGCGGGTCCGGGCGCACGCCGCGATCGCCGCCCACCTCACCGCCACCCCGGGCGCGGGCACCGCCGCCGAGCTGGCGCACCACGCGCGGGGCAGCAACGACCTCCCCCGGGCGTTCACCGCCTCGCTCGACGCCGCCGCCGAGGCCGGCCGGGCCGGCGCGCCGGCCGAGCAGCTGCAGCACCTGGAGGCGGCGCTGGCGCTGTGGTCGGCGGTCCCCGACGCGGACCAGCGGGCCGGCCGCGACCACACCGCGCTGCTGCTGGACACCGCGGCCGCGGCCCGGCGCGGCGGCGAGCTGCACCGGGCGGTGGCCCTGCTGCGCGAGGCGCTGCAGCTGCTGGGCGAGGACGGCGACCCGGTCGTGCGGGCCCAGGTGCACCACACCCTCGCCCAGGCCCTGGGGCG
Organism: Geodermatophilus sp. SYSU D00079; assembly: GCF_054050635.1. Lineage (NCBI taxonomy): Bacteria > Bacillati > Actinomycetota > Actinomycetes > Geodermatophilales > Geodermatophilaceae > Geodermatophilus > Geodermatophilus sp. SYSU D00079. The sequence continues at coordinate 257,397 of NZ_JBJGZS010000001.1, read as the reverse complement.
GATCGAGGACCAGGCCGCGGCGCACCGGGAGAGCAGCCGGGCGATGGAGCTGGTGCCGGCCCACCCGCCGTCGGTCGTGCGCACCTGGGCGGCAGCCACGCACGCGCGCACCAGCTACGACGTGAGCCGGTGGGCCGAGGGGGACGCCGCGGCCGCGGAGGCGCTGGCGGCCGCCGACGCGCTGGGCCTGGACAGCGCCTGGGCCGACACCGCCGTGTCGCTGGCGCGGGTCCGCGGCGTCGGCGACCGCGCCGCGGTGCGCGCCCGGCTGGAGGAGGCGCTGGCACGGGCCCGCCGCTCGGGCGACACCGACGTCGAGCTGCGGGTGCTGTTCAACCTCGCCGTCGTCCCCTACGAGGACGGCGCGCTGACCGAGTCGCTGACCTGGGTCGACGCCGGGCTGGAGCGGGCCCGCGTGCTGGGTGTGGAGTGGGCGTTCTACCCCGCCGAGCTGCGGCACCTCGGGGTGGTCGTGCGCTACGTGTCCGGCGACTGGGACGGCAGCCTGGCCCTGGCCGAGGAGCTGGCACGGGTGCCGGACATGGCCGCGCACGTGCGCGCGGCGGGGCTGCTGGTCCAGGTCGGCCGCGGCGACCCCGCGGCGGCGGAGCGGGTGGTGTGGGCGCGCGGTCTCACCGCCCGGCTGGACGCCCACGTCCTGCTGCTGCTGGCCACCGCCGGGGCGGAGATCGACCTCGCCGCCTGGGCCGGCGACGCCGGCACCGCCGTGGCGCGCGCCCGCGCCGCGGTGCAGCAGGTGCGGACGTACTGGAACTACGACCGGCTGGCCGTGGTCCGGCTGGTCGCGACGGCGCTGGCGCCGGTGGCCGACGCCGCGGCCGCCGCCCGGCTGACCGGCGACGAGCCGGCGGTCCGGCGCTGGGCGGCCGCCGGGGAGGAGCTGGCCGCCGCGGCGCGCTCGGCGGTCGAGGACCACCTCCGGGCGATCGGCGCGTACGGCGTGGAGGCCGCCGCGTGGGTGGCCCGGCTGGACGCGGAGACGGGCCGGCTGTCGGGGCGGGCCGCACCGGAGCTGTGGCGGGCCGCCGTCGACGGGTTCGGGTACGGGCACGTCTTCGAGCAGGCGCGGTCGCGGTTCCGGCTCGCCGAGGCGCTGCTGGCCACCGGTGACCGGGACGGCGCCGCCGAGGAGCTGCGCGCGGCGGGGGAGACGGCGGTCCGGCTGGGCGCGGCGCCGCTGCAGGCGGCCGTCGTCGCGCTGGCCCGTCGCGGGCGGCTGCCGCTGGACCTCCCGGGGGCGCGGCGCGTCGTCGAGGGCGGGGCGGTGTTCACACCGCGGGAGACCGAGGTGCTGCGGCTGCTGGCCCAGGGCCGGACCAACCGGCAGATCGGTGCGGAGCTCTACATCAGCGAGAAGACGGCGAGCGTGCACGTCAGCAACATCCTGGCCAAGCTCGGCGCCGGCGGCCGCACCGAGGCCGTCGCCCTCGCCGCCAGCAGGGGCCTGCTGTGAGGTCGGTCGAGCAGCGGCTCAGCGGCGGTCGGGGACGGCACGTGGCCGCGGTGCGGTCCGGAGGACCGCAGTGTCACAGCATCGTGCGGAGGCGTTCCCGGCGGGCGCGGAGGACGTCGACCGAGGCCGACGCCGACGGTGGTCCGGGCACCGACTGGCGCAGCTGGGTGTGCACCACCGCGTGCGGCTGCGAGGTCCGGGCGGCCACCCGGCTGACCAGCCGGTTGATCTCGCGCCGCAGCTCGGCGGCGTCCCGCCAGGAGCGGCCGGCGTCGGTCTCCTCCGGGTGGTCCTCGACGGGGAACAGCCCGGGCTCGTCGTCCTCGGAGTGCGCCCGCTGGGCGATGCGCAGCCGCAGCTCGTCGTCCCGCTTGGCCAGCAGCGACGCGGTCTGTTCGGCGGTGAGCAGGCCGGGGATGCCGAGGAACTCCTCCTCCTCGGCGCCGAGGGGCACCGCGGCGGGGCGGCCCTCGCCGGTGTGCGCGGTGCCGCTGGCCAGGACGTGCGCGAACCGCGCGTCGGCCTCCAGCGCCTCGAACTGCCTGACGCTGTCGCCGACCTCGCGCTCCTTGGGCGGCAGCGGCTCGAGGTCGAGCTCGTCCCCCTGCTCCGTCTTGGGCGGCGGCATGACGTGGTTGCGCTGCTCCTCCATCGACGCGGCCAGCGACAGCAGCGGCCGGACGGCGGGGAGGAACACCGTGGCCGACTCGTGCGGCGCGCGGGAGCGGACGACGCGGCCGACGGCCTGGGCGAAGAACAGCGGCGTCCGGTAGGAGGTCATCCAGGCGAGGACGGCGGCGCGCGGGACGTCGACGCCCTCGGAGATCATCCGGACGCAGACGGCGATCCGGGCCGACCCGGTGGCGAAGCGCTCGATCTTCTTCGACGCCTTGGGGTCGTCGGAGAGGATCAGCTCGGCGGCCTTGCCGGTGACCCGGCGGACGATCTTGGCGTAGGCGCGGGCGTCGTCCTGGTCGCTGGCCAGCACCAGCCCCGCGGCGTCGGGCATGCCGTTCTCGCGCAGGTGGGTGATGCGGTCGTCCATCGCGGCGATGACGTGCGGCACCCACTGGCCCTTGGGGTCCAGGGCGGTGCGCCAGGCCTGCATCTCCACCGAGCGGGTGCCGGCCTCCGACAGCGAGGCGGCGACGACCTCACCGGCGGAGTTCCGCCACCGCGAGGTGCCGGTGTAGGCGGCGAAGACGACCGGGCGGACGACGTTGTCGGCCAGCGCCTCCTTGTAGCCGTAGGTGTAGTCGGCCCGGCTGACCAGGCCCATGCCGCCCTCCCCGTCGTCGCCCTCGAAGGCGTCCTCCTCGTAGCGGACGAAGGGGATGCGCTCGTCGGGCTTGGTGCGGAACGGGGTGCCGGTCAGGCACAGCCGGCGGGCGGCCATGCCGTAGGCCTCCTCGACCGCCTCGCCCCAGGAGAGGCCGTCGCCGGCGTGGTGCACCTCGTCCAGGATGACCAGCGTCTTGACGGCGGTGGCGCGGGCGGCGTGCAGCATCGGCTTGCCGGCGACCTGCGCGTAGGTGGTGACGTAGCCCTGCGTGCCGGCGCGCACCGGGCCCACGGCGTTGGTCAGCCCCGGGTCGAGGACGATGCCCATCCGGTCGGCCGCGTCGGCCCACTGCAGCCGCAGGTGGTCGGTGGGGCAGACGACGATGACGCGGGCCACCTCGCGACGGGAGAGCAGCCGCGCGGCGAGGGTCAGGGCGAAGGTGGTCTTGCCCGCGCCCGGGGTCGCGGTGACCAGGAAGTCCTTGGGTGAGCTCTCCTCGTACCTGGCGAGCGCGGCCTGCTGCCACGCCCGGAGCGGTCGGCTGGTCGTCTGCGGGCCCGCGGCCTCCGCTCGTGCTGCACTCGCCATGTCGGGACCCATCTTCGCGGGGCCGGGGGCGACACGCCCAACCGGCCTCCTCCCGCGCGCCGTCCGGCCGCCGACGTATGGCGGCCACCCGCACCGCCCTGACCAGCACGGATGTGCCGCCTGGGGTGTCGGTGTGGGCATCGTCATGCCCGTACCGGACCGTCACGTCACGCCCCGCCGGTCCCAGTCGTCCCGCCGTGCGCAGGGAGTGCCACGGGGCGCGGTGCCCGCGCCCCGTGGCACTCGACCGGCGGATCAGCGGCGGGCGCGCAGGGCCAGCAGGACGCCGAGGGTGAACAGCACCGCGGCGACCACCGCGTAGAGCGTGGGCTGGCCCCCGCCGAGCAGGTCGTCGACCACGTTCCCCTCGTTGTTCGAGGCGTTGAACGTCGCGTGCACGACCCCCGCGGCCAGCACGCTGCCCGCGGCCCCGCGCACGGTGGCGCCGACCAGCAGGCGGATCACGACGCCGAAGACGACCAGCACCCCGATCGCGAACGCCAGGGGGCCGAGGGCGAGGTCGCCGGTGAACTGCAGCGGCAGGTGGATCGCCGCGAACGGCAGCGCGGTCAGCGCGGCCGCGACCAGGAGGCCGTGCCGCCGCTCGAGCCGGTCCTGGAAGAAGCCCGCCCAGACCGTCTCCTCCCACAGGTGCACCAGCAGCACCGAGGTGACGATCGAGACCGCGCCCGCGCCGAGCGTCGCCAGGAGGTCCCCGGTCCGCAGCTGCTGCCCGGCGGCCGCCCCGACGGCGAGGGTCAGCAGCGGCAGGCCCAGCAGCGCCGCGGCCCACCAGCCGGGGCCGAACCGCCACTGCACCGCGCGGCGCAGGAGCGCACGGACGGCGGCGCGGCCCTCGGTGACGGCCGTGACCCACAGCGCGGCGGGCAGCATGACGACCAGCGTGAGGGCCAGCGTGAACGGCTCCTGGGGCAGCGCGCCGCCCGGGAGGACGCCGTGCGCGGTCAGTGCGGGGATCGAGACCAGGGGCCACCCGAGGCCGAAGACGAGGACGAGGAAGGCGGTCAGCGGGCGCCGGGCGACCCGGCCCCGGAGGCCGCCGTCGGCCGCGGCGGCGCGGAGCGGGGGACGTGCGTCGACGGTGGACATGTCAGGACCTGCTTCCGACGTGGGTGAGGGAGTCGGCCAGCGCGCGGGCGGGGGAGACCGACGCGGTGCTGACGGCGGCGAGGTCGAGGGCGCGGACGACGTCGGCCCGGCGGGCGGCCCGGACCACGCACAGGCACCGCCCGTCGCCGGGGAGCAGCCACGCCGCGCACCAGCGGATCGGCGTCCCGGCCGTGCCGAGCCGGGTCACCGCCCGCGCCAGGGCGCGGTGCATCCGCACCGCGTCGTCCGCCGACGGCGGGCAACTGCGGACCTCCACCAGGTAGAGGCCCGTCCGCCCGTGCCGCCGGTCGACCACGCGGGCACGCTCCCGCGGCGGCGTCGCGCGGACATCCGGGGAGGTACGGACGGCGGTACGGGTACTCCCGGGGACCCGTACCGCGCCGTTACCGTCCCGGCCATGGCGCGGCCGGCAGCCCCCGCTCCCGGGCACCGGCTGCCCGCGGAGCGCAGCTCGTTCGTCGGCCGGCGGGCCGAGCTGGCCCGGCTGCGGGCGCTGCTCGGGGAGTCCCGGCTCGTCACGCTGGTGGGCCCCGGAGGGGTGGGCAAGACCCGGCTGGCGCTGCGGGCCGCCGCCGAGCTGCGCCGCTCCTTCCCCGACGGCGTCGCGCTGGCCGACCTCACCGCGGTGTCCGACCCCGCGCTGGCGGCCGCGCAGGTCGCCGCCGCGTTCGACGTCCGGGACTCCACGGGGCGCTGGCTTCCGGCGTCCCTGGCCGAGGTGCTGGGGGAGCGGCGGCTGCTGCTGGTCCTCGACAACTGCGAGCACGTGCGCGACGCCGCCGCCGTCCTCGTGGACGCGCTGACCGGCGCCTGCCCGGGCCTCACCGTCCTGGCCACCAGCCGGACGCCGCTGGACGTCCCCGGGGAGGCGCTGTGCGCGGTGCCGCCGCTGGCCGGGGGCGACGGCACCACGCTGCTGCGGCAGCGGGCCGCGGCGGCGGTCCCCGACCTCGTGCTCACGTCCGCCGACGACGCCGCGCTGGCCGAGCTGTGCCGGCGGCTCGACGGCATCCCGCTGGCCCTGGAGCTGGCCGCCGTCCGGCTGCGCACCCTGACGCCGGCCCAGCTGCTCGACCGCCTCGACGACCGGCTGGGCCTGCTGCGGCGCCCCGGTCCGGCCGGGCCCGACCGGCACCGCACGCTGCGCGCCACGATGGCGTGGAGCGCGGACCTGCTGGGTCCCGCCGAGCGGCTGCTGTGGCGTCGGGCGGCGGTCTTCGCGGCCGGCTTCGACCTGGCCGCCGCCGAGGCGGTGTGCGCCGACGGCGAGCTCCCACGGGACGACGTCCTCGACGCCCTGACCCGGCTGGTGGAGGCCTCGCTGCTGGTGGTCGACCGGACCGGCGCCGGGACGAGGTTCCGCATGCTGGAGACGGTCCGGGCGTTCGGCCGCGAGCTGCTCGACGGCTCCGGGGAGGGCGGTCCGGTGCGCCGGCGGCACCGCGACTGGTGCGCCGGCCGGGTGGCGGAGGCGGCCGCGGAGTTCCTCGGGCCCGGTCAGGTGGCGGCGTTCGACCGGCTGGCCGCCGTCCACCCGGAGCTCGCGGGCGCGCTGGAGCACTGCCTGCGGACGCCCGGCGAGGCGCGGGCCGGCCTGGCCACCGCCGCCGACGCCTGGCTGTACTGGGCCGCCCGCGGTCACCTCGGTGAGGGCCGGCACTGGCTGGACCTGCTGCTGCGCGCGGTGCCCGTCCCCGGTCCGGAGCGGGCACGGGGACTGGTGGTGGCCGGCTACCTGGCGCTCGTCGCGACCGACCCGGAGGCCGCCGTCCCCCTGCTGGAGGAGGGCCGGCGCACCGCGACCGCGCCGGGGGTGGTCGCCCTGGCCACCCAGTACCTCGGCCAGGCGGCGCTGTTCCGCGGCGACCTGCCGGCCGCCGACCGGCTGCTGCGCGAGGCGGCCGCGGCCACCGAGGAGACCGCGGCCTTCTGCTGGGCCGACGTCGGCGTCGTGGCCCTGCTCGCCGGCGACCTCGCCGCCGCCGACGCCGCGTTCGGCACCGGCCTCGCCGCGGCGGCCGACCCGTGGACCCGCTCGCACGCGCTGTGGGGCCGCGGCCTCGGGCGGCTGGCCGCGGGCGACCCCGTCGCGGCGGCCCGGCTGGAGGAGGACGCGCTGCGGCTCATGCGGGAGGTCGACGACCGCAGCGGCATCGCGCTCTGCGTGGCCGCGCTGGGGTGGGCCGCGGCCGCCGGCGGGGACGGCGACACGGCCGCCCGGCTGGCCGGTGCCGCCGACGCGGTGTGGCGCTCGATCCCCGCCCGGTTGCCCGCACCCCTGACCGCGGTGGACGACCGCTGGCGACGAGCCGCCCGGGCCGCGGTGGGCCCGCGGCGGTGGGCCGCGGGGTACGCCGAGGGCAGCGGCGTCGACCGGGCGGGCGCGGTCGCGCTGGCCCTGGCCGAGACGCCGGTGCCGGCGCCGGCACCGCCGGAGCCGGCCGGTCCGCTCACCCCGCGCCAGCTGGAGGTGGCCGGGCTGGTGGCGCAGGGGCTCACCGACCGCGAGATCGCCGCCCGCCTGGTCATCTCCCCGCGGACGGCGGAGTCACACGTCGAGCAGATCCTCACCCGGCTGGGCTTCCGGTCGCGGGCCGAGATCGCCGCCTGGGCGGTGACACGCATCTGAGTGGAGTGCCACGGGCGCGGGCCCGGCGCCGTGGCACTCCACCCGAGGAGCTCAGGCGCCCTCGTCGACCCAGTCGGGGCCGTTGACCTCACCGGGGCCGGCCAGGTCGTCGGCGTCGACGATCGTGTACGCGTAGCCCTGCTCGGCCAGGAACCGCTGCCGGTGCGCGGCGTACTCCGCGTCGAGGGTGTCGCGGCTGACCACGGTGTAGAAGTGCGCCTGCCGGCCGTCGGCCTTGGGGCGCAGCACCCGGCCGAGCCGCTGGGCCTCCTCCTGCCGCGAGCCGAAGGTGCCCGACACCTGGACGGCGACGGCCGCCTCGGGCAGGTCGATGGAGAAGTTCGCGACCTTGGACACCACCAGGGTGCGGATCTCCCCGGCGCGGAAGGCGTCGAAGAGCTTCTCCCGCTCCTTGTTCGTGGTCGAGCCCTGGATGACCGGTGCGTCGAGGGCCCGGCCGAGCTCCTCCAGCTGGTCGAGGTAGGCCCCGATGACGAGCTTCTGCTCCTCGGGGTGGCGCTCCAGCACCCGCCGGATCACCGGCAGCTTCGACGTGGCGGTCGCGGCGATGCGGTAGCGCTCCTCGGGCTCGGCGACCGCGTAGGTCATCCGCTCCTCGTCGTCGAGGGACACCCGCACCTCGATGCACTCGGCCGGCGCGATGTAGCCCTGGGCCTCGATGTCGCGCCACGGGGCGTCGTAGCGCTTCGGGCCGATGAGGGAGAAGACGTCGTCCTCCCGGCCGTCCTCGCGCACCAGCGTGGCGGTGAGGCCGAGCCGGCGGCGGGACTGCAGGTCGGCGGTGAGCCGGAAGATCGGCGCGGGCAGCAGGTGCACCTCGTCGTAGACGATCAGGCCCCAGTCCTGCGCGTCGAAGAGGTCCAGGTGCCGGTACTCGCCCTTCCGGCGGGTGGTGATGACCTGGTAGGTCGCGATGGTGACCGGGCGGATCTCCTTGCGCTCCCCGGAGTACTCGCCGATCTCGTCCTCGGTGAGCGTGGTGCGCGCGATAAGCTCGCGCTTCCACTGCCGCCCGGCGACGGTGTTGGTCACCAGGATCAGCGTGGTGGCCTTGGCCTCGGCCATCGCCGCGGCGCCCACGAGCGTCTTGCCCGCCCCGCAGGGCAGGACGACGACGCCCGACCCACCGGCCCAGAAGCCGTCCACGGCCTCCTGCTGGTAGTCGCGCAGGTGCCAGCCGCTCTGGTCCAGGTCGATGGGGTGGGCCTGGCCGTCGACGTAGCCGGCGAGGTCCTCGGCGGGCCAGCCGACCTTGAGCAGCGCCTGCTTGAGCCGCCCGCGCTCCGACGGGTGGACGACCACGGTGTCGGCGTCGATCCGGGCACCGAGCATGGGGGCCACCCGCTTGCTGCGGACGACCTCCTCGAGGACGGCGCGGTCGGAGCTGGTGAGCACCAGCCCGTGCACCGGGTTGTTGGCCAGCGTCAGCCGGCCGAAGCGGTCCATGGTGTCGGCGACGTCGACCAGCAGCGCGTGCGGCACCGGGTAGCGGGAGTAGCGGACGAGGGCGTCGACCACCTGCTCGGCGTCGTGCCCCGCGGCGCGGGCGTTCCACAGCGCGAGCGGGGTGACCCGGTAGGTGTGCACGTGCTCGGGGGACCGCTCCAGCTCCGCGAACGGGGCGATCGCCGCCCGGCAGTCGCGGGCGAGGGGGTGGTCGACCTCGAGCAGCAGGGTCTTGTCCGACTGGACGATGAGGGGTCCGTCGTTCACGGGCACCTTCCGGCAGCAGCGTCCTGCCGACGGGCGCGGTCAGCAGGGGGACGCGGTCACGAGGACCACGTCCAAACTAACCACGCCCGCCGACAGGAGCTTCCCCTCGGCGGGCGTGGCCGGTGCCGCTGTGTCGCGTCGCTCAGGCGCGCGCAGGCTGCTCCAGCGACTGCGGTGTGAACATCGGCGGCTCCTGGTCCGGCGTCAGGGCGGTGGGCCCGTACAGCCAGTCCACGAACGCGTAGTCGTGCACGTCCCGGTGCCGCAGCAGCTCGTTGCGCGCCTCCCGCGGGCCGTCGGTGAGGTGCCACAGCTCACCCCACGCCCGGGCCGTGGTGAGCACCCGCCGGCAGTGCTCCGGCCGGACCGCGTTGTACGCGGCGAGGGCGGCGTCCCAGTCCAGGCCGCCCGCGGCCAGTTGCGCCCCGACGTGCTCGGACAGCACCCAGGCGTCCTCGATGGCCATGACCGCGCCCTGCGCGAGGTACTGCAGCGGCGGGTGGGCGGCGTCCCCGGTGAGCGCGAGCCGGCCCTGGACCCAGTTCATGATCGGTTCGCGGTCGAACATGCGCCACCAGCGGTCCCGCCACATCAGCGGGAGGCCGGCCCGGACCTGGTCGCAGGTGTCGGCGAAGGCCGCGTCGAGCTCGTCGGGGGTGCCCCAGTCCTCCTGGCCGGCGAGGGCCTTGGGGGAGCGGAACACCGCGACCTGGTTGAACATCTCGCCCTGCCGGAGCGGGTACTGCACGAAGTGGCAGTGCGGCCCGACGTAGACCACGACGTCGGACATCGAGACGTCCATCTGCGCGACCTGCTCCGCGGGGATCGCGCCGCGGTAGGCCACGTAGGCGGAGCTGACCGGTTGGTCGTCGCTGATCATCTTCCGGGCGACGGAGTACAGGCCGTCGGCGGCGAGGACGACGGGAGCGACCTCGCGGCCCCCCTCGGAGACCACCGCCACGCCGCCGTCCAGGTGCTCGTAGCCGGTGACCTGCACGTCGGTGACCAGGTCCACGCCGGCGTCGCGGCAGGCCCGCAGCAGCGTGCCGTGCAGGTCGCTGCGGTGGATGACCACGTAGGGCGAGCCGTAGCGCTGCCGGGCGTCGGCGAGGTCGAGGCGGGTGAGCTCCGAGCCGTCGACGGCGTCCTTCATGACCAGGTTCTCCGGCTGCACGCCGAGGCGGAGCACCTCGTCGAGCAGGCCCCAGGAGTCGAGGATCCGGGTGCAGTTCGGCGCGATCTGCAGCCCGGCCCCGACCTCGCCGAACTCGGCGGCGCGCTCCAGGACGCGCACCCGCAGGCCCTTCCGCGTCAGCGCCAGGGCGTTGGCCAGCCCTCCGATTCCGCCGCCGACGACGAGGACGTCGACGTCGTTCACGACGACGCCTCGGCGGCCGTCAGGTCGTCGACCACGGTGTTCTCGCAGCGGCCGAGGCCGGCGATCTCGGTGGTCACGACCTGGCCGGCGGACAGGTAGCGGGCCGGCTTGCGGGCGTGGCCGACGCCGCCGGGGGTGCCGGTGGCGATGACGTCGCCGGGCCGGAGGGTGATCATGGTGGAGACGTACTCGACCAGGGCGACGGGGTCGAACAGCAGGTCGCCGGTGGTGTCCTTCTGCACGGTCTCGCCGTCGATCCGCGTGCTGATCTCCAGCGTGGGCCGCACGCCGCCGGGCAGCTCGTCGGGGGTGACCAGGTACGGCCCCAGCGGGGTGGTGGCCTCCCAGTTCTTGCCCTGCAGCCACTCCCGGGTGCGGAACTGCCAGTCGCGGCAGGTGATGTCGTTGAGCACCGCGAACCCGGCGATCGCGGCCTCCGCCTCGACGCCCTTCGCCCGGCGGACCGGCGCGCCGATGATGACGGCGAGCTCGCACTCCCAGTCGAACTCCGTCGTCTCCGGGGGCTTGACGATGTCGTCGGTCGCGCCGACGAGGGTGTCGGCGTACTTGGAGAACAGCGTCGGGTACTCGGGGAGGTCCCGGCCCATCTCCAGGATGTGGTTGCGGTAGTTCAGCCCGACGCAGACGACCTTGCCGGGGCGGGGGACGACGGGGGCGTAGGCGGCACCGCGCACCTCGGCGACCCGCTCGGTCGCCGCCGCGGCCCGCTCCTCCCACCCGGGGGTGGCCAGGAACTCGCCCAGGTCGGCCGCGCCCAGGTCGACCAGGTGGTCGTCGTCGACGCGGACCGCGCGGGTGCGGCCCTCCAGGGTGCGGATGGTGGCCAGCTTCATCGGTCGGTTCCTCCCACGGAGACGCGGTCCAGGCGCAGGGCCTCGAAGATCGGGGTGTCGCTGAACCGGAAGAGGTCCAGCGCGCCGGAGTCGGAGTCCGACGCCGAGGCCTCCGAGCGCACCGACAGCGGCTCCCAGGAGGGGACGACGAACAGGTCACCGCGCTCGACCTGCCAGGAGACCTCCCCGACGGTGACCGTGCCGGTGCCGTCGAAGACCTGGTAGACCGACGACCCGGCCTCCCGCCGCGGCGTGGTCTCGGTGCCGGCGCGCACGCGGTGCACCTCGGCGCGGATGGTGGGCAGCACGTCCCCGCCGGTGGTCGGGTTGGTGAAGCGGACCGCGGCGTGGCCGGGCTCGACCACGCCGGGGTGGCCCTCGGCCTCCAGCTCGAGCTGGTCGGTCAGCGCGGCGTCGGTGTCGACCCAGCGGTAGTTCAGCAGCGGGGTGCCCGGCGTGGCGCCGGGGGCGGACACCGGTCGCAGGCCGGGGTGCCCCCACAGCCGCTGGGAGCGGGACCGCTCCGGGGTGGTGCGCTCGGCGTCGCTGATCTGCTCGCGGCCGAACTCGAAGAACTGCGACTCGGTGGCGTACTGGAACGGGATGTCCAGGCCGTCGATCCAGGCCATCGGCTTCTCGGCGGCGTTGTGGTGGGCGTGCCAGTTCCACCCGGCCTGGGGCAGGAAGTCCCCGCGGTTCATCGGGACCGGGTCCCGCCCGACGACGGTCCACACGCCCTCGCCCTCGACCACGAAGCGGAAGGCGTGCTGGGTGTGGCGGTGCTCGGGGGCGTCCTCACCCGGCATCAGGTACTGGATGGCCGCCCACAGGGTGGGGGTGGCGTACGGCTTGCCGCCGAGGGAGGGGTTGGCCAGGGCGATGGCCCGGCGCTCCCCGCCGCGCCCGACCGGCACCAGGTGCCCGGCCTGGTCGGCCAGCTGGAGCAGGTTCTGCCACCGCCACACGTGCGGCACCGCCTTGGAGCGCGGGTGCGCGGGCATGAGGTCGCCGATCTCGGTCCACAGCGGGACCAGCAGCTCCTTCTCGAAGCCGCGGTACAGCTCCTCCAGCGCGGGCGTGGGCGTCGGCTGGCCGGGCGCGTCGACCGCGGTCAGCGAGACCGGGGAGGCGAGTTGCTGGGTCATGGCGGGCATCCCTCCGATGCGGCGTGGTCCGGTGGACAGGTCGTCGGCCCTGCTCCGGGGCCTCCCGTGGCGACGGGCGGAGCCGCGGCACGGGGAGGTCGTTCCCCGTCGAGGGTGCGCGCGTGTCCCGCGCCACGCCCGCTGATTCTGGACAGCAGAACGGATCCGCCCGCGCGGGCGTCAGCGCCAGTCGCGCAGCCGCAGCGGGGCCTCGTCACCGCCGGGACGCCGCACCAGCACCTGGTTCACGCCCATGACCCCGCGCTCGAACGCCAGCGCGCTCGCCGCCATGTACAGCCGCCAGACCCGGGCGCGGCCCTCGGTGCTCTCGGCGACGGCGGCGTCCCAGTGCTTCTCCAGCCGCTCCACCCAGGCGCGCAGCGTCAGCGCGTAGTGCCGCCGCAGGGCCTCCACGTCGAGCACCTCGAGCCCGCCGGCCTCCAGGGCGGCGACGGTGCCGGCCAGGCTGAGCAGCTCCCCGTCGGGGAAGACGAACCGGGTGATGAAGGTGTCGGGGTCCCAGGCGGCGGTCGCGGCGTCGTTCCAGGCGATGGCGTGGTTGAGCAGCCGGCCGCCCGGGCGCAGCAGGTCGCGGAGGGTCGCGACGTACCCCGCCATCTGCTCCGCGCCGACGTGCTCGGCCATGCCGATCGAGCTGATCGCGTCGAACGGGCCGTCGGGGACGTCGCGGTAGTCCTGCACCCGGATCTCCACCCGGTCGGTCAGCCCCGCCTCGGCCACCCGCGCCCGGGCCAGCTCGGCCTGGGCCCGCGAGAGGGTGACCCCCACGACGGAGGCCCCGTACCCACCGGCGGCGTGCAGCGCCAGGCTGCCCCAGCCACAGCCCACGTCGAGCAGCCGGGACTCTGCGGTGAGGCCCAGCTTGCGGCAGACCAGGTCGAGCTTGGCCTCCTGCGCGGCGTCCAGCCCGGTGGCGGGGGACTCCCAGACGGCGCAGGAGTAGACCATCGTCGGGCCGAGGACCAGCCGGTAGAAGTCGTTGCTGACGTCGTAGTGGTGGGCGATCGCGGCGGCGTCCCGGGTGCGGGAGTGCCGGCGTCCGAACCGGCGCAGCCGCACCTCCTCGGGCGGGGGCGCGGGCGCGGGGCCGAGGGCGCCGAGCCGGGCGGCCGTGCCCAGCAGGTCCAGCCACTCGCGCACGGTCGGGGCGGCGTGCGCGTCGCCGGCGGCCAGCCGGCCGGCCGAGGTCAGTGCCTCCAGGGTGGCGAAGACGTCGCCCTCGACGTCGAGCTCACCGGCGACGTAGGCGCGGCCCAGGCCGAGCTCGCCGGGTGCCCAGGCCAGCCGCCGCAGGGCGCGCCGCGACCGGACGGCGACCACCGGCGCCCCCTCGGGCCCGGCGACCGAGCCGTCCCAGGCGCGCAGCCGCACGGGCACCTCCTCGACGCCCAGGACCCGCTGCAGGGCCGTGACCAGGGCTGCGGCGGTGCTCTCCTCGCTCCCCATGGGCAGGCAGGGTGGCCGCCGCCCACGGGATGATCAAGCGGTTGTCGCGCAGGTCACGACGACGCGGCCGGCTCCTCGTCCTCGACCAGCGCCACCGAGGTGATCCGGTGGACGGCGAAGGTGCGGCTCTCGCCGCGGCGCTCGTCGTACCCCTGGAGGAAGCCGCCGGCCAGGGACACCGGCTGGACGACGCGCTGGCTGCCGCTGCCCTGCGCGTCGACGTACCCGAGCCACACCGGCACGCCCTCGCGGACCGCGCGGGAGAGCAGCTCCAGCGTGCCCGCGGTGGTCACCCCGGGCACCTGGCGCACCGCCTCGCCGCGCCGCGCGGCCAGGGCGGCGTCCCCGGCGCGGATCTCGCGCACGGTCGCGGCCACCTCGTCGCCGGTGAGCGGCCGCGGCGCCGCGGCGGTCGCGGCCCCCGGGCGGCGGCCGGCGGCGCGCGGGCGCGCCGGGGGCCGGGTCAGGACGGTGCCGCCCGGGGACTCACCGGCCGGGGCGTACCCGGCCTCGCGCAGCACGGTGAGCACCTCGTCGGCGCCCAGCCCGCTCACCAGGACACCGGGCGCCAGCCGGCGCAGCTCGGCGCCGGCCGTCCGCCGGTCGTTGAGCACCTGGGAGAGCAGCCCGTGGTCGTCGGAGCGCACGTAGCTCTCGATGGCCCCCACCCGCAGCCGACCGTGCTGGCGGGCCACGTCGTCGACCAGGTAGTCCAGCGCCTGCGGCACCGGGGTCCGTGAGGCGCGGGCGAAGAACTCGTGCAGGTCGGTGGCCGACCAGCCGGAGTCCAGGGCCCGGCGGATGCTGGCCTCCGACACCCGGAACACCGTGGCCCCGCCGGAGGACTCGACGTCGGCGACGACGGCGAGGGTGTCGGCGAGCTCGGCGACCAGGGGGCCGGGCGCGACCAGGGAGAGGTCGGGCTGGGCCAGCACGTGGTCGACCGGCTCGGGCAGCAGGCCCCGCATGCCGTCGGCGGCGCCGTCATCCCCGGCGGCCAGCAGGCCGCGACCGCCGGTGGACAGCACCCCGCCGACCAGCACGCCGAGCCTGGTGGCCTCGGCCAGCAGGTCCGGGACCGGCGCGAGGCGGTCGGCGCGCCGCGGGGTGCGCCAGCGCAGCAGGGCGACCAGGTCGTCGGCGGCCACGCCGCTGCCGCGCGGGTACTCGGCCAGGGCGCTCAGCGCGGAGCGCCGGATCGCCGGTGCGGTGTGCCGGACCAGGTCGGGGGAGAGCGCGTTCACCGCCTTGCCGCTCACGTCGCGCTGCCCGGCCAGCGCGGGCAGCCGGACGGCGTCCAGCCAGCCGCCGGCCAGCGTGGCCCACCGGTCGGGGAGGTCCTGCTCGCGCCACAGGTCGTAGGCGCGGGTGGGCAGCCACTCGTCGCGGTGCGGGCCCCCGACGTCGAGCAGGCCCGCCACGTGCGCGAGTTCGAGGAGCCAGCCGGCCTCGGGCTCGGCCACGTGCAGGGCCCGCGCCAGCCGCTTCTGGTCGCGGACGGCGACCCCGCCGCTGCGCAGCAGCCCCGCGGGCTCCTCCTCCAGGAGGGTCAGCAGCTCACCGACCCGGCCCACGGTCTCCATCGCCGCCCCGGCCGCCTGCCGGTCCACCACGGCGGGGTCCCGCGTGACGACGGCCGGCTCCGGGCGCACCCGCGGGGGGCCGTAGGGGC
Organism: Geodermatophilus sp. SYSU D00079; assembly: GCF_054050635.1. Taxonomy (NCBI): domain Bacteria; kingdom Bacillati; phylum Actinomycetota; class Actinomycetes; order Geodermatophilales; family Geodermatophilaceae; genus Geodermatophilus; species Geodermatophilus sp. SYSU D00079. The sequence continues at coordinate 242,043 of NZ_JBJGZS010000001.1, read as the reverse complement.
GGTCGCCGCGCAGGTGCAGCGCGATCTCCCGCGGCAGTTCCACGTTGAGCGCGTCGATGCGGGCCAGCAGGCCCTGCTGCACCAGCCGGCGGGCCGGGGAGGCGCCGTTGCCGCTGGTGTCGGGCAGGTGGCCGACCGGACGGTCGCCGGCCAGCCGCTCGAGGACCCCGCGCTCCTCGGCGCTCAGCTCGCCGATCGCCCGGGGCAGGTCCGCCGGAAGCGCCAGCCGCAGCTCGGTCGCCCGCCGGCCCAGCCCGGCGGGGTAGCGCACCGCCCGGCGCACCGGGTCCGGGGCGTGCAGGACGTCGTCGCCCCACAGCAGGGCCCGCGTCGCCAGCCGCTCCAGCGCGGCGGCGAGCACCTCGTCGGGGACCTCGGGCAGCGCGGCGGGCAGGTCCGCGGCGTCCACCCCGTCGGTGCCGGCGAGCAGGACCACGTCGAGCACCTGCAGCGTCGCGGCGTCCAGCTCGTCGAGCGCGCGGTCGACCGACACCGGGACCGCCAGCCGGCTGGCCAGGGCCACGACGTCGGACGGCGCCGGCCGGGCGACGTCGGGACGGGCGGCCAGCAACGCGCCGAGCTGCTCGTCGCTGCGGGTGCGCAGCCAGGCGGCCAGCGTGGCCGGGCGGTCGGCAGACATCCGGTCAAAGTTACGTCGCCCGCGCCACCCCGTGCCGCGCCGTCCCCGGGTGCTGGGCCAGCATGACCGCGTGCACCCCGCCGCCGAGGACCCGCAGACCAGCAGCGCGCTGACCGGCTACCAGGCCGGGGCGCTGCGCTGGCTGGCCGGGGGCGGGATCGCCGTCGTCCTCGGGGTCCTGCTCGGTGCCGCGGCGGTGACGATCGCCCGCGACCGCGGCGAGGGGATCCCCGGCGTCGGCCTCGCGGTGGTGGTGCTGGTCGTCTCGGGGACCGTCGCCGTCGTCGCCGGCACCGGGGCGCTGCTGCGGCACCGCCGCTGGCGGCGGGCGCTGCGGACGGTGCGCTGGCAGACCGGGGTGCTGCGCATCGCCGGCCCCGCGGTGCTGGCGTTCGAGCCGGAGGGCTACGACGAGACCGACCCGCTGGCCGAGCCGGTGCGGCTGCGCCTGGAGAGCACCACCGTCTTCCGCACGCGGGCGGTCCAGCAGCTGCACGACGCGGTGGTGCGGGCCGCGCCGGTGGGGCCCCGGGAGTGGGTGATCACCGCCGACGGCGTGAGCACGGTGTACGGCGCACGGGCGGTCCGGCGCCGCTGAGGCGGCTGCCGTGGCGTAGTGCGTGCGTTCTGGGTACCGCGTCCGAGAAGATGTCCAGCGACGCGGCACCGCGTGGTGCTCGCAGACACGGCAACGGAGGCAACGGCGACATGGCCAAGCGGAAGACCAAGCACGCGCACCTGGTGGAGCCCACCTGGGGTCGGTCCGACGACGGCGGCCCACCGCTGACCGAGTTCACCGCCGAGCCGGCCGGCCCGCTCAACCCCTTCGGCGAGGACCACGAGTTCCCGCTGCCGCCCAGCCGCCTGCGGTACGCGCACCCCACCGACAAGCCCAACCGGGCCGGCGTCATGGCGGGCGAGTAGTAGAAGGACCCCCTGCCCCCAGCAGCTCGCAAGCTCGCAGCGGGCCCCTGCAGGGGGGCCTACATCGAGGAGGAAGAGCATGACCCAGCCCGCGCTGCCGTCCTACAGCAGTGGCACCTCCACCGTCCCCCTCCTCGGGGACACGATCGGGGCGAACCTGGACCGGACGGCGGCGCGGGTGGGCGAGCACGAGGCGCTCGTCGAGTGCGCCACGGGCCGCCGGTTCAGCTACCCGCAGTTCGTCGCGGAGGTCGACGCGGTCGCCCTCGGGCTGGACGCCCTGGGCGTGGCCAAGGGCGACCGGGTCGGGATCTGGGCGCCGAACTGCGCGGAGTGGGCGTTCGTCCAGTACGCCACCGCCAAGCTCGGCGCGATCCTGGTCAACATCAACCCCGCCTACCGCACCCATGAACTGGCCTACGTGCTGCAGCAGGCCGGCATCTCGGTGCTGGTGAGCGCCCCCGAGTTCCGGACCAGCGACTACCGGGCCATGGTGGGCGAGGTCCGCGACGAGTGCCCGGACCTGCGCGAGGTGCTGTTCCTCGGCTCGCCGGAGTGGGAGCAGCTGGTGGCCACCGGCCGGGGCGGGGACCGCGGCCTGCTCGCCGAGCGCGAGACGCAGCTGTCGGCCGACGACCCGATCAACATCCAGTACACCTCCGGGACGACCGGCTTCCCCAAGGGCGCCACGCTCACCCACCACAACCTGCTCAACAACGGGTTCTTCGTGGGCGAGGGCTGCGGCTACACCGAGGCCGACCGGATCTGCATCCCGGTGCCCTACTACCACTGCTTCGGCATGGGCATGGGCAACCTCGCGGCCACCTCGCACGGCGCGACGATGGTCATCCCGGCACCCGGCTTCGACCCCGCGCTGACGCTCGAGGCGGTGCAGGAGGAGCGCTGCACCTCGCTGTACGGCGTCCCCACGATGTTCATCGCCGAACTGGCGCTGCCCGACTTCGGCACCTACGACCTCTCGTCGCTGCGGACCGGGATCATGGCCGGCTCCCCGTGCCCGGTCGAGGTGATGAAGCGGGTGGTCGCCGAGATGGGCATGACCGAGGTGACCATCTGCTACGGCATGACCGAGACCTCGCCGGTCTCCACCCAGACCGGCGCCGACGACGACCTGGACCGGCGCACCTCCACCGTCGGCCGGGTGCACCCGCACCTCGAGGTCAAGGTCGTCGACCCCGAGACCGGGCTCACCGTGCCCCGCGGGACGCCGGGGGAGTTCTGCACCCGCGGCTACTCGGTGATGCTCGGGTACTGGGAGCAGCCGGAGAAGACCGCCGAGGTCATCGACGCCGCTCGCTGGATGCACACCGGGGACCTCGCGGTGATGGACGCCGAGGGCTACCTCAACATCGTCGGCCGGATCAAGGACATGGTGATCCGCGGCGGGGAGAACGTGTACCCGCGGGAGGTCGAGGAGTTCCTCTTCACCCACCCGGACATCATCGAGGCCCAGGTCATCGGCGTCCCCGACGAGCGGTTCGGCGAGGAGCTCATGGCGTGGGTGCGGCTGCGGTCCAGCGCCGAGCCGCTCACCGCCGAGGCGCTGCGCGAGTTCTGCACGGGCAAGCTCGCCCACTACAAGATCCCGCGGTACGTCAAGATCGTCGACGCCTTCCCGATGACGGTCACCGGCAAGGTCCGCAAGGTCGAGATGCGGGAGGTCTCGGTCGAGGAGCTGGGCCTGCAGGCGGCCGCGGCGGTCCGGAACGCCTGAGAGAGGACCCCGTCCTCCTCACCACTCGCAGGCTCGCGGCGAGCCTCTGGACGGGGCCGGGCGGTTCGTCTATGCCGGAGCCGTCCCGATCCGCACCGGGACGACGAGGGCGCGGTGGTCCGACAGGGGCAGCCGCACCGCCTCGGCCGGCCCCGTGGCGGTGATCGGGCCCCGGGCCAGCACGTGGTCCAGCTGCCGGGTCGGGGTGTCCACCGGGAAGGTGGCGGCCCGGCCCAGCGGCTGCAGCCCGCTCACCCGCACCGCCTGCCCGCGCTCCATGTTCAGGTCGCCCATGAGCACCAGCGGCTCGCGGGTGCCGGTCAGCGAGCGCACCAGCTTGGACAGCTGCAGCGCGCCCCAGCCGGGGACGAACGACAGGTGCGTGTTGGCCACGGTGAACTGTCCGTCCGGCCCGTCCAGGACCGCGGCGACGGCGACCCGCGGCTCGTCGCCGACCAGCTTGGGCCGGGGCGCGCCGCGGAACCACACCGGCACCCGGCTGCGCAGCGCCGGCAGCCGGACCACCCGCCAGGACACCACCGGGTACCGCGACAGCAGCGCGATCCCGTAGCTGGCCGACCCCGGCTGCTCGTCGCCGGTGGCCGCCATCCAGGTGCCGCCGGGGGTGCCCGACAGCGCCGCCACGAACTGGGAGTCCACGGCGGCCATCGCCTCGGCGGCGACCGCCGTCAGGTCCGCGCCCATGGACCGCGGCTGGTCGCGGTCGACCTCCTGCAGGCCGAGGACGTCGGCGTCGAGGGTCTTCACCGCGGCCGCCAGGCGCTCGACGTCGACCCGGTCGTCGACGGGGGAGCGGCCGTGGAGGATGTTGAACGTCGCGATCCGCACGGACCTCCAGTGCCCCGGCCCGCGGCGTCCACACCGGCACGTTCCGACGACGCGACGCCGGGTAGCAGTCCCGCGTGCTGCCAGACGACCGGGACGAGATCCGTGACCTCCTCAAGCGCACCGCCGTCGCGCTCAAGCAGGGCGACGTGCCCTTCGCGCTGTGCGGGGGCTACGCGGCGTGGGTCCGCGGCGCACCGGAGCCCGACCACGACGCGGACTTCCTCGTCCCGGCCGCGGAGGCCGAGCGGGCGGCGAAGGTGCTGGCCGAGGCCGGGCTGGAGGTCGTCGACCCGGCGGAGGACTGGCTGACCAAGGTCGTCCAGGGCAACTCGTTCGTCGACGTGCTGTGGCGCACCTGCGGCGACCCGGTGGAGATGGACCTCATCGACCGCGCCGAGGAGCTGCCGGTGCTCTCGGTGCACATGCCGGTGCTGGAGGCCACCGACATCGTCGTCACCAAGCTGATGGCCCTCGACGAGCACTACTGCGACTACTCGCGGCTGCTGCCGGTGGCCCGCGCGCTGCGCGAGCAGGTCGACTGGGCGCGGGTCCGCCGCGACGTCGAGGCCAACGACTTCGCCGCGGTCTTCCTCATCCTGCTGGACCGGCTCGGGGTCGTGGAGGGGGCGCTCAGCGAGGACTGAGCCCCGCAGCGCGGGGCAGCCGGCCGGGCCGGCTCCCGGACGTCCGCCGCGGCCCGCGGGCCCGGGGCGCGGGGACCCACTCGACGACCCAGGTCTCTCCCGGCGCCAGGGCGGCCCAGCGGGCGGCCGCCTCCCGCAGCGCCCCGACCACCGCCTGCAGCCGCTCCGGCGGGACGCCCGACGCGGCGACCTGGCCCGGCAGGACCTCCGCCCCGCGTGCCAGCCGGCCGACGAGGTCGGCCAGGTGCTCGGCCCGGTCCACCGCGGCGGCGCGCTCGCGCTTCAGCCGCTCCGACCGCTCGGTGGCGTGCGGCGGCCGGCGACCGGTGACGTGCCGCATGCTGCCCCACACCACCCCGTCGGCGACGCACCCCCAGACGCCGTCCGTCACGCCCAGCCCGGTCTCGACGAGTGCGTGCACCAGGTCGTGCGGCAGGTCGGTGCCACCGCCCGCGCCGCGCATGGCGAAGGTGACGCCGTCGTCCCGCTCGACCACCGTCTCCACCGGGCGACGGTCGGCCATCCGCTGGAACGTCATGCGCATGGACGCAGTGTCGCCGGGCGGGCAACCGACTTCCCGCGACCTCAGCGTGGGGCGAGGACCGCGACCAGGGCCGCCGCGGCCACGACCACGACCACGGCGGTGACGAGGGCGGCCATCCCGGCCGCGGTCGCGCCCCGGCCGCGGGCGAGGGCCCGGCGCACCTGCCGGGCCCTCAGCGGCGCCAGCCCGCCGAGCACGCCGAGCCCCAGCAGCGCCACGCCCCCGGCCACCACCAGCCGCACCGGCGCCGCCGCCTCGGCCGACGAGTGCGCCAGCAGCCCGGCCACCCCGAGCACCCCGAGTCCGGTGCGCTGCCAGGCGAGGTGGGTGCGCTCGGGCTGGGTCTCCCGGACCGGCCCCCCGCTCACGAGTCGCTCACCCGCCGACCACCTCGATGCCGACGAGCACCGCCACGACGACGAGGACGGCGGCCACCGCCGCCACGACCGTCGGCAGGACGCGGCTGACCGGCAGGGGCCGGTCGGCGGCGATGGCCCGCTCGTTGCCCCGCCAGCGCCGGTAGCCGCCCAGCGCGGTACCCAGGCCGGCCAGCACCAGCGCCACCGCGACCGCCGCGCTGCCCCAGCGCACGCCCAGGTCGGGGGCGAACTGCGCCACCGCCACCCCGCCGGCGACGAGGGCGAGCCCGGTCCGGAGCCAGGCGAGCAGCGTGCGCTCGTTGGCCAGCGTGAACCGGTAGTCCGGGTGGCCGGCGGGCTGGTCGGCGGTCGGCACCCGGCCAGGCTAGGGCGCCGGGCGGAGAGGACGCGGAGCCTGGCCGGGACGACGACTAACCTGGCAGGTGGCGGCCCCGTGCCGCGACCGTCCGCCCGGCCCGGTGCCGGGTCCGTCCGCGACCGACTGAGGGATCAACGTGCCCACCGGCAGAGTCAAGTGGTTCAACCCGGAGAAGGGGTTCGGCTTCCTCTCCCGCGAGGACGGTCCCGACGTCTTCGTGCACAAGGACGCCCTGCCGACGGGCACGAGCGAGCTCAAGCCCGGCCAGCGGGTGGAGTTCGGCATCGTCGCCGGCCGTCGCGGCGACCAGGCGCTGCAGGTGCGGGTGCTCGACCCGCTGCCGTCGGTCGCGGCCGCGCACGCCGAGCGCACCCGCAAGAAGCCCGACGAGCTGGTGCCGATCATCGAGGACCTCATCAAGCTGCTCGACGACGTCTCCAACGGCCTGCGCCGCGGCCGGCACCCCGACAAGGCGGTGGCCCGCAAGGTCGCCTCGGTGCTGCGCGCGGTCGCGACCGACCTGGAGCACTGAGCGAGGACCCCCGTGCCCCCACCGCTCGCTCGCGGCGGGACCCTGCACGGGGGCCGTTTCGGCACGTCACGGCGCGGGGGCGGTCGCGGTGCCGCCGACGGCGCCGCCGGCGCGGACGAACCCGACCGGCCACGCGCCGCTGAAACCGTCGCAGTCCTCGACGGCGTCCTCGACGACGACGAGGTAGAACGCCGGCGGGACGACGTCGGAGCTGTTGATCTCGTCGAGGACCGTCGCGCCGCGGTCGACGTCGACCACGCCGAGCTGCTGCTCGAGCTGCTCGTCGAAGACCTGCACGCTCCAGCCGCGCTCGGCGACCGACTCGGGGACGGTGAGCCGGATCGTCGTGTCGGGGGAGACCTCGAGGATCGGCGGGGTCGTCGAGTAGCGCTGCCCCTCGCCGTCCAGGCAGGTCTGGGTCGGGGAGACGCCCACCTCCTGCGCCCCCGCCACCACGACGACCTCCTCGGGGCCGGTCGGCCCCGAGCCGCACCCGGCCAGCAGCAGGACGCCGACGGCCGGCCCGGCCGCCCGCCTCACTGCTGCCACCCCGGGGCCGGGTCGGCCGCACCCGGCGCCCACGCGTCGGGAGCGGCCGCGGTGCGGCGCCGCGGCCGCCACAGGACCAGCCCGACGGCGAGCACGAGCAGCGCGGCGGCCACGGTGAACCCGAGCCAGCCGGTGGGCGGCAGGGCGATGCCCAGTGCGCCGCCGACCACCCAGGAGAGCTGCAGCATGGTCTCCGAGCGGGCGAACGCGGAGGCGCGCAGGCTCTCGGGGACCTCCCGCTGGATGATCGCGTCGAGGGCCACTTTGCCCAGCGCGTTGGCCACGGCCGCCACGCCGGCGACGACGGCGGCCATCGCGAGGCTGAAGAAGACCGCGGCCAGCACGGTGATCGCCGCCGCGGTGCCGGCCGACCAGAGCACGATCGGGTCGGGGCTCACCCGGTGCAGGCGGGAGCCGACCGCCGTCCCGACCACGCTGCCCAGCCCGGCCGCCCCGGCGACCGCGCCGAGGGCCAGGGTCGCCGGCCAGCCGCCGTCGACGGTGGCCTGCACCAGGAACGCCGAGAAGATGGTCAGGAAGCCGCCCAGCCCGCGCAGCGCCGCGTTGGCCCGCAGCGCCACGACCACGTGCGGGTTGACCGCCCGCCGACGCCGTCCACCGGTCGCCGGCTGCGGCGCGGTGGTGAGCACGTCGGCGGGCAGCTCCCCGGTCGGGACGTCGACGTGGCGGGGCAGCCGCACCGCGGCCACCGCGCCGACCACGAACACCGCCGCGGTCGCGTAGAGCAGCCACTCGAAGCCCAGCGCCCACGCCAGCCCGGCCCCGATGCCGCCGAACACCCCGGCGGTGAGCAACCCGAACACCGACGTCCGGGCGTTGGCCGAGGTCAGCGACATCGCCCCGGGCAGCACCCGGGGGACCACCGCCGCGCGCAGCACGTTGTGCGCCTTCGACAGCACCAGCACGCCCAGGGCGGCGGGGTACAGGGCGAAGTCGTCGAAGTGGGCGGCCATGACCAGCGCCAGCACGGCCCGGCCGGACAGGCTCGCGCCCATCGCCCAGCGACGGCCGCGCTGCAGCCGGTCCAGCAACGGCCCGATCACCGGGGCGACGACGGCGAACGGCGCCATCGTGACCAGCAGGTAGAGCGCCACGTTGCCGCGCTGGGCGTCGGTGGTCGCGGCGAAGAACAGCGTGCCGGCCAGCGAGACGGCGATCATCGCGTCCCCGGCCATGTGCAGGGCGTTGACCCACAGCAGGTGCGTCAGCCCGCTCTCACCCGCGCCGTCCGCCCGGCTGGCGGCACGGACCCGCCGCACCGCAGCGCCGGTCAGCTCCCGCGACCGGGCCGCCGCGACGCGGGTGACCGTCAGCTTGCGCGGCGGCAGCGGCGCGGTCGGGGGCGGCGTCGGCGGCCCCGGGGGCAGCGCGGGCGGCGGTGCACCGGCCCCACCCGCCTGCGCCTCGGGGAGCGGGCGGGTCGCCGGCCGGGGGACGTCGATGGGGGTGGTGTCCATCCGCTCCGCGCCCGGCGGCAACGGACGCCCGCGCAGGACGCCGCGCCGGGGCGCGGGTGGGCGGGAGCTGGGCACCCGCCCATCGTGCCGCACCCGTCTGAGCAGGCGGTCGACGAGTCGCCCCCGCGCCGACGGGCGGGGCGCCGGCGTCAGCGACAATGGGCGCGTGACCGACTTCTCCGACCCCGCCGCGGCGGGGAACGACGTGCTGTCCGCGGCGGTCGAGCAGGCCCGGGCGGCGGCGGTCGAGACCGCCGGCTCCCCGGACGTCGTCGGGGAGCACCTCGGCGCCACCCCCGAGGTGGCCGGCCCCGCCGAGCTCGGCGACGTGGTCACCCACTCCTTCGCCAGCCGCCTGCCGGGCTACGTGGGCTGGCACTGGGCGGTGACGCTGGCCCGGGTGCCGGGTGAGGACACCGTCACCGTCGACGAGGTGGTGCTGCTGCCGGGGGAGCAGGCGCTGCTCGCCCCGGCGTGGGTGCCGTGGCACGAGCGGCTGCGGCCGGGTGACCTCTCGGTGGGCGACGTCCTGCCCGCCACGGAGGACGACCCCCGCCTGGTCCCGGCCTACGCGGTCGACGACGACTCCGCCGAGGACCCGGAGGGCTCCGTCGTCGCCGCCGAGATCGGGCTCGGCCGGGAGCGGGTCATGTCCCGCGAGGGGCGCAGCGAGGCGGCCGCCCGGTGGAGCGCGGGGGAGTTCGGCCCCGGCTCGGCGATGGCCCGGCACGCGCCCGGGCCGTGCGGCACCTGCGGCTTCTTCCTCCCGCTGGCCGGCTCGCTGCGGCACGGCTACGGCGCCTGCGGCAACGTCTACGCCCCGGCCGACGGTCGGGTCGTCGCCGTGGACTACGGCTGCGGTGCGCACAGCCAGGCCACGCTGGTCGCCGACGAGGCCACCGAGGTGGTCACCTCGGCGCGCTACGACACCGGCGCCTTCGACGTCCTGACCGACTGAGGCCGGCCGCCGCCGGAGGCTCCCGCGGTCCCGCCTCAGTGCCTGGGGCGGTCGTCGAGCTGGCCCTGCACGCGCATGATGCCCAGCCCGACGGCGGCCAGGGCGATGCCGGCCACGCAGGTCCAGGTCCAGACGCGGTCGACGCGGTCGCCGAGCAGCAGGAGCACGACGAGCGCGACGGCCCACACCGCCGTCCCGGCCAGCACCACGCGGACGGTGTCGACCCGCAGCGGGGGTGGGGCCTGTTTCGTCGGACCGGGCACGCCCCGACCCTAGGCGCTGCACGGCCCCTGCCTGCACACCGCTGTTCACCGCGTGTGGCACGCTGTCGCCGCTCGTTGCAGACCCCACCGGTCGGCCGGCGCGCGCTTCCCCCGCCGCTCGCCCGCCCGGCCACCCGTCCGGGAGTCCTTCCATGGCAGAGAAGTCCGGCCCGTCCACGGGCAGCAACGCCCCCGGTGACACGCCGGCCGACGTCGCCGCCGGGGTGCGCACGCCGCGCCGCAGCGACGGTCCGCGGGTGAAGCCGAGGAACGGCCTGGACCGCTACTTCGAGATCAGCGCCCGGCGCTCCACCGTCGCCCGGGAGCTGCGCGGCGGCCTGACGACCTTCTTCACGATGGCCTACATCGTGATCCTGAACCCGATCATCCTGTCGGGCACGGACGTCACCGGCGGCTCGCTGCCGTTCGCCTCCGTCGCCGCGGTGACCGCGCTCATCGCCGGCGTCATGACGATCCTCATGGGCGTCGTCGGCCGGTACCCGTTCGCGCTGGCCGCCGGGCTGGGCATCAACGCCATCGTCGCGGTCTTCGCGGCCACCCAGCTGTCCTGGCCGGAGATCATGGGCCTGGTCGTGCTGGAGGGCCTGCTGATCACCGTGCTGGTGCTCACCGGTTTCCGCCGCGCGGTCTTCGAGGCCATCCCGCCGCAGCTGAAGACCGCCATCGCGGTCGGCATCGGCTTCTTCCTCACCATCATCGGCCTGGCCGACGCCGGCGTGATCCGGCCGGGCAACCCGCTGATCAGCTTCGGCGTCAACGGGCAGCTCGCCGGGTGGCCGCTGCTGGTGTTCGTCGTCGGCCTGCTGCTCACCAGCGTGCTCGTCGTCCGCCGGGTCAAGGGTGCCCTGCTCATCGGGATCGTCGTCTCGACCGTGCTGGCGATCGTCATCGAGGCGGTCGCCGGGATCGGCCCGCGCGTCGGCGAGGACAACCCCCGCGGCTGGGCGCTGCAGGTGCCCACGCTGCCCGAGGACGTCGTCAGCACGCCGGACCTCTCACTGATCGGGCAGTTCTCGCTGTTCGGCGGCTTCGAGCGGATCGGCGTGGTCGCCGCCCTGCTCATCGTCTTCTCGATCATGATCGCCGACTTCTTCGACACCGTCGGCACGGTGACCGCCGTCGGCGCCGAGGGCGACCTGCTCGACCAGAACCGCAACCTGCCCAAGTCCCAGCCGGTGCTGCTGGTCGACTCCCTGGCCGCCGCCGCCGGTGGCGCGGGCAGCGTGTCCTCCAACACCACCTACGTCGAGAGCACCGCCGGTGTGGCCGACGGTGCCCGCACCGGCCTGGCCAGCGTGGCCACCGGCGTGCTGTTCCTGCTGGCGATGCTGTTCACGCCGCTGGTGCAGGTCGTGCCGTCGGAGGCCGCCGCGCCGGCCCTGGTCATCGTGGGCGCGCTCATGATCAGCCAGATCCGCAACCTCGAGTGGGACGACATGTCCCTGGTCATCCCGGCGTTCCTCACGATCGCGCTCATGCCGTTCACCTACTCGATCACCAACGGCATCGGCGCCGGCGTCATCAGCTACGTGCTGCTGCGCTCGATCGTCGGACGGCGCCGCGACGTGCACCCGCTCATGTGGGTCATCGCGGTGCTCTTCCTCGTCTACTTCGCCCTGGAGCCGCTCCAGCAGCTGTTCTGAGCCGCCGGGGAGACCGTTAGCTAGGCTGATGAAGTGAGCCGGACGACGCTGGAGACCGCGGCGCTGGCCCATGACCTGCGCCTGGCGGTGATGCGCTTCTCGCGGCGGCTGCGCAACCAGCGGGTCGACCAGTCGGTCACGCTGACCCACCTCGCGGCGCTGTCCACGCTCCAGCAGCACGGCGCCATGAGCCCGGGGGAGCTGGCGGCGCACGAGCGGGTGCAGCCGCCGTCGATGACCCGGGTCGTCGTCGCCCTGGAGGGGATGGGCCTGGTCACCCGGAGCCCCCACCCCACCGACGGTCGGCAGGTCGTCATCGACCTCACCCCCGCCGCCGAGGAGCTGCTCACCGTCGAGGCCCGCGCCCGCGAGGCCTGGCTGTCCGGGCGGCTGCAGGAGCTGACGGTCGAGGAACGGGCCGTCCTGCGGGACGCCGCGGCGATCATGGGCAAGCTGGCGAGTGGGTGAGCGCCCGTACCGAGGGCACGGGCATGTTCCGGTCGTTGCACGTCCGCAACTACCGGATCTACGCATCGGCCAACCTGCTCAGCCTCACCGGCACGTGGATGCAGCGGATCGGCCAGGACTGGCTGGTCCTCCAGCTCTCCGGTGACAGCGGCATCGCCCTGGGGCTGATCACCGCCCTGCAGTTCGGGCCCACCCTGCTGCTGAGCATGTACGGCGGGGTGCTGGCCGACCGCTACGCCAAGCGCCGCGTGCTCGTGGTCACCCAGGCGCTGATGGGCCTGCTGGCCCTCGTGCTGGGGCTGCTGGTCGCCGCCGACGGCATCGAGCTGTGGCACGTGTTCGTGCTCGCCGGGGCGCTCGGCGCCGTCTCGGCCATCGACGCGCCGGTGCGCCAGGCGTTCGTGTCCGAGATGGTGGGCCCCGAGCTGCTGACCAACGCGGTCAGCCTCAACTCCACGATCTTCAACGGGGCCAGGCTGGTGGGGCCGTCGGTCGCCGGGCTGCTCATCGGCGCCGCGTCGGGGGACACCGCGCCGGCCTTCTTCGTCAACGCCGCCAGCTTCGCCTTCACCATCGGTGCCCTGCTGAGCATGCGGCCCGGCGAGCTGCACCCGAGCCCGCGGGTGCCGCGGGCCAAGGGGCAGCTGCGGGAGGGGCTGGTCTACGCCTGGGCGCACCCGGACCTGCGGCTGGCCATGGGGTTGGCCTTCGTGCTGGGCACCTTCGCCTTCAACTACCAGGTGACCATCGCGCTGATGGCCCGCGAGGTGTTCGACCTGGGGGCTGAGGCGTTCGGGTTGCTGTCGACCTGTTTCGCCGTCGGCTCGCTGTCCGGCGCGCTGCTGTCCACCCGCCGCAGCACCCGGCCGCGGCAGCGCTTCCTGGTCGTGTCCGCCGCGGTCTTCGGCCTGCTCACGATCGCCTGCGGGCTGGTGCCCGGGTACTGGGCGTTCGCGGTGCTGCTGGTGCCCACCGGTGCGGCCGGGCTGGTGTTCAGCGTCGCCAACAACAGCTTCGTGCAGCTGGGCGTCGATCCGCAGATGCGCGGCCGGGTGATGGCGCTGTACTTCATGTGCTTCATGGGTGGGACGCCGCTGGGGGCGCCGACGATCGGCTGGGTCTCCGAGCACCTCGGGGCGCCGTGGGGGCTGATCATCGGCGGTGCGGTGGCCGTCCTCGCCGGGTGCGTGGGCGCGGCGTGGCTGGCGCGGGGGCGGCGGGTCCGGCTGGAGGCCTCCCTCGCCCCGCCACGGCTGCAGCTGCACGTGGGCCCGCGTGCGGTGCCCCCGCCGCAGGTGCGCGCCGCGGCGGAGGCCGCGGCGCAGCAGGCACCCGGGCAGCAGGCGGCGAGCGGCGGATGAGCGCCGCGCTGCCGGTGGACGCCGCTCCGACGTACGGTGACGGGGGTTCCCGTCGAGTCGTCCGCGGAGGCGACATGGCCCCCTCGCTGCTGTACCTCGGGTCGATCGTCGTGGGCGTGGTCGGTGCGGTGGCGGGCCTCGGCTGGCTGGCCCGCTGGCTGTTCGGCTCCGCGCGGCTGCCGGTCCCGTCCCGGCGGCGGGCGCAGGAGCCGCTGCGGCCGGTGCACCGCCCGGTGGAGGCCGTGGCCGCGGACCTGCGCCGCCTGGGCCGCCAGCTGGCCCGCGTGCCCGCCGGTGCTCCCATGGCCCGCCGGCGCGGGCTGCAGGCCGCCTACGACGACGTCCTCGTCGAGGCCGCGGAGCTGCTGGAGGTGCCGCACACGATGACCGGCACACCGCCCGGGCTGGCCCGCGACGTGGAGCGGCTCCGGGTGCGCGCGGCGCTGGCCGACGCCGGCCTGGTGGAGCAGGACTGACCGGCCCGGCGACGCGGCGGCTGTTCTTCGCGGTCACCCCACCGGCTGCGGCGCGCGACGACCTCGACCGGGCCCTGGCGCCGCTGCGGGACGCCCCCGGCGCCCCCCGCTGGACCGCGCCCGGCCGCTGGCACCTCACGCTGCTGTTCCTCGGCGCCGTGCCGGAGCAGGCGGTGGAGCCGCTCGTCGCGGCCGCCGCCCCGGCCGTGGCGGGCACGCCACCGCTGACCCTGCAGCTGGCCGGCGGCGGCCGGTTCGGCTCCCGCCGGCGGCCGCAGGTGTGCTGGGCCGGGCTCGGCGGGGACGTCGGCGAGCTGGGTGCGCTCGCCGTCCGGCTGGCCCGTGCCGCCCGGCGGCTGCGCCTGCCGGTGGAGGACCGGCCGTTCCGAGCCCACCTCACCCTGGGGCGCTGGCGCCCGGGGCGTCCGGGGGACGGCGACCTGCCCGACCGGCTGGCCGGCTACCGCGGTCCGAGCTGGCCGGTGACCGAGGTGGAGCTGCTGGAGAGCCACCTCGGGCCGGCGGCGCGCTACGAGCGGCTCGCCGCCTGGCCCCTCGAGGGCTGACCGGCCTCAGACGACCGGGCCCTCCACGGGCGAGGTGGCGTCGGGGTTGATCCGCTCGTCCGGCTCCAGCGGCTGGGCGCCGCGGTCGGCCTCGGCCTCCTCGGCCTCCTCGCCCTCCTCGCCCTCCTCCGGCTCCTCCTCGGTGCCGTCCTCGACCTCGTCCTCCTCGCCTTCCTCGCCTTCCTCCGGCTCCTCCTCGGTGCCGTCCTCGACCTCGTCCTCCTCGTCGGCCTTCACGAGGGCGCGGGGGTCGATCGCGTCGGCCCAGAGCAGGAAGTCGCCCATGGCGTAGCCGCTGCCGGGGGTGAACCCGGGGTTGGCGTTGAAGTAGGAGGTGCTGTCGCAGGCCAGCAGGCCGAGGACCACCTCGGCCACGATGCCGCCGCCCACCGGGCCCAGCTTCGTGCCGCCGAGCAGCTCGGCCTCCTTGAGGATGTAGAACCACAGGGGCGCCTTGCCGTTCCACCCCGGCTCGGTCAGGCCGAGCTCCTGGTTGGTCAGCGGCTTGATGCCCATGGCGGTCGCGACGTCCTGGCCGGCCGGCAGGCCCAGCCGCTTGCCGCGGAGCAGGTTGCGCTCGGCGAGGGAGATGATCGCCCCCGCGGTCGGGGCCACCACGGTCGACGGCAGCGTGGTCAGCGGCAGCGACAGCTGGGTGTCGATGCGGCGGGCCATGTTGCGGTCGTCGGGGGTGTCCATGCCGGGGATGTCGAAGAAGTAGTTCCAGTCCACCCACAGGTCGTGCGGGATGGGCCGGCTGCCGCGCAGGTCCTCGTAGCCGTCCCGGCCGAAGATCGGCACGGTGTGGCCGTCCTGCATCTCGTACTCCGCGCGGATCATGCTGTGCCCGAAGCGGTAGGCCGCACCCGAGTACTCGATCGGCATGTAGGGCCGCTGCCGGTCGCGGGGCTTGTAGAACTTGCCCACGAACTCGATGGGCCCGTTGCGGCGGCGGGTGACCTTGCTGCGCACGACGTCGCCGCCGACGATGCGGGTCAGGAAGTCGTTGACGATCAGCCACTGGTAGGTCCAGCGGATCTGCTGCTGGGCCTGCTCGAAGGTCCTGCCCTCGTCCCGCAGCTTGTTGTGCAGCCGCAGGAAGGCCACGTGCAGCTGGGCGACGATCAGGTTCTCGTCGTTGCGCGGGTCGCCCAGGAACGCCGCACCCACCACGTCCCGGGGCAGGTCGTGCAGTCCGTCGTGGTCGTTGACCAGGAAGTACCCCGGCTTGGCCGGGTCGTAGAGCTCCGGGCTGCCGGTGGGGCCCTTGCCGTAGACGCTGGCCAGGTCGAAGCGGGGCGTGTCGAAGTTGGTGATGCCCCGGGGGTCGTACTGCTGCTCGGTCAGCGGCGTGGTGTCCAGCGTCATGTCGTGGTCGATGAACTGGCCGAGGTAGATGTAGCCGGCGGGCATGCCCGGGTTGTCGAACGCGACGTCGGAGTCCTTGACGTCGCTGAGCGGCAGCTTGCCGTCGTTCATCTTCAGCGCGAGCGCGGTGAGCAGTGCGTCCGGCGGGCTGAACGCCGGCAGCTGCTTGAACATGACGCCGAAGCGCGCCTCCCGGTCGCGCCCGACCCGCACCGCGATGTCCGCGCCGCGCGGGTTGCCCACGGCGTGCGCGCCCTTGGTGGCCCGGGCCGTCCGGCGCGTGGGCTGGAGCGCCGTCGTGGACGCCGGTGCCGGCGCCGCCCGCCGCTCCGGCGCCGCGAACGCGGTCCCGCCCATCACCGGCACCGCGGCCAGGCCTGCCAGCCCCGCGGCCAGCACCGACCGCCGGGACAGCCGCCCGCGCGCGCCCCCGTCGTCCCCCGCGCCGGCCCCGCTGAAGGGGCAGCCGCCCCCGGACCCGTCCCCGAACTCGCGCATGAACGCCCCCCGGCGCAGAGGAGAGCCCGCCCCCTGCGGCAGCTCTCGGCGCCGTCGACCCTCCCTGGGCGCGAAGGCGCAGGCCACACGCGGCCGCGGGGGTCGACGGCCCCCAGAGTTGGGGAACAGGGGGATCGTGCGTGGCGCTGCGTGCTCAGTCGGTCACGAGGAGTGGAAAGAACTCACCACGCGTACTCCATGGGCGCCGCGCGGTAGCCGGGGAAGACCTCGTCCAGCCGGGCGAGCTGGGCGTCGTCCAGACGCACGTCGAGGGCGCCCAGCGCACCCTCGAACTGGGCCATCGTGCGCGGGCCGACGATGGGCGCGGTGACCGCCGGCTGGTGCAGCAGCCAGGCGACGCCGACGTCGGCCGGCGCGAGGCCCCACTCCCGGCAGGCGTCCTCGTAGGCCTGCAGCGCCGGCCGGTGCCGCTCGACCCGCTCCTCGGCGGCGCGGCGCCGGTCACCCTCGCCCTTCGCGAGGACACCGGCGAGCAGCCCGCCGGCCAGGGGGCTCCACGGGACGATGCCCACGCCGTAGTGCTGCGCGGCCGGCAGCACCTCGAGCTCCACGTGCCGGGTGAGCAGGTTGTAGTGCGACTGCTCGCTGACCAGACCGAGGAAGTGCCGGCGCGCGGCCGCCTCGTTCGCCGCCGCGATCTGCCAGGCGGCGTGGTTGGACGAGCCGACGTAGAGCACCTTGCCCTGGGCGACGAGGGTCTCGCAGGCCTGCCAGACCTCCTCCCACGGCGTGGCCAGGTCGACGTGGTGGAACTGGTAGAGGTCGATCCAGTCGGTCTGCATCCGGCGCAGGGAGGCCTCGCAGGAGCGCACCAGGTTGCGCGCGGACAGGAACGTGTCGTTGGGCCAGTCGGTCATCGAGCCGTAGACCTTGGTGGCCAGCACCGTCTTCTCCCGGCGCCGGTCGCCCTGGGCGAACCAGGTGCCGAGCACCTCCTCGGTGCGCCCCTTGCCGGCGTCGAAGCCGTAGGTGTTGGCGGTGTCGACGAAGTTGACGCCCTCGGCCTGCGCCCGGTCGAGGATCGCGTGCGCGTCGGCCTCCTCGGTCTTCCAGCCGAAGTTCATCGTGCCCAGGCAGAGGCGGGAGACCGACAGGCCGCTGCGCCCCAGGTGCGTGTACTCCACGGGGGTCCACCCTGGCAGTCTCGACCGCGTGCCGCAGACCGACCCCGCGCCCTCCGCGTTCGACGCCGCCACCGCGGTGACCCCCACCGAGGGCGGTGGCCTGGCCGCGGAGCTGGACCCCGCCTGGGACGTCGGCCCGGGCATCCTCAACGGCGGCTACCTGCTCGCGGTGGTGGCCCGGGCCGCCCTGACCGCGAGCCCGCACGCGCACCCGGTGGCGCTGGCCGCGAGCTTCCTGCGGGCCACCCCACCCGGGCCGGCGACGCTGACGCTCACCCCGGGCCCGGCCGGCCGCACGCTGGCGCACTCCTCGGTGCTGCTCGCCCCGGCCGGTGGCCCGTCGCTGGCCGTCCAGGTCACGACCGCGACGCTCACCGACGGCGAGCCGGTGTACTCCGGGTGGTCCCCGCCGGCGGCCACCCCGGTCGCCGACTGCCTGCCTGCGGTGGACGACGGCACCCTGCCCCACCCCCTGCCGGAGGTGGGGCTGCGGACGCGCGTGCACACCCGGCTGGACCCGGAGACCGCCGGCTGGGCGAGGGGCCGGCCCGCCGGGGAGCCGTACCTGCGCGGCTGGGTGCGCCTGGCCGACGGGCGCGAGCCGGACCCCCTGGCGCTGCTGCTGTTCGCCGACGTGCTGCCCCCGACGAGCTGGGCCACCGGGCGGTTCGGCTGGGCGCCCACGGTGCAGTTGCAGGTGCTGGTCCGCGCGCTCCCGGCGCCGGGCTGGTGCCTGGTGGAGGCGCGGGCGAACGAGGTGGCCGGCGGCTGGCTGGACGAGGACTACCGCATCTGGGACGCCACCGGCCGCCTGGTGGCGCAGAGCCGGCAGCTGGCCCGCCTGCCGCGCTGAGCGGCACCGACGCCTTGACAGGATCAGTTCGTGTCCCGCGCGCCCGTCCTGATCACCGACCCGCACGACGAGCGGGTCGCCGACTTCCGGGACCTCAAGGCGGGTGACCGCCCGCCGGGCACCGAGCGGGGCACGGGGCCGGTGATCGTCGAGGGCGTGCCGGCGGTCGAACGGCTCCTGGCCTCCCCGTACCGGGTGCGCGCGGTGTTCGGCGTGCCGGGGCGGGTCGCCGCGCTGGACCTGCCCGAGGGCGTCCCGGCCTACGAGGCCGACAAGTGGGTGCTCTCGGAGGTCATCGGCTTCCGGCTGACCCGCGGGGTGCTCGCCTCGGCCGACCGCCGCCCACCGGAGGACGTCGACACGCTGCTGGCCGGGCCCGACCCGGCCGCACCGCGGCGGCTGGCGGTCCTGGAGGCGCTCAACGACGCGGAGAACCTCGGCTCGATCGCCCGGTCGGCCGTGGCCCTCGGGGTGGACGCGCTGCTGCTGGACCCGCGCTGCGCCGACCCGCTCTACCGGCGCTCGGTGCGGGTGTCGATGGGCCACGTGCTGGCGCTGCCGTTCGCCGTCCTGCCCGACTGGCCCGGGGGCCTGGCGCGGCTGCACGACGCCGGCTACCTGACCGTGGCCCTGACCCCGGCCCCTGACGCCGTGGACCTGGGCGCGGTCGACCCGCGCGCCCATCCGCGGACCGCGGTGCTGCTCGGCGCGGAGGGGCCGGGGCTCACGCCGGAGGCGCAGGCGGCGGCCCGGGTGCGGGCGCGGATCCCGATGCGCGCGGGCGTGGACTCCCTCGGCGTGGCCGCGGCCGCGGCGGTCGCGTTCGCGACCCTGCGCTGAGGGCCGACCGCTCAGCTCGGACGGGGGCCGGGCAGCGCGGCGGCCGCGACCGCCGACAGCGCCCCGCCCACCGCGGTCAGCCAGAAGACCCCGCTGCCGGCACCGCCGGTCATGAGCAGGGCCAGCAGGCTCGTGCCGGTGATGCTGCCCAGGTAGCGGCAGGTCGACCACACCCCCGAGGCCAGGCCGGCGCGCTCGGGCGGCAGCGCCTCCAGCCCCGCCGTCTGCACCGCGGCGGCCGCCATGCCCTGACCGGTGCCGCACAGTGCCAGCAGCACCGCCGCCGCCGGCACCTGCCGGGCCGGGTCGACGGCGACCAGCGCCAGCGCCGGGACGGTCACCAGGACCCCGCCCAGGACGGCGGGGCGGCGACGTCCCCACCGGTCACTGAGCCGGCCCCCGAGCAGCGCGGCGACGCTGGCCCCGGCCAGGGCCGGCAGCAGCAGGACGACCGCCGCGCCGGTGCCCACCAGGAGGGGGACGGCGAGCACGACGGTGTACAGGGCCAGGTTGCCGGTGGCGACCGCCGCGCCGGCCGCGAGCACCGGGCGCAACCGCAGCACCCGTACGTCCAGTACCGGCACCTCCTGGCGGAGCTCGCGCCGGGCGAACGCGACGGCGACCAGGAGGAGCGCACC
Organism: Geodermatophilus sp. SYSU D00079; assembly: GCF_054050635.1. Lineage (NCBI taxonomy): Bacteria > Bacillati > Actinomycetota > Actinomycetes > Geodermatophilales > Geodermatophilaceae > Geodermatophilus > Geodermatophilus sp. SYSU D00079. Next base: position 222,312 of record NZ_JBJGZS010000001.1, on the reverse strand, counting down.
CACGGCCGCCGCGGGCCAGGCCGCCGGCAGCCGACGCGCCTCGCTGATCAGGGCGGCGCCGCCGCCGAGCACGGCCAGCAGCAGGAGCGCACCGGGGACGTCGAACCGGGTCCGCGTCGCCGGTCGCGCCCCGTCCCGCGGGTCGGGCGGGAACCACGCGCGCACGGCCGCGACGCCGAGCACCGCCACCGGGAGGGTGGCGAGGAACGCGCCGCGCCAGCCGGCCAGGTGCACGGCGAGGCCGCCCAGTGCGGGGCCGGCCGCCGCGGCGGCGGTCGCACTCGCCCCCACCGCGCCGAACGCCCGGCCGCGGCGCACGGCCGGGACCGTCGTCCGGACCGTCGCCGCGGCGTTGACCAGGGCGAGCGCCCCGAACGCCGCCTGCCCACACCGCATGACCCCCACGGCCGGCAGCGCCGGGACGACGGTGGCCAGCGCGGTGCAGACGCCGAACCCGGCCGTCCCGAGCAACGCGCACCGTCGGCGGCCCCACCGGTCCCCGAGCGCCCCGGCGATGGTCTGGCAGGCGGCGGTGACGACGAGGTACGCGGTCACCAGGGCCACCACCCCGGCGACCCCGGCGCCCAGGGCCGCGCCGATGCGCGGCAGCGCGACCGCCACGGAGGTCGACCCGAGCGGGACGAGGGTGGTGACCAGGCACGCGGCGGCCACGACCGGGCGCTCGCCCGCCCGGGTGCGGGCGGCGGGTCCGGCTGCCGCGGTCACCCGGCTCAGCCGGCGGTGATGGGTCGGCGCTGCAGGAGGGCCACGCCGGCGGCGCCCCAGGCCCACTCGACGTCGGAGGGGCCGCCGAACAGCTCGTCGCAGCGGCGCGCCAGCCCGGCCAGCTCGGTGAGCTCCGCCTCGTCCAGGCAGGGCCGGCCGGCGCGCTCGGGGTCGACGTCGACCGTCGCGGTGCCGCCCCCGGGCCGGGCGACGACGGCGCGGTCCTTGCGCCCGACGACGCGGTGCAGCAGCCGACCCTCGCGGTCCAGGCGGAAGAGGTCCGGGACGACCATGCCCCCGACCACGGCCTCCCCGAGCGACCAGCTGGCCTCCACGACGACCTCGTCGGCGCCGCTGACGGGGTCGTGCGAGAACAGCACCCCGGCCGCCACGGCGGGCACGAGGCGCTGCAGCACCACCGCGCAGCGCGGCGGGGACCGCTCGCCCCGCGCGTGGCGGTAGGCCAGCGCCGACTCGCTGCAGGCCGACGCCGCCACCCGCACGACCGCCTCGACGACGTCCCCGGGCCCGACGTTGAGGACCGACAGGTGCTGGCCTGCGTAGCTCGACGCCGTGCCGTCCTCGCCGGCCGCCGAGGAGCGGACCGCCAGCGGCCCGCCCAGCTCCGCGGCGGCGGCCCGGACGGCGGCGACCGCCTGCCGGTCCCTGGCGGACACGGCCGCGACCAGGCCGGCGGACAGCGCCGTACCGGGTGGGACGGGGAGCCCGCTGCGCAGCGCCCGCCCCAGGGCCACCGCCTTGCCGCCGTAGGCGTCCTCGTCCCCGTCCTCGACCGCGGCCAGCGGCCGGAGCGCGGACGTCACAGGACCGTGACGGTGCCGGTGGCGCCCTCGACGCGGACCCGGGCACCGTCGGGTACGGCCCGGGTCGCCTCCGAGCAGCCCACGACCGCGGGGACGCCGAACTCCCGCGCCACGATCGCGGCGTGGGACAGCAACCCGCCGCGGTCGGTGACGAGAGCCCCCAGGCGGGGGAGGACCAGGTTGAACGCCGGTCCGGTGGACGACGCGACGAGCACGTCCCCGGCCTGGACGCGGGACAGCTCGCCGGCGTCGGACACCACCCGTGCGGTGCCCTCGTAGGTGCCGGGGCTGACGCCCAGACCGTGCAGCACGCGACCCTCCGGCGGCCGCGCCGCGTCGCGCAGCACGGCCGCGACGGCGAAACCCACGGCCTCGTGGACGCGGGCAGCCGCCGGCGGCAGCCAGGCGGCCGGTACCGGCTCGGCCGGTGGCGGGCCGAAGAAGGGCGGCATGTCGCGGTAGTCGGCGGTCCGCCGCCGGTGGACCCGCGCCGCCACCTCCTCCCGGCTCGGGCCGCTGCCGTGGACCAGCAGCGACCGGACCTCCCCGGGTTCGAGGTCGACGGCGTCCTCGGCGTCGGCCAGCAGGCCGCGGTCGGCCAGCCGGCGACCGGCCTCCAGCAGCGCGGTGCGGGCGGCGCTGCCCATCCGCCGGTCGCCGTGGACGGCGCGCTCGTCCCGCAGCCGGTACAGCAGCCGGGCCTCGCCCAGCAGGTCGTCGAACTCCTCCCGGTGCTCCGGCGGGACGGCCGCCCGCACCCGCTCCTCCGCCTGGGCCGCTGCGGCGTGGTCACGAGGGCGCTCGGGGGAGAGCGCTCCGCGGATGCGCGCCAGCACCAGGCCCGGGGCCTCGAGGGACCCCGGCTCCGCGACGGAGTCCTCACCGTCGACCGGCAGGGCAGCGAGCGCCGTGAGGTAGGCGCCGGCCCGGTCGCCCACCGCGCCCGGCCGGCGCAGCAGCGCGCTGAGCACGGCGTCCGGCTCCGCCGACCCGTCCTGCAGCAGGGCCGCGGCGTCGGGGTCCTCCCGGAGGGCGGTGACGAGCTGGGCCAGTTCGTCGGGCGCCCCCTCGGTGACCGGGCTGGCGCCGGCGAGGCAGGACAGGACCTCACCGGGCGGCAGACCCGTCCAGCGCACGGTGTGCACGACGAGGTCGGCGACCGGCAGCAACGCGGGCACGGTGTACCGGTGGTGCTGCTTCCACCCCTCGACCAGGGCCTGGGCGCACCGGTCGACGTGGTCGGCCAGGGCGGCGTCGTCCAGCGCGCCGAGGTCGACGGCGGTCAGCGCCCGGTGCAGGCCGTGCAGCGTCGGCTTCACCTCGTCGTCCCACTCCCGCAGCGCCTCCCGCCAGCGGCGTCCGGCCACGACCGCCTCGGCGGTGGCCGTCCGCTCCCGCAGCACGGGGTGCTCCTCCAGGAGCCGGCGGAACACGGGTTCCGGTGGCGGCCCGGCGGCGTCCGGCGGCGCCCCCACCGGGCACAACCGCTGGTAGAGGAACCCGCCGACCACGGCGGTGTCGAAGTGCTCGAGGAGGGTGCCGTAGCGGGCCAGGCCCTCGTCGAACCCGGCGGAGAAGCCCTGCAGGACGGCGACCGCGGTGAAGCGGCACAGCGGCCGAGGGGCGTGGCTGGGGTCGAGGGTCCAGGTGCCCGGACCGGGGGCCACCCACGCGGGCGCGCTGTCGACCCGCTGGGCGTGGACGTCGTCCATCGTCGCCTCCCGGTCGCGCGGAGGCGGGAACGGTAGCGACCGGCCCGGCGATCGGGCCAGAGCCGGAGGGCCCTGCCCGGCCCACGGGGTGCGGCGTCAGCCGCGCAGGGAGAAGCGGGCCAGCAGGGCCCGGGCGTCCTCGGCGCGGGCGGGGTTGCACATGACGTCGTAGCGGCCGGCGACGATGGTGCTGGTGCTGGTGAAGTCCCGCCGGCCCCGGGTGGCGGCGTAGCCCATGGCGCCGAACAGCACGCCGAACACCAGGCCGATGAGCAGGCCGGTGAGCACCGAGCCGACCCAGTTGGCGCCGTCCTCGGCGAAGATGCCCAGCAGCAGGCCCACGAACAGGCCCCACCAGGCGCCACCGGCCGCACCGGCGGCGATCGCGCGGCCCATCGTCAGCCGCCCGGTGACCTGCTCGACCTGCTTGAGGTCCGAGCCGATGATCGTGACGTTCTCGACGGGGAACTTCTCGTCCGACAGGTAGTCGACGGCGGCCTGCGCCTGCTCGTAGCTGTCGTAGGACCCGACCTGCACGCCGCCGAGCGGCATGGACACCGACGCTGCCATGGGCACCTCCTACCCGTGGACGACCGGCGGACACGCAGGTGGCGTGCCGCTGGTCGCAGCCTAGGGCTCAGCGGTGCCGGCGGACCCCGAAGACGATGTCCTCCCACGCCGGGATGCGGGCGCGGGGGTCCTCGTCCTCGCCGTCGCCGTCCCCGCCCGGGCGGCCCAGGACGACGGTGTCGTGCTCGGCGATGTCGTCGTCGAACCCGGGGTCGGTGCGCCGCTCGCCACCGGAGGAGGAGGCGTCGGCGGGCAGGACCGGCCGGACGTGCTCGTCGTCGTCCGCCCGGTCGTCGTCGGCCAGCCGGGCGGAGGACGCGGGTGCGGCCACGCCGTCGTCGTCTGGGACGACGGCGACCGGCCGGGCGCGGTGGACCGGCGCGGGGCGCTCGCTGGGCACGTGCGGGACGACGCGGACCAGGCGGGTGCCCTCGGCGAAGTCGGTGGTGGCGGCGTCGACCGGGGTGACGGTGCGGCCCGGGATGTCGTAGGACCAGCGCGTGACGCCGGACTTCGCGCCGGCCTGCCAGGCGGCGGTGACCTGCCAGGTGCCGTCGGAGGAGCGGAAGGCGTCCCAGCGGACGGCGTCGAGGTCGGCGCCGAGCAGCCGCAGCCGCTCGGACATGAACTGCTGCAGCGGGACGGCGGGAGTGCCGTCGGAGAGGCGGACGCGCGCCTCGCGGGACTGCTCGGCGACCCGCTCGCGCTCCTGCAGGACCGGGTGGGCGAAGCGCATGATCCGCTCGACCCGGATGCCGGAGGCCTGGGCCACCTGCTCCGGTGTCTCGCCGGCACGGATCCGGGCCTGGATCACCCGGGGCGGGAGGGTGGCGCCGATCTCGACGTCGATCTGGCCGAGGCGGCGCGCGTCGCCGCGGGCGGCGGCCCGGACCCGCTCGTCGATGGGGAGCTCGAAACGCTCGCCCTCCTCGCCCGGCTCGGTGCCGTCCACGGCCAGCACGAGGCTCGTGCCGTCGTCGGAGAGCGCCACGAGGCGCAGCGTGCGCATGGCGACCTCCTGGGGACTGCGGGCGACGGGTGGAGCCGGCTCGGGCGAGACAGGCTGGCTCCCGAGGCTATCCGCGGTCGGGGGACGGGCTCGGCAGGCTCGCCCGGCGTGGCGCGATGCCGACCGGAGCACCTCCAGTCTCCGTGCCCGGCCGTGGCCCCGTCCAGGGGCCCGTCGCGAGCGTGCCGGTGACGAGGGGACGGGCCTGCCTCAGAGCTTCTCGACGACGAAGTCGATGCAGGCGGTGAGGGCGCTGACGTCGTCGGGGTCGACGGCGGGGAACATGCCCACGCGCAGCTGGTTGCGGCCGAGCTTGCGGTACGGCTCGACGTCGACCACCCCGTTGGCGCGCAGCACCTTCGCCACCGCGGCGGCGTCGACGGACTCGTCGAAGTCGATCGTGCCGACGACGTAGGAGCGGTGGTCGGGGTCGCTGACGAACGGCGTGGCGAACGGCGACTGCTCGGCCCACCCGTACAGGCGGCGGGAGGAGTCCTGGGTGCGGGCCACGGCGCCGGAGAGCCCGCCCAGCGACAGCAGCCAGCGGACCTGGTCGGCCAGCAGGAACAGCGTGGCGACCGCCGGGGTGTTGTAGGTCTGGTCCTTGCCGGAGTTGTCGACGGCGATCGACAGGTCGAGGAACCCGGGCACCCAGCGGCCGGAGGCCTTGATCTCGCTGATCCGCTGCAGCGCGTCACCGGACATGAGGGCCACCCACAGCCCGCCGTCCCCGCCGAAGTTCTTCTGCGGCGCGAAGTAGTAGACGTCGGTCTGCGAGACGTCGACCGGCAGCCCGCCCGCGGCGCTGGTGGCGTCGATGAGCACGAGGGCGTCGTCGGTGCCGTGCGGCCGCTGCACCGGGGCCATCACGCCGGTGGAGGTCTCGTTGTGGGCCCACGCGTAGGCGTCGACGCCCTCGGCCGCCGTCGGCAGGGCCAGGGAGCCCGGCTCGGCCGTGGCGAGGACCGGGTCGGCGAGGAACGGCGCCTCGGCCACCCCGGAGGCGAACTTGCTGGAGAACTCCCCGTAGGTGCCGTGCGCGCTGCGCTCCCGGATCAGGCCGATGATCGCGGCGTCCCAGAAGGCGGTCGTCCCCCCGTTGCCGAGCACGACCTCGTAGCCGTCGGGCAGGTCGAACAGCTCGGCCAGACCCTCGCGCACCTGGCGGACCAGGCCCTTGACCGGGGCCTGGCGGTGGGAGGTCCCCATCAGCGAGGCGCCGCTGGAGGCCAGTGCCTCGAGCGCCTCGGGGCGCACCTTCGACGGGCCGCAGCCGAACCGGCCGTCGGCGGGCAGGAGGTCGGCGGGGATCTGGATGGTCATCCGGGGGGACTGCCTCTCGGGTCGGAACGGGCTGGGCCGACGACGGCCCGGGACCGCAGCGGGTGCGGGACCGGGCCGTCGGCGCTCAGCGGTGCCGGCTCAGGCCGGCGCGGGCTCGTTGATCTGCTTGGTGGTGATGGTGTCCCAGCCCTCGACCTCTTCGGGCCGGCGCGGCTCGGGACCGATGTAGCGGGCCGACGGGCGGACCAGCCGGCCGGTGTTCTTCTGCTCGAGGATGTGCGCGCACCAGCCGGCGGTGCGGGCACAGGTGAACATCGAGGTGAACATGTGGCTGGGCACCTCGGCGAAGTCGAGGACGATCGCCGCCCAGAACTCCACGTTGGTCTCGACCGGCCGGTCGGGACGGCGCTCGCGCAGCTCCTTGAGGGCGGCCTGCTCCAGGGCCCGGGCGGCCTCGAAGCGCGGCGCGCCGAGCTCCTCGGCGGCCCGGCGCAGGACGCGGGCGCGGGGGTCCTCGGCGCGGTAGACCCGGTGGCCGAAGCCCATCAACCGCTCCTTGCGGTCGAGGAGGTCCTTGACGTACTTCTCGGCGTCGCCGGTCTGCTCCACCTCGTCGAGCATGTGCAGCACCCGGGACGGCGCGCCGCCGTGCAGCGGGCCGGACATGGCCCCGATCGCGCCGGACAGGGCCGCGGCGACGTCGGCGCCGGTGGAGGCGATGACGCGCGCGGTGAAGGTGGAGGCGTTCATGCCGTGCTCGGCGGCCGACGTCCAGTAGGCGTCGACGGCGGCGACGTGGCGGGGGTCGGGTTCGCCCCGCCAGCGGACCATGAACCGCTCGACGATGGTCGAGGCCTCGTCGATGCGCTTCTGCGGCACGGCCGGGATGCCGATGCCGCGGGCGGACTGGGCGACGTAGGACAGCGCCATGACCGCGGCCCGGGCCAGCTGCTCGCGGGCCTCCTCCGAGCTGATGTCCAGCAGCGGCCGGTAGCCCCAGAACGGGGCCAGCATCGCCAGCGCGGCCTGCACGTCGACCCGCACGTCACCGCTGTGCACCGGGATCGGGAAGGGCTCGGCCGGCGGGAGACCCGGGCCGAACTTCCCGTCGACGAGCAGCGCCCACACGTTGCCGAAGGTGACCTTGCCGACGAGGTCCTCGATGTCGACCCCGCGGTACCGGAGTGCCCCGCCGTCCTTGTCGGGTTCGGCGATCTCCGTCTCGAAGGCGATGATGCCCTCGAGGCCGGGCACGAAGTCGTCGGCCATCTCGCATGCTCCTCTGCGCGCGGGACACGTGCGCACATCGGAGATGGCGCACGACTGCGACTGCGACCCTAGGCCGTGCCGACACGCCAGGCACGGCGGGGGCGGCGGGGGTCGCGGGTGGCCGGCACCGTGCGCGCCGGTCCCGTCCGCCGGTGACAGCATGGGGTCGTGCCCGACCTCTCCCGCATGCGCAGGGACTACGAGACCCGGGGTCTCCGGGAGTCCGACCTCGCCCCCACGTGGGTCGAGCAGTTCGACCGCTGGTTCGCCGACGCGGTGGCCGCCGAGCTCCCCGAGCCCAACGCCGTCGTCGTCGCGACGGCGGACGCCGACGGTGCCCCGGACGCGCGCATCGTGCTGGTGAAGGGCTACGACGAGTACGGCTTCGTCTTCGGCACCAGCTACGCCTCGGCCAAGGGGGCGCAGCTGGCGGTCAACCCGCGGGCGGCGCTGGTCTTCCCCTGGCACGCGCTGCAGCGGCAGGTCCGGGTGGCCGGCCGCGTGGAGCGCGTCGGCCCCGGCGCCTCCGACGACCTGTGGGACCCCCGTCCCCGGGGCGCGCAGCTCGCCGCCGCCGCGTCGGTCCAGTCCACCGTCGTCGACTCCCGCGAGGAGCTGGTCGAGCGGCTGCGCCGGCTGGACGCCGAGACCCCCGACGGCGGGCTGCCCCGGCCCGAGGTGTGGGGCGGGTACCGGGTCGTCCCCGACCGGGTGGAGTTCTGGCAGGGCGGCGCGGACCGGCTGCACGACCGGCTGCGGTTCGTCCGGTCCGACGAGGAGGGCGGCGGCTGGATCGTCCAGCGGCTCGCCCCGTGAGCGGGCAGGGGCGCGGGCACCGCGGCGAGCGCCGGCGAGCGAGGAGCGGAGCGGCCCGCGTGAGCGGACCGGTGACACGATGACGTCACCTGTCGACCCGGTCGAGGGCGCCGGCCCGGTCGAGGAGCCGGTCCCGGTCCCCCCACCGGCGCCCCGTCGCGCCTGGGCCATCGACACCACCCCGCTGCGCAACCCGGACTACCGGCGGCTGTTCTGGGGCGTCGCGGCGACGATGCTCGGCCAGCAGATGACGCTGGTCGCCGTCCCGTACCAGGTGTTCGCCCTCACCGGCTCCTCGCTGCTGGTCGGGGTCACCTCGATCGTGGCGCTGGTGCCGCTGATCGTGTTCGGCCTGCTCGGTGGCGCGATCGCCGACTCCATGGACCGCCGCCGGCTGATGCTCGTCACCGGGGTCGGCTCGGCGGTGACCAGCGCGCTGCTCGCCGTCCAGGCGCTGCTGCCCGGTGGCGGCAACCTGTGGCTGCTGTGGCTGCTCACCGCCGCCGTCTCGGGGTTCAGCGCGGTCAACCAGCCGACCCGCAGCGCGGTCATCCCCGCGATCGTGGGGGCCGAGGGCGTCCCGGCGGCCAACGCGCTGGCGATGACCGTCCGCCAGGTCGGGGTGATCGTCGGCCCGCTGCTGGCCGGCGTCCTCATCGCCGTGGGCGACCTGTTCATCACCTACGCCGTCGACGCGCTCGGGTTCGTCGTCGCCGTCCTGTTGCTGCGCGGGCTGCCCCCGCTGCCCCCGGGCCGGGTCGCCGGGAAGCTGCGGCTGGGCGCCGCCGTCCGGGGCGTGGGGGAGGGCTTCACCTTCCTGCGCACCCAGCCGGTGCTGCTCATGACCTTCGTCGTCGACGTCATCGCGATGTGCTTCGCCTGGCCGCAGGCGGTCTTCCCCGAGCTGTCCGAGGGCCGCTACGCCGGCTCGCCCAACAGCCTGGGCTGGCTGTTCGCCGGGGTCTCCATCGGCGCGCTGCTCATGGGCCTGACCTCGGGCTGGGTGTCGCGGGTCGACCGGCAGGGCGCGGTGGTGCTGGGCGCGATCGTCGTCTGGGGCGTGGCGATCATCGGGTTCGGCCTGGCCCCGTCGCTGTGGCTGGCCGTGCTGTGCCTGGCGGTCGCCGGGGCCGGGGACATGGTCAGCGCCGTGCTGCGCTCCTCGATGCTGCAGCTGGCCGCCCCGGAGGAGATGCGCGGCCGCATGCAGGGGGTCTTCCTCGTCGTGGTCGCCGGCGGGCCGCGCCTGGGCGACCTGCGCGCCGGGGCGATCGCCAGCGCCGCGGGTGTCAGCGCGGCCATGGTGTCCGGCGGCGTGGTGGTGGTCGTCGCGATGGTGGTCGTGGCGCTCGTCGTGCCCTCGTTCTGGGCGTTCCGGGCCTCCCGCTCGACGTACGCGACGGTCCCCGCGGGGGAGCCCCGGCCGTCCTCACCCGCCCCCGAGAGTGGCGAGGACCGGCCGGGGCCCGCCTCTTCATAACCGGACCGGCCCTGTCCCGCCGGACGGACCCTCAGGCCAGGGCCCGCGCCACCACCCGGAGGTCGGCGACGAGGGCGTCGTAGGCGGCGTCGCGGGCCTCGTCCGGCGTCCGCAGGATCGCCGAGGGGTGCGTGGTGGCCAGCACCCACGTCTGGTGCGGGGCGTCCTCGTCGTCGTCCCCCGGGGCGGCGGGCTCGGTGCCCGGCGGGGCCCAGGGGACCAGCTGGCCGCGGTCCTTGGTGATCCGGAAGGACGGCGAGATCAGCGCCTTGGCCGCCGTCGCGCCCAGGCACACCACCACCTCCGGCTGCAGCACGGTGAACTCCGCCTCCAGCCACGGCCGGCACGCCCGCAGGTGCTCCGGTCGGGGGGTCTGGTGGATCCGCCGCTTGCCCTTCACCGTGTGGGAGAAGTGCTTGACCGCGTTGGTGATGTAGGCGTCCCGGCGGTCGATGCCGGCGTCGGTCAGCGCCTTGTCCAGCAGCCGCCCGGCCGGTCCGACGAACGGCTCGCCCCGGCGGTCCTCCTGGTCGCCGGGCTGCTCGCCGACGAAGACGATCCGGGCGGTCTCCGGCCCCTCGCCGAACACCGTCTGCGTGGTGTCCTGCCACAGCTCGCAGGCCCGGCACCCGGCCGCGGCCGCGCGCAGCCCCTCCAGCCCGACCCCGGTGGGCGGCCGGGCCGGGACGTTCTCCTCGGTCATGCAGCGATGAGACCGCAGGTCCGGCGCTCCCGCAGGGCAGACTGACCGGCGCCACCGCCGACCAGCGAGGAGCCGCCCGTGCCCACCGTCCACCTGCTCGGCGGCGGCTGGGACCCGGCCGCGACCGCGGACCTCTACGGCCCGTTCCTGGAGTCGGCGGGCACCACCCCGGTCGTGGCGACGGTCGTCCTGGACGAGGGGGACGGTGCCGTGCAGTTCGAGCGCTGGTCCGCCGTCCTGCGGCGGACGGCGCCCTGCGAGCCGGTGCCCGTGCCGGTGCCGCTGGGCGGCCGGCTCGACGTGTCCGCCCTGGGGGACGCCGACGGGCTGCTGGTCTGCGGCGGGCTCACCCCCGCCTACGCCGACGCGCTGGCCCCGGTCGCGGAGGAGCTCCGGGTCTGGCTGGCGGCCGGTGACCGGCCCTACGCCGGCTTCTCCGCGGGCGCCGCGGTCGCGGCCGGCTCCGCGGTCGTCGGGGGGTGGCGCGACGGTGGCGTCCCGGTCTGCCCGGAGGACGCCGCGGAGGACCTCGAGGAGGTGGCCGTCGTCCCGGGGCTCGGGCTGGTGCCCTGGGCCGTCGACGTGCACTGCGCGCAGTGGGGCACCCTGCCGCGGCTGCTCACCGCGCTGGGCCGGGTGCCGGTCGGTCAGGGCCTCGCCCTGGACGAGGACACCGCGGTGCACCTGGCCGACGGCCTGGGCCGGGTCGCCGGGCGGGGCACGGCCTGGCGGCTGGAGCGGACCGGGACGGCGACCACCGTGACCCCCCTCCGCGCCGGCGACCGGGTGGGACGACCCCGCGGCGTGGACGGGGACTCGGCGTCCTGACCGATACGGTCGGGGCGACGAGAGGGGATCCGCGGCTGTGTTGGAGTTCGACGGGCTGTACAAGACCTACGGGTCGAACCGGGTGCTCGAGGGGGTGTCGTTCCGCGTCGCGCCCGGCTCCATGTTCGGGTTCTGCGGGTCCAACGGCGCCGGCAAGACCACCACGATGCGCATCGCGATGGGGCTGGCCCGCGCGGACGCGGGTGAGGTCCGCTGGCGGGGCCGCGCCCTCGACCCGGGGGTGCGCCGGCGCATCGGCTACATGCCGGAGGAGCGCGGGCTCTACCCCAAGATGAAGGTCGGCGAGCAGGTCGCCTACTTCGCCCGGCTGCACGGCCTGGACCGGGCCGCGGCCCGACGGGCCGCCGACGAGTGGGTCGAGGTGCTGGGCCTCGGGCCGCGCCGCGGGGACCCGGTGGAGAAGCTCTCCCTGGGCAACCAGCAGCGGGTCCAGCTGGCCGCCGCGCTGGTGAGCCGGCCCGAGGTGCTGATCCTCGACGAGCCGTTCTCCGGCCTGGACCCGATCGGGGTCGACTCGCTGGCCGACGCGCTGCTCGGGCAGGTCCGGCAGGGCGTACCCGTGGTCTTCTCCAGCCACCAGCTCGACCTGGTCGAGCGGTTGTGCGACTCCGTCGGCATCCTCGCCCGCGGCCGGATGGTCGCCACCGGGTCGGTCGCCGAGCTGCGGCAGCGCGAGGCCGGGCGGCTGCTGCGCGTGGTCGTGCCCGATGCGGCGCCGGGCTGGGCCGCCGACCTGCCGGGAGTGCGCGTGGTGTCCGAGCAGGCCGGCGACACGGTGCTGGAGCTGAAGGGCCCGACCGACGACCAGGCGGTGCTCGCCGCGGCGCTGGCCACCGGGCGGGTCGCGCACTTCGCCTGGCAGCAGCCGACCCTCGTGGAGCTGTTCCGCGAGGCCGTGGCCGCGCCGACCGCGGCGGAGGTGGCGGCGTGAGCGCACCGCAGGAGGTGGGCAGCGCGGCCATGGTCCGGCTGGTGGCCGCCCGGGAGCTGTCGGCCCGGCTCCGCGACAAGAACTTCATCATCAGCTCGGTGGTCATCCTCGTGCTGCTGGTCGGCACCCTGGGCCTGCAGGTGGCGCTGAACTCCGGCTCCGAGGAGACCCGGATCGGCGTCGTCGGCCAGGTCCAGGGGCTGGAGCAGGCGCTGGAGGCGCAGGGCGAGGCGCTCGACGTCGACGTCGTCGTCCAGCCGCTGGACGGCGAGGCCGCCGCCCGCGCCGCGATCGAGGACGGCGACGTCGACGGTGTGGTCCTCGCCGACGGCGGCCGGGAACCCGAGCTCCTGGTCGAGCAGTCGGCGGACGGCCCGCTGCAGGCCGTCGTCCAGGGTGCCGTGGGGCAGCTCGCCGTCGCCGACCAGCTGGCAGAGGCCGGGGTGACCAGCCTCGACGTCCCCGAGGTGGCGGTCACCGCGCTCGACCCCGACGCGGACGAGCAGGGCCAGCGCGTGGTCGTCGCGATCATCGGCACGGGCCTGCTCTACGGGCTGCTGATCCTGTTCGGCCAGTTCGTGGCGCAGGGCGTGGTGGAGGAGAAGTCCAGCCGGGTCGTGGAGCTGCTGCTGTCGACGATGAAGCCGTGGCAGCTGCTGGCGGGCAAGATCCTCGGCCTCGGCCTGCTCGGATTGGCCCAGATCGTGGTCATCGCGGCCGTCGGGGTCGCCGGTGCCCTGGCCTTCGACCTGGTCGACATCCCCGGCGAGCTGATCGGGACCGCGGTCTCGGTGGTGCTCTGGTTCGTCCTGGCCTACGCCCTCTACGCGTCGGTCTTCGCCGTCGCCGCCTCCCTGGTCAGCCGGCAGGAGGACCTCGGCACGGTGGTCATGCCCACCACGCTGGTCCTGGTGGTCGCGTTCATCGTCGGCATCCAGGCCGGGGCCAACCCCGACGGCACCCTCGCCGTGGTCACCTCGTTCATCCCGGGGCTCTCGCCGCTGGTGATGCCGGTGCGCATGGCGGCCGGGGACGTCCCGGCGTGGGAGGTCGGCGTGGCCGCGGTCCTCGCCGCCGTCGCGGTGGCGCTCGTCGTCCGCGTCGGTGGGCGGGTCTACTCCGCGTCGCTGCTGCGTACCAGCGGCAAGACCAAGCTGCGCGAGGCGCTGCGCGCCGAGCGCGTCTGACCGACGGGCCGGCCCGGGTCGGGCGTGTCATCCGCCCGACCCGGGTAGCGCCGCCGCATGGCGATGCAGCTGGGCTACACGATGATGACCGAGCAGGCCGGGCCCAAGGCCCTGGTCAGCCACGTGGTGGGCGCCGAGGAGGTCGGCTTCGACTTCGCCGTCAGCAGCGACCACTACTTCCCGTGGCTGGACGAGATGGGGCACGCGCCGCACGCCTGGACGGTGCTCGGCGCCGCCGCCCAGGCCACCAACCGCATCCCGCTGATGACGTACGTGACCTGCCCGAGCTTCCGCTACCACCCGGCGGTCGTCGCCCAGAAGGCGGCGACGCTGCAGCTGCTCTCCGACGGCCGCTTCACCCTCGGCCTCGGGTCGGGGGAGAACCTCAACGAGCACGTCGTGGGTGAGGGCTGGCCGCCGGCCGACGTCCGGCAGGAGATGCTCGTCGAGGCGATCCAGGTCATCGGCGACCTCTTCGACGGCGGGTACACCAACTTCCGCGGGGAGCACTTCGACGTCGAGTCGGCCAAGCTGTTCGACCTCCCCGAGAAGCGGGTGCCGATCGGGGTCGCCGCCGGCGGGCAGCAGGCGTGCACGATCGCCGGGGAGCTGGCCGACGCCCTGATCGCCACCGAACCGAAGCCGGAGCTGGTCGAGTGGTTCGACGCCGCCGGCGGCGCCGGCAAGCCCCGGATCGCGCAGATGCCGATCTGCTACGACACCGACCGGGAGGCCGCCGTCACCCGGGCGCACACGCTGTTCCGCTGGTTCGGTCTCGGGTGGAAGGTCAACGCCGAGCTGCCCGGGACCCAGGCGTTCGACTCCGCCAGCCAGTTCGTGCGGGAGGAGGACGTGGCCGGGAGCATCCCCTGCGGGGACGACGTCGACGCGGTGGTCACGGCGGCGAAGGCCTACGCCGACGCCGGGTTCACCCACCTCGCCCTGGTGCAGATCGGCGGCGACCACCAGGAGCCGTACCTCGAGTGGACCCGGCGGCAGCTGGCACCCGCCTGGCGGGAGGCGTTCGGCGGGTGACCGCGGGCACCGCCTCCGAGGGGTGATACGCCACCGTCGGGGGACGACGCGGCGATCGGGCCCGGTGATGATCGCCGCATGGGGAAGGACCTCGACGGGCGGCTCCGTCGGCTGCGCGCCTGTCGGGACGCCGACGCTGTCATCGAGCTGGGCTGCGACCTCGCCGACGCCGGGCGCGACGAGGACGCCGAGCGCTGCTTCCGTCACGCGGCCGAGCTCGGTGCCGCGCTGGGGTGGTTCAACCTGGGCAACTCCCTGGCCGCCCGCGGCCGCGTCGAGGAGGCCGTCGACGCCTACGAGCAGGCGCTCGTCGGCGGGGAGGCCGAGGCGTGGGTCAACCTCGGGCTGGTGCTCGAGGAGCTCGGGGACCTCGCCGGTGCCATGCGGGCCTACGAGGGCGCCGGCGCCGCCGGGGACGCCCTGGGCGGCCTGCAGCTGGCCTTCCTGCTGCACGACCAGGGTGAGCGCGCCGAGGCGCTGACGGTCGCCGAGGAGCTCGCCGCCGGCGGGGACCCGCTCGCGGCCGCCGTCGTCGCGACCTGGCGGTGGGGCGCGACCCTCGACCCCGGCCTGGAGCCGGACCTGCGGGGCGGCCAGGACCTCTTCCCCGGCGCCCGCGTCGCCCTCGCCCAGCTGCTGCGCGAGAACGGCCGGCCGGAGGAGGCGCGGTTCGCCCTCGAGCGGGGCGCCAAGCGCGGTGAGCTGCAGGCCTGGCTGCCCCTGGGCAACTTCTACGCCGAGCAGCTCGGTGACGTGGAGGCCGCCGAGGAGGCCTACCGGGCCGGCATCGCCGCGGGGGACACCTACTGCCACCACAACCTCGCCGTGCTGCTCGCCGACCGCGGGGACCTCGAGGGTGCCGTCGAGCACTTCCGGCTGGGGGCCGCCGACGGCGACGCCCTCGCCGCCCAGGCGCTGCGCGAGCTCGGGGACTGAGGACGGACCCCGTCCTCCTCACCGCGCGCCAGCTCGCGGCGGGCCCCTGGACGGGGCCGCACGTCGGGTCACGACCCCGAGCCTGCGAGGGGTGGCGAGGAGGGGGGCCTCCTACTGGCGCAGGGCCCCGAGCGGTCCGCGGTAGGGCGACGCCGGCGGACCGGTGACCCCGGCCGGCGCGGTGTACAGCCGACCGGCGTCGGGCTGGGCGGCCCGCGCCGCGTCGTCCATGCCCTCGGTCGAGGTGGTGATGACCAGCAGGTCGCGGCCGGGCCCGGCGAAGGCGCAGCTCGACGTCTGGGCGACGGGGACCTCGACGACGGCGAGGAGCTCCCCCTCGGGGGACCAGCGGCGCACCTGGCCGCCGCCCCACAGCGCCGTCCAGAGGCAGCCCTCGTCGTCGACGGTGAGCCCGTCGGCCACGCCGTGGTCGACGTCGAACTCCAGCAGCACCCGGCCGTCGCCGAACGTCCCGGCGGCGAGGTCGTAGTCGAACGCGTGCACCAGGCCGGGGCCGGAGTCGGCCAGGTAGACCGTGCGCCCGTCGGGGGACCAGCCCAGGCCGTTGGAGACGGTGAGCCCGTCGAGCACGGTGGTCACGGTGCCGTCGAGGTCGAGCCGGTAGAGCGCACCGGCGCCGGGCCGCTGGTCGAAGGCCATCGTGCCCGCGAAGAACCGGCCGGCCGGGTCGCACTTGGCGTCGTTCATCCGGGTGCCGCCGCCGGCCTCGGTGCCGCCCTCGCCTGCCAGGTCCAGCAGGACCCGCGCGGTGCCGTCGGCCGCGAGGTGGGTGAACCCCCCACCCGCGGCGAGCAGCCACCCGCCGGCCGCGGCCGGGACGACGGCGCCGACGGTGTCCCCTCCGCGGAGGGCGGGTGCGGTCTCGGTGAGGGTGCCGTCGGCCGCGACGGCGGCCCGCCGGACCAGGCCGGCGGGGATGTCGACCCACAGCAGCTCGCCGCGCTCGGCGTCCCACGTCGGCCCCTCCCCGTGGGCGGCGGGGGAGGGGGGAGCCGGGACCGCGGTCAGGGTGCGCACGGACGGCATCTCCCCACGACACCCGCCCGTCACACCAGGCCGCGATACTGCAGGCGTGTCCGAAGCCACCGTCGACGTCGCGGACCTGCGCCACCACGGCGCCGAGGAGGGGGATGCCGCCGACGCCCCGCTCCGGGAGGACATCCGCCTGCTGGGCCGGGTCCTGGGTGAGGTGATCGGCGAGCAGTCGGGGGCCGACGTGCTCGACCTCGTCGAGTCCACCCGGGTGGAGGCCTTCCGCGTCCGCCGCTCGGAGGTCGACCGGGCCGAACTGGCGGAGCGGCTGGGGGACCTCGACGTCCGGTCGGCCAACCACGTCATCCGCGCGTTCAGCCACTTCTCGCTGCTGGCCAACCTCGCCGAGGACATCCACCACGAGCGCCGGCGCCGGTTCCACCGGCGCGAGGGCTCGCCTCCGCAGAAGGGCAGCCTGGCGGCCGCCTTCGCCCTGCTGGACGCCGAGCGGCTCGACCCCGACGTGGTCGCCCGGGAGCTCGCCGGCGCGCTGGTCTGCCCGGTGGTCACCGCGCACCCCACCGAGGTGCGCCGCAAGACGATCTCCCGGGTGCAGCGGCAGGTCACCGAGCTCATCCGCCGCCGCGACCTGTCGGCGCCCGGGGCGGCCGAGGACGCCGAGTGGTCCGCGCAGCTGGAGCGGGCGGTGCTCACCCTGTGGCAGACCGCCCTGCTGCGGCTGTCCCGGCTGCGGCTGGCCGACGAGATCGACGAGGCGCTGCGCTACTACGAGCTGTCGCTGTTCCAGGTGGTCCCGGCGATCAACGCCGAGCTGCGGCGGGCCCTCACCGAGCGGTGGCCGCACGCCGGCCTGCTGGCGCGGCCGATGCTGCTGCCGGGCTCCTGGATCGGCGGCGACCGCGACGGCAACCCGTTCGTCACCGCTGACGCCGTCCGGCGGGCGAGCACCCGGCAGGCCGAGACAGCGCTGGCCCACCACCTCGCCGAGCTGCTCGTGCTGCACGACGAGCTGTCGATGTCCGACCGGCTGGTCACCCCCACCCCGGCGCTGTACCACCTCGCCGAGGCCTCCCGCGACGACTCCCCGTTCCGCGCCGACGAGCCCTACCGGCGCGCCCTCTACGGCATCCACGCCCGGCTGGCCGCGACCGCCCGGCGGGTACTCGGCAGCGTCCCCGGGCAGCCGCCGCACCACGAGCTGGAGCCCTACGACACCCCCGACGAGCTGCTGGCCGACCTCGCCACGGTCGACGCGTCGCTGCGCAGCCACGGCGCGGGGGCACTGGCCGACGACCGGCTGACCCGGCTGCGGGACGCCGTCGAGGTGTTCGGCTTCCACCTGTGCGGGCTGGACATGCGGCAGAACTCCGCCGTCCACGCCGAGGTGCTCGCCGAGCTGCTGGCCTGGGCGGGCGTGTGCCCCGACTACGCGGCGCTGGACGAGGAGCAGCGCGTCCAGCTGCTGGTCGCGGAGCTGCGGATGCGCCGTCCGCTGACCCGGCCGGACGCGCAGCTGTCGGAGACCGCCCGGGGCGAGCTCGACGTGCTCCTCGCCGCCGCCGAGCAGGTGCGGTCACTGGGTCCGCGGGCGATCCCGAACTACGTCATCAGCATGTGCGAGTCGGTGAGCGACGTCCTCGAGGTCGCCGTCCTGCTCAAGGAGGTCGGGCTGCTCGACCCCGACGGCGAGGACGGCCCCACCTGCCCGGTCGGCATCTCCCCGCTGTTCGAGACGATCGGCGACCTCCAGCGCGCCGGGCGGACGCTGTCCGCCGTCCTCGAGCAGCCGCTCTACCGGGCCCTGCTGGCCAACCGGGGCGACGTCCAGGAGGTCATGCTCGGCTACTCCGACAGCAACAAGGACGGCGGCTACCTCGCCGCCAACTGGGCGCTCTACCGGGCCGAGCTGGCCCTGGTCGAGGTCGCCCGCCGCGAGGGGATCCGGCTGCGGCTGTTCCACGGCCGCGGCGGCACGGTCGGCCGCGGCGGCGGGCCGAGCTACGACGCGATCCGCGCCCAGCCGCCCGGCGCGGTCGCCGGCGCGCTGCGCATCACCGAGCAGGGCGAGGTCATCGCCGCCAAGTACGCCGACCCCGACCTCGCCCGCCGCAACCTCGAGGCGATGGTCGCGGCGACCCTGGAGGCCACCCTGCTCGACGTCGAGGGCCTGGGGGACGCGGCGGAGGACGCCTACGCGCTGCTCGACGACCTCGCGGCCCGCGCCCAGGCGGCCTACCGGGCCCTGGTGCACGAGACGCCGGGCTTCGTCGACTGGTTCCGCGCCGCCACGCCGATCGGCGAGCTGGCCGAGCTGAACATCGGCAGCCGGCCGCCGTCGCGCAAGGCCGGCACCTCGATCGCCGACCTGCGCGCCATCCCGTGGGTGTTCAGCTGGTCGCAGGCCCGCATCATGCTGCCCGGCTGGTACGGCACGGGCACGGCGCTGGAGAGCTGGGTGGACGGCGACGACGCCCGCCTGGAGCGCCTGCGGGAGCTGCACCGGCGCTGGCCGTTCTTCCGCACGGTGCTGTCCAACATGGGCATGGTGCTGGCCAAGACCGACCTCGACCTGGCCGCCCGCTACGCCGAGCTGGTCCCGGACCCGGTGCTGCGGGTCCGGGTGTTCGGCGAGATCACCGCCGAGCACGAGCGCAGCTGCCGGATGCTGCTGGCCATCACCGGCGACGACCGCCTGCTGGCCGACAACCCGTCGCTGGCCCGCTCGATCCGCAACCGCTTCCCCTACCTGGAGCCGCTGCACCACCTGCAGGTGGAGATGCTCCGGCGGCGCCGCAGCGGGGACGACGACGAGCTGGTCCGCCGCAACATCCAGCTGACCATCAACGGCATCGCCACGGCCCTGCGCAACAGTGGCTGAGCAGGTGGGTGGCCGGTACCGGCCGGGAACCGGCCACCCCACCCACGCCAGCACGGCGACGACCGAGGCGACGACGGCGACTGCCGCACCGAGGAAGAGGAGTGCCCCTGTGCCGACGTGCAGCAGGTCGGCGGCCCGGCCGGCCGGGTCGGCCGCCATCGGCAGCACGCCGGCCACGGACACCGTCCGGGTCGCGTCCCGCGCCTGCCAGCGACCGCGGCGGGGACGGCGGTGACGCCCGCGCGGACCGTCGTCGCCACCGGTGCGCAGCTGACCCGTGCCGGCGCGGCCCTGGGCCTGTCGCCCGCGGCGCTCGCCCCCGCCGTCAGCGACCCGGCCTACCGGGTGCTCGTCGAGGACGACGGCGCGGCGGTGCTGCTGCGCCGGCAGTGGACCGCCGAGGGCGTGGCCGAGGCGGTGCTGCTGGCCGCCACCGGGATCGGGCCCGACTCGCCGGCCGTGCTCGCCACCGCGGCCGGGTGGGGGTGCGCGCGGGTGCGCGACCGGCCCGGCGGCCGCGGGATCGTGCCGGTGGCGGAGCCCGCGGCGGCGGCGCCGGTGGTGCAGCGGTTCCTGCACCTGGCCGCGCTGGCCGCCACCCGCGTCGAGACCGCGGTCGCGCTGGCGCGGGGTGCGGGGGAGGACCGCGTGAAGGCCGACGGCAGCCCGTCGCTGGCGGCCGACGAGGCCGCCCACGTGGCCGCGATCGAGGTGCTCGGCGGGCTCGGCGTGCCCCTGCTCAGCGAGGAGCGACCGGACCGGCCGGTCGACCCCTCGCTCCCGTGGGTCGTGGTCGACCCGCTCGACGGCACCGGCAACTTCCGGGCCGGGCTGCCGCCGTGGGCGTTCTCCGCGGGGCTGGTGCAGGACGGGCGCGCGGTCGCCGGCGTCGTGGTCGACCTGTCCTCGGGCCGGCGCTGGTCGGGGGCGGAGGGGGCCGGTGCGGTGCGCGACGGGGTGCCGGTCCGGCCGCGGCCGGGGGGCACCGTCGTCGTCCCCAGCGCGCCGCCGGGGGAGGCCGTGACCGTGCCGCCGTCGGCCCGGCGGGTCCGCGTCACCGGCTGCACCGCCGTCGAGCTCTGCCTGGTCGCCGACGGCTCGGCCGCCGCCTGGCACGACCTCGACCGCAGCGGCACCCACGTGCACGACGTCGCCGGTGGGCTGGCCGTGCTCGCCGCGGCCGGCGGGGTCACGCGCACCGCGGACGGCGCGCCGCTGCGGCTGCGGCCCGACACCGAGATGCTGGTCCGGCTGGTCGCGGCCGAGAGCGAGGAGACCGCCGGGGAGCTGCTGCGGTCGTTCGGGTCCCTGCCGCACGTGCCCGGGGGGTGAGGCGCCTGCCGCACGTCCCCGCGGGGACGCCGCAGGTCAGCGGGGGTGCGCGGCGGCCTCGCGCACCGCGGCGAGCAGGGACTCCCACTCGTGCAGCGTGGTGCGCGCCCGGCCACGGGTGGCGCCGAGGGCCACCTCGGCGGCGTCGATGGCCCGCCAGTCCGAGAGCAGCACCGGGTGCGCTCCCCGCGCCTGCAGCTCCCCCACCAGGTCGTCGACCCCGCCGCGGCCCGGGCGGACCACCCCGGCGGCGACGTCCTCGAGCAGGACGGCGATCGTCTCGCGGGCGTCGTGCTTGTTGGTGCCGACGACGCCGGTCGGCCCGCGCTTGATCCAGCCGGCCACGTACTCGCCGGGGGAGGGCTCCCCGTCGCGCAGCACCCGGCCGCCGTCGTTGGGCACCACGCCGCGGCGCTCGTCGAGGGGCAGCTCGGGCAGGCCGCAACCGCGGTAGCCGACCGAGCGGACGACCAGGTCGGCCGGCAGCACGCTGGTCTCGCCGGTGCCGGAGGCGCGGCCGTCCTCGTCGACGACCGTGCGCTCCACCTCGATCCCGGTCACCCGGTCGGTGCCGAGCAGCCGCACCGGCCGGGTGTAGAAGCGCAGCCGCACCGGGGTCCGCCCCGGCTCCAGCACGTGTCCGCCCCAATCCCGCAGCACGTCGAGGTTGCGGTGCACGACCCGGTCGGCGGCGGCGCGCTCCTCGGCCACGGGGTCCAGCTCCAGGTCGGCCGGGTCCACCAGCACCGTGGCCCGAGCCAGCTCGTCGAGCTCGCGCAGCTCCTGGGTGGTGAAGGTGGCGTGCACCGGACCCCGGCGGCCGAGGACGGTGACCTCCTGCACCGGCGCCGCGGCCAGCGCGTCGAGCACGTGCTGGGGCATGTCGGTCGGCTCCAGCTCGGCCGGGCTGCGGGCCAGGACGCGGGCCACGTCGAGGGCCACGTTGCCCACGCCGACGACCACGACCGAGCGCGCCGCGGCCAGCGCGGCCTCCACCTTCGGGCGGTCGGCGTCGGGGTGGCCGGTGTACCAGGCGACCAGCTCGGTGGCGGCCAGGCTGCCGGGCAGCTCCTCGCCGGGGATGGCCAGCTGCCGGTCGAGGGCGGCGCCGTAGGTGTAGACGACGGCGTCGACCGCGTCGTGCAGCTCCACGCAGGAGATGTCGCGGCCGATCTCCACGTTGCCGACGAACCGCACCCGCGGGTGGTCCAGCGCCCGGTGCAGGGTGTCGCGGATGGCCCGCATCTTCGGGTGGTCGGGGGCGATGCCGTGCCGCACCAGCCCGAAGGGGGTGGGCAGCCGGTCGATCAGGTCGACCGCCACGGGCACCTCCTGCTGCCGGGTCAGCGCCTCCGCGGCGTAGATGCCGGCCGGGCCCGCGCCGACGACGGCCACCCGCAGGGGCGGCGCAGTGGACGGGGGACCGGGGTCTTCGTCGACCGACACGACAGGCATCCTGACGGGCACACGGGGCGCTGCACCAGGCATCCGCCCCCACGATCCCGAGGAGCAGCCCGTGGCCGTCGTCGTCGTCGCGACCATCACCCCGCAGCCCGAGCACGCCGACGCCGTCCGGGAGGCGGTGCTGGCCGCCATCCCGCAGGTGCACGAGGAGGACGGCTGCCAGCGCTACGCGCTGCACCAGGGCCAGGACGGCCGGCTGGTGATGATCGAGCAGTGGGCGAGCCCCGAGGCGCTGGCCGCGCACGGCAAGGGCGAGCCGTTCAGCGCGCTGAGCCAGGCCCTCGAGGGCAAGCTCGCCGGTGCTCCGGAGCTGCAGGTGCTCACCGCGGTCCCGGCGGGGGACCAGGGCAAGGGCGCGCTCTAGGCGCCGCTGGACGCCGCCCGCCGGCCCACCATCTCGGCGATCCAGACCGGCGCGAACGGGGACGTGCAGTTCGGTGGCGTCGGGTGGTCGGCGAGCACGCGCAGGCGCTCACCGATGTCGATCGCGCGGGCGCGGTGCTCGGCGTGCTCGATGCCGATCTGGGCCAGGCAGTGGTTCATCGCCCACTGCAGGCGGTCCGGGGCGCCGGCCATCCCCGCCTCGATGACGTCGAGGAGCCCGGGCAGGTCGAGCCCGTCGGGCTGCTTGGCGACCCGGTCGGTCGTCAGCGCCCAGCCGGCACTGGCGACCACCGGGTCCGGGTCGGCCGACCAGGCCAGGCGCAGCTCCTCGGCGTGCGGGCTCCTCCTGACCACGTAGGTCACGAGCCAGTCGTGCACCTTGGGGGTGCGCGCCTCGCGCAGCATGGTGTCCAGCTCGTCCCGCCCGAACGCCCTCGGGCGGCAGACCAGCAGCGCGAGCAGTCGCGCCGCGGAGTCGTCGGTCGCCCACAGCTCGCGGGCGAGGTCCTGCTGGGTCCTCAGCCGCTTGGCCAGCTCCCGCAGCCGGGTCAGGTTCACGCCGTGGTCGTCACCGTGCCGGGCGTTCACCTCGCGGATCCTCGGCTCCTCGAGCGCGGCCAGCTCGGCCAGCACCTCGGACACCGTCGTACCCGTCACCGCCATGTCGGTCTCCGGTCCACGCGCCCACCCCAGCACACGGCAGCGACGTCCTAGTCGCAGGCGTGGTCGTGGTCCAGTCCGTCGGCGACGTACTGGGTGAGGACCACCTCGCCCCCGCCGGTCAGCGGCGGCCGCCCGCAGGCGGCCTCGGCGCCGGCGGGGCCGATGGCGCCGGCCAGCCAGCTGTCCAGGTCGTACAGGGGGCTGTCGGCGGGGACGTCGCCGGCGATCAGCGCCCACTGGGCGCCCGTCGAGTACAGGCCGACCTCCGCGCCCCGGTCGGTCAGGTAGGTGGCCATGCCCTCCAGCGCCGCGCGGTTGCGGGCCTGGGCGGAGGCGGACCCGTACTGCCAGGTGTTCATCGTCTCGACGTCGAGCCACCAGCGGTGCGCCGCGGGGTCGACGTCCACCCCGGCGTCCTGGGCCGCCCGCACGAAGAACGCCTCGACCGTCACGTAGGCGCGCAGCCACCCGTACTGCCAGGAGCACGCCGTGCTGTTGCCGCCCTCGCAGGTGCCGTACGGGGTGCTGCCCCGCAGCGGCCAGGTGTGCAGGACGTCGATGAAGTCACCGGGGTTGGCCGTGTTGACGTAGAGTTGCAGCCCCGGTTGCCCGGGCACCGCCCCGCTCGCGTCCGTGGCCCACTCCAGCTGCTCGGCCAGGCAGGGGTTGGGCCGGGTCGCCAGCCCGCCGTTGACGCCGACGACTGCGAAGGCGTGGTCGTCGGGGAGGTCCTCGTCGCACTGCGGGTGCGACACGTCGTAGCCGGTCGTGGAGGGCTCGTCGGGGGTGGACGCCGAGGCCGCCGGCAGGCCCAGGGCGAGACCGGCGCACGCCAGCACGGCGACGACCAGAGCGCGCGCCGTACGGGCCATCCCGCCACCATAACCACGGCGGTGGCGGCGGTCACCCACCCCGCGGGGCGCGCCCGTGGGCGGTCACACGGCCTGGCAGACCGGGCACCAGTGGAGGTTGCGGCCGACCATCTCCTGGGTCCGGACCGCGGTGCCGCAGATGCGGCAGGGCAGGCCGGTGCGGCGGTAGACGTAGTGCGCGTCCTCCCGCACGACCGCGCCGCGCCGGCGGGTGCGGTGCTCCGGCCGGGTGGTCACGATCCGGCCCATCCGGACCCCGGCCCGCATGAGCACCACGAGGTCGGCCCACATCCGCGCCCACAGCTCGGCGTCGACGTCCCGGCCCGGGCGGAACGGTGAGACCCGGTGCCGGAACAGCAGCTCGGCGCGGTAGACGTTGCCGACCCCGGCCAGCACCGACTGGTCCATCAGCAGCGCCCCGATCGCGGTGCGGCTGCCGGAGACCCGGCGGTGTGCCTGCATGCCGTCGGTGCGCGGCCGCAGCGGGTCGGGGCCCAGCCGGTCCAGGATCCGGTCGACCTCGGCGGTGGTGAGCACCTCGCAGGCCGTCGCACCGCGGAGGTCCGTCCAGACCCCGAGGCCGTCGGGCCCCTCGGCCTCCCAGCGCATCCGCAGCGCGCCCCGCGGCGCCGGGGGGACACCGGTGCCGGACGTGTAGGTGCCGTAGAGCCCCAGGTGCACGTGCAGGGTGTCGGCGCCGAAGCAGGCGAACAGGTGCTTGCCGTAGGAGGTGACCTCGTCCAGCACCCGCCCGTCGAGCAGCGCCGCGCCCGCGGCGAACCGGCCCTGCGGGCTGGTGACGTGCACCGGGCGGCCGGCGAAGGCCAGCGACTGGTCCCGGGCCAGCCGGAACAGGGTGTGGCCCTCAGGCACGGGCGGCTGCGCAGGTCACGCCCCCAGCTTCCCCGCCGGCCCGCCGTCCTGCCACGACGGCCCGGGACGGCAGCGCGGTCGGCACCCGCGCCGGGGTGGGGAGCCGGCACCGGCTCCGCGGGTCAGTGGGCGGCCGTGGCCAGGCCGAAGTGCGGACGCTCGTCGTCGGCCACGAGGTCGAGCTCCTCGGGGTGCTGCTGGATGTAGTGGCGGACGAAGGAGCAGTAGGGGAGCACGTGCAGGCCGCGCTCGCGGGCGGCGGCCAGGACGCCGGCGACCAGCACCTTGCCGATGCCCCGCCCGCCGACGGAGGGGTCCACCTCGGTGTGCGGCAGTGCCATCGTGCCGTTCTCGACGTGGTAGCTCGCCAGTCCGACGACCCGGCCGTCGAGCAGCACCTCGAAGCGTCCCCGGTCGGGGACGTCGACCACGCTGGTCTCCATGCTCGTGTTCCACCTCCGCTCGCCCCCGGCGCCGTTGCCGGAGTTCGACATGCGTACTGGAACGGTAACGCCCCGGAGCTCCCGGGGGTTTCGCCGCGCCGGGGTGTCACCCTCGTGCGTGACCGGCGGTGCCCGCCTCCTCACGGTCAGGGACGTGGGTTGGTCCGCGTCCACCCGCGCTCGTCGCGGCGGGCGCCCTGGGCCGCCCGGCAGCGGCGGCACACGGCCTGCACGCCCTCCGCGTGCCGGCCGGACTCCGGCTGGACGTCGGCCCACCTGACGTGCGGGAACCGGCTCAGCCTCGACCGGCTCAGCGACAGGCCGCAGGCCGTCTCGTTGCGGCCCTGCTCCCAGGCGTGGACCTCCCCGGCGGGGTAGCGGATGCCGTCGTCGGGGTCGGTCCACTGGTCGGCGGCGGCGACCGCCGCGGTGCGCGTGCCCATGGGCCACCGGTACCCCGTCTGCCGGTGGGCGCACGTCCAGTGACCAGGGCAGATGCCGGTGGTGGGGTGCTGACCGTTGCTCTGACCGGCAGCGGAGCGCTGACTTCGGCGGACTTCTCACACGTTTTCCGGCGGAGTTCTTGCACAACAGCGGTCAGAACTCTGTCGGTCACGGCGACGGCCCCCGACCGCACAGGGTCAGGGGCCGTCGTGGTGTGGGCTCAGCAGCAGCCCGCGGTGCACGCCTCGGCGGTGCAGCCCTCGCAGCAGTCCTCGAGCACGTCGGTCACCTCCCTCCGGGTTCTCCGGTGGTGGGGTCGGTGGCCGGGCGCCGCAGTACCCGCGCGGAGGCGGGGCAGGCGCCGCGCAGCTCGGCGGAGGCACCCAGGGCCGCGGGCAGCTGATCGCGGTCGACAGGGGTGAACCCGAACCGGGGGAAGTACCCGTCGGCGGTCTCGGTGAGCAGCGCGACCGGCGCGCCGGTGGCGTCGACGTGAGACAGCGCCGCGGCGGTGAGCGTGGCACCCAGGCCGCGGCCGCGCCACGCCGGGGCGACGGCGGCAGATCGCAGCAGGAACGCGGTGTCGGGACCGGCGCCGTGGCGTTCGAGGGCGATGGCGCCGGCCAGCTCCCCGGTCACCTCGGCGGTCAGGACGAGGACGGCGTCCTCGAGCCCGGCCAGCGGCAGCCCGGCGGCGGCGATGAGATCGGTGATGGCGGCGAGGTCCGCCGGTGTCGCCTCGCGGACGAGCACCGGCGGGACCTCGCTGCGGGAAGTGCTGGTCACGCGCAGCAGGGCGCTGCGGCGGACCGGTCGCGCCGGAGCGCGTCGCGCAGCCGCAGCACGGCCGTGGTGGCGCGCCGGGCGGCGCGACCCCAGGTGGACGGCTGGCAGCAGCGGGCGATCGCGGCCAACCGGGCGGTGGTCGCGTGCCGCTGGGCCTCGGCCATCCGGTCGGCGGTGATGAGCTGGGCGACGTACGGGCTGATCATGGCGGTTCTCCTTGTCAGGGGTCAGCAGCAGGCCGCCGCGGCGGGCGGGACTGCGGGAGTGGACGAGCCGTCAGTCACGGTCTCGGGGGTCTCCGCCGAGGCGGGGGTGTAGCAGGTGTCGCCGTCGGTCTCGGTGGCCGCCGGGGTGGCGTCGCCGAAGAAGGTCTGCGAGTCGGCGAGCACGGTGTAGACCTCCCACCGCTCACCGCCGGGGACGCCCTCGACCCAGAACTTGGTCTGCTTGGCGTAGCAGCAGGTCGAGTCGCGCTCCTCGGTGGAGGCGAGGCCGGCGCCGCCGAGGCGGGTCAGCTCGGCGTCGACGGTGTCGACGTCGGCCACCTCGATGCCGAGGTGGTTCAGGGTGCCGCCGGTGCCCGGGTTCTCCAGCAGCACCAGCTTCAGCGGCGGGTCGGCGATCGCGAAGTTCGCGTACCCGGGCCGGGTCTTGGCCGGCTCGACGCCGAACAGCTTGCTGTAGAAGGCGGTGGCGACCTCGACGTCGTCGACGTTGAGGGCCAGCTGGATGCGGGCCATGGGGTGACCTCCTGGTCATCTCGGTGCAACCGGGTACCGTTGTATTGACAGTGGTCGATACATTGACGGCTGTCAATGGTTTCGCAAGGGCGAGTTGCCCAGGACCTGGAGGACCCCGATGACCGTGCGCGAGCTGCCGGTGCTCGACCAGCCCGAGGTGGCCGCCTGCTGCGCGCCACTGGCCGCCGAGGTGCTCACCGAGCCCGACGCGCAGACGCTGGCCGCCCAGTTCGCCGCCCTAGGCGACCCGGTTCGTCTGCGCCTGGTGTCGCTGCTGGCGAACGCCGAGGGTGGCACCGTCTGCGCGTGCGACCTGGTCGAGCCGGCTGGTCGCAGTCAGGGCACGGTCAGCTCGCACCTGTCCAAGCTCGTCGCCAGTGGCCTGGCCGTGAGCGAGAAGCGCGGCCGCAACGTCTGGTACGCGATCAACCCGGCGGCACTGGAGGCGCTGCGCGCGGTTCTGGCCACCCGCTGACGACGGCCGGCTGGCGACCGGGCACTTCCACCACAGGTGCTTGGTGGTGATAGGACCTCTCGCCGGGCGACGGCCACGGCTCGAGCGGCTCGAGGTCCGCGGCCCGCAGCCGCGCCGCGGTTCCCTCGGGGTGCAGGGCGCTGGGCACCGGCCGGACCGTCGGAAGCGGCCCGGCAACGGCACTCAGGCGTCAGCGACAGCCCGCGGGGGTGGGCGGACAGCGCCGAGCGCGTCTTTTCGATCGCCCGTCCGCCGCCGGGCTTGGAGTGCCGGGCGTACCCTTGGGGGGTATAGCGTCAGCCGTGCAGGATGGCGCCGGAACCCTCCGGCACCGCAGGCAGCCCCGGCCCGGCCCGGAGCGCATCAAGTACGGAGGAACGGCCGATGAGCACCCACGACCACGCCGCCACGGGGCACCCGGCCGGGCCCACCACCGGGTCCGAGCCAGCCTGCCACGACGGCCACGCCGGTCACGCGGGGCATGAGGGGCACGCGGGGCACGGCGGCCAGGAGGTCGACCCGGCCAGCCCGGTCGGCCGGCGGGCACTGACCCGGCTGGCGGTCAGCGCGACCCTGCACTGCCTCACCGGCTGCGCGATCGGTGAGGTGCTCGGGATGGTCCTGGGCACCGCCTGGGGCTGGTCGGACGGTGCGACGATCGCGCTGGCGGTGGCCCTGGCGTTCGTGTTCGGCTACTCGCTGACGATCGCGCCGGTGCTGCGCTCGGGCCTGCCGCTGCGCACCGCGGTGAAGGTCGCGCTGGCCGCCGACACGCTGTCGATCGCGGTCATGGAGCTCGTCGACAACGCGGTGATGCTCGCGGTGCCCGGCGCGATGGAGGCCGGCCTGACCTCGCCGCTGTTCTGGGGGTCGCTGGCGTTCGCGCTGCTGGTGGCGTTCCTCGTCACCGTGCCGGTGAACCGGGCACTGATCGCCCGCGGCAAGGGCCACGCCGTGGTGCACGCCTACCACCACTGACCCCGGCGGGCGGCCGAGGCCGGTGACGGTGGGCCGCCTGACCTCGAGGACGATGGGAGTGCAGGTGACGGGACGGCTGTGGACGGCGGTGCTGGTGCTGGCCGCCGTCTTCGCCATGCACGGCGTGCAGTGCGCCGCCGCTCTCGGCGACCACGCCACCGACCATGTCAGCACGGCGGCCCCCGAGCCGGCCGTGTCGCTCGACCGCGCCCCGGGCGGGCACCCCGCGGCGATGACCGTCGACGCCGCCGAGCATCCCGCGGCCACCGGCGCCGTGGTGGTCGCCGCGGCGCCTGCCGCCCTGCTCGCTGCCGACCACGGCAGCACCCCGGCCGGGGCGGTCGGGCATCTGTGGACGCTGTGCCTGGCCGTGCTCGCCGCCGGCCTCGTTGTCCTGCTCGCCCTGCTGCTGCCCCGCCTGCTGACGCTGCTGCCGGTGGCGTGGGCGCGGCTGCGCACGCACGCCTCCGCCGGCCTGGCCCCACTGCGCCCGCCGGACCTGCACTCCCTCTGCCTGCTGCGGATCTAGGCCGAACGCCTGACCGAACCGCCCCTGCCCCTACCGGCTCCGGCGGCGGTCCGCGCACGCCTTCAATCCGTCCAGTCAGGAGACCTCAGAACGTGTCACGCACCACCGCACGACTGCCCTACCTCACCGCCGCGCTGATGGCCGGCGCCCTCGTCCTCTCCGGCTGCGGCCAGGACGACTCCAACAGCAGCGGGCACGGCGGCGGCCACGCCTCCGCCAGCGCCACCGACACCGGCGCGGCCGAGGCCACGCACTCAGACGCCGACGTTCAGTTCGCGGCCGGCATGCTGGAGCACCACGGCCAGGCCGTGGCGATGTCGGAGTTGGCCCGGGACCGTGCGGCCGCCCCCCGCGTCAAGGACCTGGCGGCCCGTATCGAGGCCGCGCAGGGGCCGGAGATCGACACCCTCAACGGCTGGCTGGCCGAGTGGGGCGCCGAGGCCGACACGGACGCCATGGACGGCATGGACCACGGGTCGATGGGCCACGGCGACATGGGCGGCATGATGTCGGAGGAGGACATGGCGGCGCTGGCGGCCCTGTCCGGGCCGGAGTTCGACCGCCAGTTCCTGGTGATGATGGTGGCCCACCATCGCGGGGCGGTGAGCGCCTCGGAAGCCCAGCTGGCCGACGGGCGCAACAGCGACGCCCTGGCGATGGCCGAGACCATCCGCGACACCCAGAACGGCGAGATCGCCGAGATGGAACAGCTGCTCACCGAGCTCGGCGGCTGACCCGCCTGCGCGGCGGGGTGGGCGACTGCCACCCACCTCGCCGCGGACCGGCACCGCCCGCCCGCACCGCCCCTCTGGAGACCCTGATGCGCTCCCGCGCGCCCTGTGCCCTGCTCACCGCCGGCGCCGCGGCCGTCCTCGCCGCCGCGCTGGCCGGCTGCTCCCCGGCACCCGCCGACCTCGCAGACACCAGCGCGGAGACCACCCCGGCCACCACCCCGGCCACCACCGACGTCCTGCCCACCGAGCACGTGCACGGCCTGGTCTACGACCCCGACGGCAGCGGCGGCCTGCTGGTGGCCACCCACCACGGCCTGGTCGACGTCGACGCCGACGGCACCGCGACCGAGGTCGGCCCGGTCATCGACCTGATGGGCTTCGCCGTCACCGGCCCCGGCCGCCATCTGGCGTCGGGGCACCCCGGCCTGCACGTCGACCTGCCCAACCCGGTCGGGCTCATCGCCACCACCGACGGCGGGCGCACCTGGACACTGCTGTCGCGGGCCGGCGAGTCCGACTTCCACACGCTCACCGCCCTGCCCGGCGGCGGTGTGCTCGGCTACGACGGGACGCTGCGCCGCAGCGCCGACGGCCGCACCTGGGAGGACCTGGCCATCCCCGCCGAGCCGCACACGCTGGCCGCCGCCCCCGACGGGGCGACCGTGCTCGCGACCACCGCCACCGGGGCGCTGCGCTCGGCCGACGCTGGCGGCAGCTGGACGCCGGCACCCGGCGCGCCGGTGCTGCAGGTGGTCACCTGGGCCGAGGACGGCACCACCGCGGTCGGGGTCGACCCGGCCGGCGCGGTGTGGACCAGCACCGACGCCGCGGCCACCTGGCAGCAGACCGCCGACCTCGGCTCGGCGCCGCATGCCGTCGCAGCCACCGTCGCCGGCGGCCGGCCGCTGCGGAGCGCGGTGGTCACCGACGAGGGCCTGACCCAGTCGCGCGACGGCGGACAGACCTTCAGCCAGCTGCTCGGCTACTGACCCGCAAGGCCGGCCGGTGTGGCCGGTCAGCCGGCCGGGCAGGTGCGCTCGGGCGACACCTCGAACTCCGGCACGGCTCGGGCCTGCGCCTCCTCGGGTGTGGAGGCGTCCCCGTTCTCCTCGATGTCGTTGATCAGCCACTCCATCTCCAGGATCTCCCGGCGCTGCGCCTCGCTGATGGAGCGGGCCAGCTCGCACACGCGGACGTCGGAGATCTGGGCGCGCTCGGATCGGGTGATGGCCAGCGAGTGGTGCGGGACCATCGAGCTCATCCAGTTCTCGTCGTTCACGAGGATCTGGCTGCGGTCGAGGAACACCCCGACCCCGAGCAGCACGACGCTGGCCGCCACGATGGCGATGTTCGCCTTGACGTTGCGGTACATGGTGAGCATCCAGGCGAGCATGACCAGCCCCATGGTGCCGCCCATGGTGAGCGCCATGAACACGCGGCTCTCGCTGAAGCGGACGTGGCTCCACTGCCAGGTCCCGGCGAACATGGTCGCGTACATGACGACCATGGCCGTGAGGATCATGGCTCCGAAGCGCCAGTACATCTGCTTCTGCATCTTGGCCCCTTGCGACTGGTCGCCGCCGTGACCGTCCCGGCCATGCTGGCCAGACTCATCGTGCTGGCCGGTGCCGGCGTGCTGGTCGGACTCGTCGCTGCTCTTCGTCGACATGTAGAACTCCGTTCGCTCGTGGTCGGTGAGGGGGTGACGGTGCCCGGACGCCCGGGCGCCTTCCGGCAGGCGCCCGGACTCGCCTGGAATGCCGCCGGCCCGTCAGCCCAGGGACGCGATCAGCTCGCGGCAGGCGGTCTCGCAGCGCCGGCACGCCTCGGCGCAGACCCGGCAGTGCTCGTGCATGTCGGCGTGGGACTCGCACTCGTCACCGCAGGCCTTGCACGCCGCGGCGCACGCCTCGAGCACCGCGCGCGTGACGTTCGCGTCGTAGCCGGTGTGCCGGGACAGCACCCGACCGGTGGCGTCGCAGACGTCGGCGCAGTCGGCGTTGGTCCGGATGCACTTGGTCAGCTCGGCCACCATGTCCTCGGACAAGCACGCATCGGCGCACGCGGTGCAGGCCTGGGCGCACTCGATGCACGCCTCGATGCAGGCGGCCAGATCCTCCCGGTCCACGCCGCCGAGGTCCTTCGGGTAGGTGTCCAGCATCTGGGCGGCGACGGTCATGGGATCTCCCTCGTCGGCCCGGCGCCGCGGCGGCTGGGCGGCCGCCGGCGACTCACGCCGGTCCGCCGCCCCTACCCGCGTCCATCCCGGCCGCACCTCTGTCACGAAGTCGTCATCCGCAGCGCCCGGTCGAATGCGCCGCCGGGCACGTCTCCTCGACCCCGGTCAGAAGCTCCAGTCATCCAGCGGGAGGCACGCCCGCGCGGCCCGGCGCCGTCAGCGGCCGGTACCGTGGCATCGCCGGCGGCGGCCGGCTTCCCGGCCGGCGAAGGGCCGCCCACCGCAGCACACCGCTGGTGAGCAGCCGCGCGGTGAGCGCATCGGAGAGCGCCGGCAGCTCGAGGCCGGTGCACGCGTCGTAGGCCTCCGCCACGGCGTCGCGGGCCGCCGGGTCCAGCGGGGTCGGCGGGCCGAGGTCGTCGAGGGCCGGCGCCGGCCGCCCGGCGAAGACGTCGAGGAGTCGGCCGGTCAGCACGTCGAGGGACACCGGCCGCTCGTAGCCGTAGCAGCTCGAACAGAGGCCAACGGT
This sequence comes from Geodermatophilus sp. SYSU D00079, assembly GCF_054050635.1. Taxonomy (NCBI): domain Bacteria; kingdom Bacillati; phylum Actinomycetota; class Actinomycetes; order Geodermatophilales; family Geodermatophilaceae; genus Geodermatophilus; species Geodermatophilus sp. SYSU D00079. The sequence continues at coordinate 189,664 of NZ_JBJGZS010000001.1, read as the reverse complement.
TAGCTCCTGGCGGTGCCCCCGGCAGGATTCGAACCTGCGACACACGGTTTAGGAAACCGATTGGAACTCCTCCGTATCGCTGCGACCTGGGCATTTGACCTGCAAGAACCAGGCTGCACTGCAAGGAGATGCAGGTTCGAGCACGGGATCCTGTCACGAATGTGTCACGCGGAGCGTGGCGCTAAGACAGGCCGTGGACGCTCTCCGACGCGTCCATCGCCGCACCAGTCGTGGCATCGCCTGCCGCTCGTCAGCCTGGCCGCCAAGTGAGTGTGCCGTGTGACCATGTTGTCTTGCTGTGCACATGCCGGGAGAGGCTGTTGTAGCCGTCTACGTGGCGCGTCATCGCGCGGGCTCGCGCGTTCGCCAGGGGAGACCTAAACACTGCCAAGGAGATCCGGCGTCGCTTCTCTGGTGGCGTCGGTGCGGGGGATGTGCAGGGTGGTGCCGCATCTGCGGCTGCACGAGCCGCTGGACAGGCCGTCGCCGTCTGCCACATAGGCGCGCACGCTTTGGGTGCCGCCGCTTATGCGCCATGGCGGACCCGGACCGGCCGGAGGCCGTCGAAGCGGACATCCGTTGGCAACTCGACCGCATGTCCGCAGAGGTTCGCCGCGCGCTGCGGGCGCTTCCACCCGTTAGTGAGAACCCGTCAGGTCCCCTCGGGCCGGGACTGCTTGCTTCAAGTCAACTCGGCGCCTTCGTCTGACCTGCAAGCCCGTCTCACCCGGACACCGGTGTAGCGGGCTCGCGCGACGCATGGAACGCGCCGATCTGCCCCACGGGATGCGGTTACGGAGGCAACAGCGGCATCAAGTGAGACGACTAAGGTCTGTTGACGGTGAGCACGCACATCCCGCTACACCCGGCAGGAACCATCGAGGCCGTCTGCCAGGCCGTCGGCGGTCTGTATACGGGCACCGAACTCACCACGCTGATGGCCGAGGTCCCCCTGCGTGACGATCCCGGACTGGGGATCACGAAGTGGCGACGCCTTGCGCACGCGGTCGGCAGCAACCAGGCGAAGACCCGGAACGGCAACGCACTCGTCCGGTTGATCACCGTCGCCATGGCCCCGAGCCGGACACTCAGCCGCAAGCGCGAAGCCGATGCAGCCCGCGACGAACTGAACCAGGCCCTCTCCCTCGTGGGGTTGAAGGTTCGCGAGGATGGCCGGGTCGGCAGAGCGCCGCTTGCGACTACAGACTCCGAGGCCCTTGACCGGACCACGCGGCTACGGCGGGTGCTGGAGCAGCGAGGCGCTCACAACGAGGTCGTCGCCTACTGCCGTCCGGAACTGCTACGCACCGACTACTACGAAGCCGTCTTCGAAGCGATCAAGGGCCTCGGAGCCCGGATTCGCGGCCTGACCGGGGTGGACGCTGACGGCTACAACCTGATCGAGCAGACAATGGCGGGTGCTCAGGCACCGCTCAGGATCAACGACGGGAAGACCCGGACAGAGCGGGACGAACAACTGGGCGTGGCCAACCTCGCGAAGGGCTTGTTCAGCGCCTTCCGAAACCCCGTGGCTCATGAACCACGTATTCACTGGCAGTTGACCGAGCAGGATGCCTTGGATGTGCTGGGCACGCTGTCGCTCATACATCGACGGCTCGACGCGCGCCAGTAGCGACCCGGCCCGCTGCGCCTCCCGAGGCAGCGGCCACGGGAACGCCGTCCCGCGGACAGCGGGGATGGCCGACGCGCGTCCGCATCGATGCGTTCGGTCAGGCGGCTTCGTCCTCACGGTCCTCCGCGCCGGGACCCCTGTCCGCGATGCCCGTCCGGACAGCAGTGCCCGCCAAGCCGTCTCGACCGCACTCCGGGCCGTAGTTTTCCCAGACGGCGTTGTACAGGGCGGTAAGCGTCTTCTGAAGGCCCCACCCTTTGGCGCGCACCTTGCGCGCCTCGCGCCATTCGACGACGCCGTCTTCCTCCGCCATGGAGTAGATGTCGGTCACCATGCTGCCGCTCTCGTGTCCGACCTGTGCTTGGACCAGGCGCTGAGGGACACCGGCCGCCTGAAGCATGCTGACGTATGTTGCGCGGGTCGCGTACGGCGTCGGCCGGACTTGACGCCCCTTGACGTGCGTCGCCGGATCGCCGTTGAGGGTGGGCCACACCCTGGCGGCAGCCGCCAGGGTGGGCTGCCAGGAGTACCGGGACCAGACCCCGTAGAGCCACCAGCCGCCGGTGGCGGACGGAAAGAGGGGCTGGCCGGGGAGGCGTCCCTGGGCTTCTGACCAGGCGAGGAGGCGGCGCCACAGAGGCTTGGGGATCGTCACAAAGCGGCTCTTTCGGTTCTTCACCGGCCCCTGCTTCGCGCCACCCGCGCCCTTCTCGTTGAGGGTGTACTCCACCCTCAGTTTCGGTTCGTCGGTCAGGACCGTGATTCCGTCCATCGCCCGAACTTCCCCGGGCCGAAGGCCCGCCCAAAGGTGCACCTCCAGCATGAGCCGGTCCATCTCGCTAGGTGCGGCGACGCACAATGCGACGATCTCAGGAGGGGTAAAGAAGAACTTCGCCTTCCTCACGCTTGATGCGGTCCTCCCCTTCTTCACGGCGCGGACATCCTTGAATGGGTCCTTGTCGATCCACTTCTCTTCGAGCGCCTCCCGGGTGGCGGCCTTTGCCAGCCGGAGAGCCTTAAGGCGACGGCTCGCCCCCTGCCTCGGCATGCCTTCCCGACCTGAAGAGGGGCGCTCGGGCACTTCCTTAAGTTTGCTCATCCATGTCTTGGCCAACCGTCGGTCCGCTGCTAGATCAACAAGGCGGAGGTGGCCGATGCCGACCTCTGGAGCGCAGATCACGTTCTTGGCGAGGTCGCGGAGATCCGATTCGCTTGTCTCGGACAGGTCGTCGTAGCGGACCCGCTCGGCGATGTACCGAGTGACCTCCGCGCCGAGCAACCGCTCGCCCTGAGCGCGCTTGTCCCGAGATTCGTCGGTCTCGGCGAGGTAGCGGTCGATCGCGTCGAGTGCTTCGACGTCCGTCTCGTACAGGGATGGACGGAAGGCCACTTGCTGGCCCTTCACCGTCAGGCGTGGCCGCCACTTGCCCGAGGGCAGTTGAGTGATACTGCCCGTGCGCTTCTTGCGCTGCGGGGTGGCGGGCGTCTTCTTCGGCCGGGTCATGGGGAACGCTACCGTCCAGAATGCTCGTGGGTTGATAGTCGGATTAGGCGGCTTCCGGACCGCTGAGGCTGGCCTGGAGGTAGGCGTCGAGGTCGTCGGGGTAGAGGATCTTGACGCGTCCCCGGGCGCCGTCCTGGCCTCCGAGGCGCCGGTGCGGCATGCGGCCCAAGGCGATCTCGCTCCGTAGGTGGCGCTCGCACACACCGAGGCGCAGCGCAGCCTCGGCGACATCGATCAGGCGGCGGCCGTCGCCGAGGTCCCCCGGCTCCACGTGGTTCGTCCCGTGCATGTCCTTGCTCTCCTAGCGGTCGGCCTGCCCGGCTCCTCCGGGCAGTGCCGCCCTGTAATCGGCCGACGCGCACCCGATTTGGTCGACTCGCTAGGGGATCTGTGGTACTCGCCGAGAATGCATCCGATGGAGTGACAGCAGATGCGCAGAGTTAGCGCTGCGCGGGGATGACCGGCTTTCACAGGCGCCGATAGCCACAAGGTCGCCCTTATGTCGCTACTCTCAGTTAGTGGCAGCCTCCTCGGAGACTGACGCCAGGATGCGCGGCTGGCACGCGGCAGATGCTTTCCGGTTGGTGCGTGGTGCCCTCCGGTTGGTGCAGGCGCCTCTTCGGTTGGTGCAGGCGGCCACGGATGTCCGAGAAGGCAACGAGGTCGCGGCAGGGCCGATAAAGGCCATGCCTTGGCTGCTGACCGAACCCCGGTCGCGGAGCCCCGCAGACACGGTGCCTCAGGAACACGGGTCCCCGGACTGTCAGACCAGTCACCGAACATGATCAACAGGCGCCATTCGCGGGCGCCGGAAGCGACGCAGTTCTGTGGGGGACACCGCACCCTTGGACCAAGACACCCTGGCCCGCATCCACGCCTACGCCTGGGTCGGCGTGACCCAGCGGAAGCCCGGCGGCCATCTCCCGTGCAAGCCCGGAAGCGCTTGCGAGACCTGCTGGACGCAGTGGGAGCAGATCGAAGCGGACTTCCGGCTCACCTACGACCTGAGCGAGCCGATCTATCGAGACGCGTTCCTGATCATCGAGCAGTGGTACACCGCGGCGAGCATGCACCTTGTCGTCGTGACCCCGTGGTCGTACGACCCGACCCAACTCCCCGAACCCACGAAGGTGCAGCGATGAGCCATTTCATGGTGCTGATCCCGCTTCGCCGCTCCCGTGGGGGCGCGATCTGGACCGAGGTTGCGTGCTGGCAAGACCACTTCGACGCGGTGGCTCTCGGGTGCGCGTGCGGCTACCAGCACCGGCTCCTGGATCCTCGCGGTGACCTCGGCGTCGAGGACCTCCACAGGTTCGTGGGTGAGATCAGTCTCGGCGACCAACACCTGGAACTCCTCACCGCCCAACTGGACTCCAGCCCGCACGCGGCCGTCATGGTTCCGGCTTTCCAGGACCTCACCGAGCCAACGGAGGTCCTGGTCCTGGATGACATGGAGGAGCGCGCCCACGTCTGACCGTTCCCTTTGCGCGGGAGGCGCCCCACAAAGCGGTATGCGTCCCTTCGCTGTCTGAGGCTGCTGGGGCGTGTGGAGGTGCGTCAGCGGGATGGATCGGACCGGGCAGCCATGAGGGCTGGGACGCGCCCTAGTGTCCGACGGGCCATGCCGGTGGTGCCTCCGGCCGCGGTCAAAACTCCTCCGTGAGGTCTTCTTGGCGGACCCGCACGTCGACCGCACGGACGGGGCCGCGACGCCCGCTAGTTGGCGGAGCCTTCGGCGTCCGGCGGGCGCGCCAGGCTTCGTAGTCGGCCTGGTCCTCGGGATGAGCGGCGAGGTGCTCGCGGATGCGGTAGGCGAGGTCCTCGTCCCAGGACAGGTTGTTGTACTGGAGGCTGGGGTGCGGCCGGGACCAGCCTGACCGGTCGTCCCGATCCTCCGGATGGCTCGCCGCAAAGGGGTTGAAGTGCCACTCCTCTGCGCTCATGGCCTCCCGTGCGGCGTAGCAGTCGCAGATCCACTGCGGGGCGCCGTCGCGCGGATCGGCGGCGGGGGACGCGGCGAGCCACGGTACGTCCTGCGGCATGGTGTCGCGGCCCGTCGGAGTCTCAGGAAGGTTCCCGATGCGGTGCACGAGCACGGCGGTCCAGTTGTCGATGCCTAGGGTCGGGTCGGCGCTCAGGGCCGCGGCGAGGTCGAGAGCGCTCCAGCCCGGGCGGTGCTTGAGTAGTTGGCGCCCCAGGCGGGCGGCGTCGTCGCGGGGGATGCGCCAGGCGTAGCCCGTTGAAGCGAAGCGCAGATTCGCTAGCACGCAGGCGGCCCACCACGCGTCTGCGAGGGCGTCACGACCTCCGGCCGTGCTGATCTCCGCCCTCAGCCGCTGATCGATCTCTTCTTGACCCGCGGTGACCGCCCAAGCGCTTGGATCATGAATCTCTTCGAGACGATGTTCCCTCCCTCCCGCCGTCGTCGTAGGGGGCTGGGTGGTGCCTGTCGTCGGCTGCCCCTGCGCGGGGAGGGAGGGAGCATGTGAGTCAGGAAGCATTTGGGACGTAGTTGAGAACTGTGTCCGCGATTTGAGCGCTTCTCCGTGTCCGCGATTTGGGCTGTTGTCCGTGTCCGCGATTTGGTCGGTTCCCGTGTCCGCGATTTGGGCTGTGCCCGCTTCCGTGTCCGCGATTCCGGCGGTTTCCCAGTCGGGGACGGGGACGACGCGCAGCGAGGCGCGCACCTGCTGCTGGACCGGCAGCCGAGACCAGTTGATCGTGACGAGGGACGGCTGCTGGACCCACTGCTCGCCGATCCGCCGCCTCTTCGTCTGCGGAGCCACGGTCAGCCAGCCGATGCTCCGCACGGGCGCCTCCCCTCGGAGGACTCCGGCCGGGGTTCCTGGAACGCCGAGAGCGGACATGCCAGCCCAGAAGTCGCTTTTGGATAGACCAGCGGGATTGTGAATCTGCTCAGCCAACCAGGGCGTTCCGTTGGGGCCGACCAGCCGCCCGGTCTCGTGGTCCATCCGGGCCAGCAGCGCCAGCAGCGCTCGTAGGGCCTTCCCGGCGTCGGCGTGTCCCCACCGCGGCGAACAGTCGGGCGCGTCGGTGGGCCAGACGACCGCGACGGGCAGGTCGATCCGCGAAGCCCCGGTGCCGCGAAGCACTGTATAGATGGCAGGGCGCCCGTTGGTCCTTTCTCGAACTACGGTCAGCAGCCCTGTCTCGACCAGCCGATCATCAGCCACGCGAAGGGTCCTCGCCTTGAGTCCCGTCCGCGCCTCGTCGGTCGTTGTCGTCTCGGCGGTCACCCGGCCGGTCGCGTTGTCGGCCCGGTCGAGTCGATGCAGATAGACGAGAATCTGGTGTCCGGTCAGCCGCGGGGAGTCCCCCGCGGGTCCTCGGCCGGTGGCGAGCACCTTGGGGATCCAGAGCACGCGGTGTCCTGCCCGGCGAGAGGTCAGGATTGCGGCCCGTGCGGTAGCCGCTTCCTCAATGGCGATCGCCTCACTGCCGATGGCTGAGGTGGGTGGAAACATTTTGTGCGCCTCTTCTCTAGTGAGGGTTGGGGTGAGCGGCCGGATCGGATTTCTTGGCGTGGACCGGTCCGGCCGCTGGCGTTCAGGCCGTGGGGACCTGTTCACGGGCGCGCGAGAGCGCGGCGTCGCGGATCAGGTCGGAAAGGCTGCCCCCGAGGTCGGAGGCGGCTCGCTCGATGAGCGCGGCCTCACTGGGGGTGCAGCGGAACAGGAACGTGCGCGAGCGAATCGCGACAGCGTGGGCAGGGCGGCGGCGGAAGCCGAGTTCAGTAGTCACACGTAATACGTCGACTCGCGCAGACCCGAACTGATGCCCTTAGCAGGCGCGATTCTGGCCGAGTCGACGGGCGGCCCGCGCAGTCTGCCGCTCGTTTGGACGGTTCTGCTCGCGAGCCGTTGGACGGTTAGCCGCCTCGGGCAGACTGGCCCATCCGCCAGACCCGAACGTGCCAGGAACTTCGTCGATGACCATCGAGCCGACCAAGAGTGCTTCCGGTCGACCGGGCTGACCTCCGGGACCGCGGCTTTCGTCGGTCCCGGCTACGCCTCTCGCGGAGCGCCGGGAACTCGAAGCGGAAACGTCGGCCTGGTCCGGAAGCGAGCGTGGCCGCGCGGCCAGGGATTTCCGGAAGTTCCGGAAACCCCCTGAGGCGTGTGCTGTGGAGAACTGCAATCCGGGTTTCTGGAGAGCCCGGAAATCCTCACGCGGGTGTGCCGGGCTCCTCGGCCGCCGATTCCGGTACGGACGGCGCTACGGCACGGTCGGCGGCCTTAGCCGCCTCCAGGCGGGCGGCGTCCTTCAGCGTGATCCGCTTCTGTCGAGCACGTCGCCCCGCGACTCGCTCCCAGAAGGCCACGACCCCGGACCTAGACAGGCCCACAAGATCGCCGATCTCCTCGTGGATGAGGCCCTCAGCCCGCAGGTCGGTGAAGGCGGCCAGACGCTCCGCGGCCACCTTGCTGGAGAATGTGGTCACCGAGCGGGTCCGGCCGGTGTGGTCCTTGAAGGTCAGCGTGCTGTCGTGCGGGTTAATGAGGCTGGAGACGAACTGCGCCATCTTGGCGTGGGCGCCCGGCATCGCGTGGTGCGAAGTCTTTATGACCTCGCCCAGGAGCCGGACGATTTCGTCGGCAGCCTTGGTCTGCTCCTCGTTGGCGAACGTGAGGATCGGCGGGGACTGGGGCTCTGCCCGCTTGCGGGTCTTCGGCATGGGTTCGTCCTCTTCATGCGCTGCTCGATGTCGTCGAGGGAGGTGTCGACCCGGGCCCTCGCTTTCTGAACACAGACTGTGTTCGTTCTGCTGGCACTCGTGAGCGCAAGCCGACACGCTGGACTGCCCTCCCCAAGCCGCCTGTGCCCGCTTCCGAGGAGGTCCTCGGCTCCCACGGTCGCTCGGGCGACCGACCCCTCCGCTGCGCTTCGGGGGTCGCCGTCGGCGCTGCCGCGCCTGGGCGCTCGTGGTGGCGCCACCGCCCCGCCGCCCGCAGAGCGGGCGCCGTCGGCGGCCCGGGTGGACTCGCCACCCTGGGGGCGGGAGGCGGGCCTACGGCTCTGTCCGGGCACCTACGGCTGCCCGGAGCCCTCCTGTCTGCGGCAGGGGCCCGGAGCGCCCCCTTCGGGCCTCGGCCCCGCTGAAGTGCGGCTGTGCGGGAGTGCGGCATTGCGGCAAACCGTCTCGCTGTGGGTGCACACCGACCGGCAACGGCTGCTGCGCATCCACTGGGCTGCTTGCCCTTCATCCGGACAGGTGGGGCCTCGGCTGGTGTCCACATCTGTAGACAGAGGACCGGCTACGGAGGCTGCCCCGGTGCCAGGGACCGGAGTGGGTCGGTACCAAGTGCGGTCCGGCTGGCCGCGCAACGCAACGAGCGTCGCGCACGTCGGGTGCGGCTTTTTGGCGCTTCGCGCCCGGGCGGGGATAAGCAGAGAACAGGCGCGATCCGCGCAGCGGGTTGCGTCCGTCAGAGCCCCGAGCGCAGCGAGGGACAAGAGCCCCGCAGCGCAGCGCAGGGGTGCAGTGCACCGCCGCGGCCGTCGGCGAGCAGCCACCTCGTGGCCGACCTGGGTCACGAGTGCACAGGGGTACCCCGGGGGATCGGCGTCCCGGCCCTTCCTCCCCGCAGCCATTCACCGCGCAGACTGGGGAAGGGAGCACCGGGGGAAGGGCGAGCCCTTCCCTCCTCGCCGCTACTCGAAGAGGGCGGGGAGCGGGACGCACCGGGGACCCCGCACACCCCGAGCGAATCGGGGAGGGACGAGCCCGCGCGCGGCGGCCCCTCCCCGGCGGGGTGTCCCGGCTGACCGGGAAACCGGTCCCTCTCACGCAGGGGACACAACAAGGCCGCGCCACCTTCCCCGGGCAGCCGAGGCGAGCGAAGCGAGACAGGACCGCCAGGGAGGGCGCTCTGGCCGCCCCAGCCACCGTCAGGCGACCGCCGGAGATGAGCGCTCCTTGTGGGGACCGCACGACCAGACAGCCAGCGCAGCGCCCACCCGCCCTACGTCCCGGGTAGGTGCCGCTTGGAGGGCCTCATGCCCATATGTACGGATTCATGCACTGACCTGCATAACGATCAGAGTCCTTGGGGTGCGGTGCCCGTTGTCGAGCACCAAGGACAGATCAACGGTCAAACAAGGGCCGTCATGAGGTTCAGAGTCGCTGGTCAGCACGTCGAAGCCATCAGGGAACCAAGCCACCTGACGACCCAGGGAGCCCCCTGATGACCATCAACCCCGCAGAGTCCCCGTTCGCCATCCCCGACGACTTCGACTGGTACCCCGCGCCTCCCCTCCCGCAGCCAGAACCCGCCGCGGGAGGGGAGGAGGTAGACGAGGCCACGTCGCGCCCGGCTCCTTCCATCCCTCGCAGCCACCAACTGCTCGACGGGGAGGGAAGGGAGCGCCTGGCTATCCCGCGGAGTGCTCGACCGCGACGGAAGGGAAGCACCGCTCCTGGGGTGGTCCCCCAGGCCCGTGACTTCGAGATCCTGTGCTGGCTGGCACGGGCGCGGTTCGCTACCTCCCCGCAGTTGATGCGTCGGGTGCCCTGGAAGGAGGGGGAGACCCCGAGCCCGCAGGCGCTGTCCCGGCTGTTGGTGCGCCTCCAGCGACTGGGCTGGCTGGAGCGCACGCAGGCGCTCCCGCTGGAGACGCGGCTGCCGATCTGGCAGTGCACGCGGAAGGGGCACGCGGTCGCGGTCGATGCCGACCCGGCGATCATCACGAAGTGGATCAGCGCCCCCAGCCCGGCGACCCTTGCCCACTCGCTGAGCCTGGTGGACCTAGCGATCGACTGGGAGCAAGGGAACCTCTGGCTGCCCGAGGACTTCCCCCAGCCGGTGCGGCTGGTCATGGAGCGCGAGATCCTCGCCATCGACCACCAGGCCGCGGCGAGCACCCGAGACCAGTACAAGGGCCGCAAGCAGGAGTCGCCGTACAAGCACCTGACCGGGATGACCGAGCAGGAGGCCAAGGACCTCGCCGCTGAGCCGGTGTACGGGTACAGCGCCTATCCGGGGGCGCGGACACGGTTCCCCGATCTGCTGTTGCTCCCGGCCGACGTTCGCTACTTCACGCCGTGGCCTTCGCAGGGCTGGCCGGTTGGCGCGCTGGCGGTCGAGTTCGAGCAGACGAACAAGGCCAGCAGCAAGAACCCCGACTCTTACGTGGAGATCCTTCGGGCCTACAAGGCCACGATCGAGCGGACCCGACGGGCGGGCGCTGGCACTGGCGAGGACACAGCCAAGATGCGGGGTGTGCTGTATGTCAGCCCGAGCGACAGCATCCTGAAGAAGGTCTGGGCTGCCGCGCAGGAGGTTGGCGCCGAGGACCTGGTGCTGCTGATGGAGGCTCCGGAGCCGCAGTGGGCTACTTGGCCGACCCGGACCACCGCTCGGCAGTCGTCTCGCCCGCAGTCGGATACCTCGGCCGCGACGATGCTGCGGCGGCTCCCCAAGGATCGGCTGGTGGAGTACCTGCTGACGACCGGTCAGGCCGAGACCGCAGTTGCGGCGCTCACCACCGGCTGACCTCGTGGCTGGACGGTCGAGACCCCGCCTCCCGATGTCCGGGAGGCGGGGTCTGCTCGTTGATGAGGGTCAGTTGCCGTCTCGGTCCTGACGGACCGTCGGCCGGAAGAGCGCGGTCTCGCTGTGCTCTTCGATACGTGCCCGGGCGAGCCGGGACACCGCCTCAGCGACCGTGAGGGTCTGACCGACGGCCTCGGCCGCCAGGAGGCTCAGGAGGCGGTGCAAGCGCCGTAGCGCCCGGACCTCTTGACTGGGGCTGTCCGCGGTCCAGAAGGTCAGCCAGTCGACCGGAACCCCGAGCGCCTTGAAGGCGGTGCGGTAGTGCGCCCGCCACGCGTGCACATCGGTTCCGAGCCGACCGAGGTCCGCGGTGGAGAGGTGAAGCGCCTGGCGGACCTGCGGATCCGTGAGCGGTACCGCGGGAGTGAGTGCCGGGTCGAGTAGGACGCCGAGGAACGGAAGCGGGCGGGGGTTCTGGGGTGCGTGTGTAGTTGTCACGGAAACAGAGGTGCCGGATCTCCTGGCCATGTCATTCGACCCAGGCCTGCGCTCGGGGTCGCTCTGCTGGCGTCAATCCGGGTAGCGCCAGGAGATCGTCCGCGGCTCGGGTCATCTCCTGCGATTGGAAGTGGAACAGCCGGTGGAGGACGACCGCGAAGACCGCGAGTTGGGTCCCCGCGGCTTCCTGCTGGCTGGGTGCAGCAGGGCCCTTCAGTGGAACTGGTCGCTGCGATCGGTGAGCGGCCCGAGGACCGGGAGCAGGCCGGAATCTTGGACCGCCCCGCGGGCATCCGGGTGGCCTACGACGAGCGGTAGCGGCCGAAGCCTGGCAGCAGCAGAACGGGCCATCACGCGCTCAGGAGGCCGAGCAGGTGGCTGTAGATGCCGCGAAGCGGGCCTGCTCGTCGGTCCAGCAGAGGAGCAAGCGGATCCGGATCAATCGGTCCATCGGCCGCAGGCTCGGCCGCTGGTCCACATGCAGCAGGGGCCGCACCCTCGCCGGGTGCGGCCCCTGCTGTGGAGCGAGTCGTGGTGTCAGGCGTAGTTGCCGAACACCGGATCCGGGAGCGGCGGCCCGCCGTAGCGGGCGTTGTCGCCGGTGTTAACGGCGTCCTCGTTGAGGCAGTGGGTCGCCCCGTAGGACCGGAATCCCGGATAGATCAGCGGCAGGGCCGTGGACTCCAGGTCGAACGTCGGACCCGTGGCCCAGTCGCTGAGCGTCTTGTTCGGCGACCCCGATCCCCACACGTGGCACTGCAACTGCTGCCAGATCGAGTCGGCGAGCGAGTAGTAGAGGCCGGGGACGCAGGATTGCACCGCGTGCCACATCGAGATGGTGGTCGAGTTGTCGCCGCTGGTGAAGTCGATCCAGCCGATCCGCCGGAGCAGGTTGGTGGGCGTGACCTTGATCTTGAACGAGCCGTCGTCGTGGTAGACGGTCTCGATCTTGTCGATGTACTGGTCGCTGTAACCGCAGTCGGCCGTCGTGTCGGCCTTCGCGATGCCCGGCTTCGCGATTGCGAAGCCAAACACCAGCATCAAGATCAGCAGTACGCCGATCAAAGAAGCGCGGCGATAGCCGGGCGGGAGCGTGTAGATGTGCATGACCATCCCTGAGGTTGGGTGCTGACCTACCCTCAGCAAGTCGCGTCGGGTAGGGCAGGCCAACCTGGGTGCATCCACATGCGCGGACCATGCCCAGGCGGACCTGTGTTGCCGTCACCTCCCGGCGGCCGGTGCACTCCCTGGGCGGGTCACTTGGCCCCTGCTAGAAGGCCGAGCAGAAGTACGCGCGGTTGTCGTGAGGTCCGAGCATCGTGGCACGCGACACAGGGGTCGGCAAGGTTGCGTCAGGACCACTTCCTGACCACACAAAAGGGCTTCTGTGACGGGGTGATGACCCTCCGTCAAACGGCCATTTCAGGCTCTAGATCGCGAAATGCCCCCTGGCTAGCAGACCAGGGGGCATTCGTCGGTGCTTGCGGAGCAAGCCCGAGAACCCTAGGCGTCGACACGGCGCCCGGGGGTGACGGCAACACGGTCGCCTGGAAGGGCGATCGCGCTGATCTCTCGAAGGAGACCCCCGAGAGATTGGTGAAGACTAGCGATGCTGGCCCTGATTGCAAGACGTGAGCCGCCGGGCTGAGGGGCGCGCGTCACCAGGACGGGCGAATGGCTCGTGACAGCAGGCTGCTGGCGCGGACGACGACTGCATGCCGTATCCACCGCGCCCGGGGCTGCGACCGCTGCCCGAGTTCGCCGGGACGGCCCGGTCAGGGAACGCCGCGGCCGGTGACGTGCAGGCGCGACTGGAGCGGTTCGTGATCGAGCAGTACGCCGCTGGGCGGTCACTGCGGGAGGTCGCCGAGTTGGTGGATCGGTCGCAGACCGCAGTTCGGCGGGTGCTGGACAAGCACGGGGTCCATCGGCGGCAGTCTGGGGCCGCCGTCGCGGTCGTCCGCGCTGGCTAGGGTTAGTCGTCCTGCGGTCGTGCCGTGACCGTAGACGGCAAGCCCGAGCGGCTCAGCCACGAGGAGGAGTGCTCGTGATCCAACTCGTGTGGCACCTCTGGCGCACCGGGCACCGGGCACCGGTCGTGGTGGCGCGAGAAGTTGATCTGGTCCGGCGACAGCGGGACTGTCTACTTCTGCGACTGCGGCGAGCAGTTCTGGCCGATCACGAAGGAGGGGCCGTACCGCGAGTGGCGTGACAACCCCGTCAAGAGGGAGCGGCCGAAGTGACCGTCCTAGACGCCGCGGATCGAGCCTGAGTCGGGGTCGTACTCGTAGATGTCGAAGTTGCGCTCCGCGACCAACTCGGTGATCTCGTCGAAGACTGTTTCGAGGTCGACGGGGGTCTCGGGATCGCTGACCTCGTAGCAGGTCACGGTGGGCTGGAACGGGTTCGCGTCGACCAGTAGCAGGAAGAGCCGCTCGAACTGCTCTTCCCGCCCCGTTGGGTCGGGCCGTCCAGTGAAGAGGCGCAGCCTGGGGAAGGCGTTCTGGAACGTGCTCTTCCGGCGCGGGGTGTCGTCATGAGCGGCTTGGGCGTCCATGAAGAGGAAGCCGGTCAGGACCGCGAAAGGGAAGCGGCGGTGCAGCGTGACGGCCTCGATCAGTAGGTCGCCGCGGCGGTTAATCAGGTTCTTCTGGAACGCCTGGGACACCTTGTCCCGGAACATGATCGTCTTAACCGAGCAGGCCAGGATCAGACCGGACTCCTCGGTGGCCCAGGAGACATCGACGCGCTTCGCCCCGATGCCACCGGAGAGGCGCCGCTCAGCACCGGAAAGCCCGAGATCGCCGGGTCCTGCCGGGCGGGCCTCGGTCATGCCGCGTAGGCGCAGTTCCTCGGCCAGCGCTAGCGCGATGACGTTGGACAGCCTGCCGACCCAGGGGTTCTTCTCGCCCTGGGGGGCGTCGTCAGCGGGCTTGGGGCCGATCGACTTGATTGCCTGCGTCAGGAGGTCGTCAATCCTTGCCACGGGCACCGTTCCCTTGTCCGCGGGCGACGCGGCGCGCGGTCAGTTCCGCGTGGGCGTCCCGGAGAGCACGCACGTCGGCGCGGCTCATGCCGAGTTCGCCAACCAGGAGCATGTCATCGACGAGATGGGCGGCGTCGACGAGGCGGCCGTTGCGCAGGTGGGTCGCCATTTGCGGACGGAGCGCGGCAAGCCGGTCTTGGGCGCTAGCCAGGAGCGCTGGGGAGGGGACCGGGAGGCGGTCAGCCTCCTTGGGTTCCAACTTCAGCATGCCGCCGCCGTAGGCGCGACCAACGGTCTCAGCGCCGACGAGCGTGAGTGAGTTCAGCGAGGCCAGCGGAAGCACGTCCATGCCGAGTTGCCGGTGTTCCGGTCGCAGGTAGACGCCGTGCACCGAGTTCAGGTGGTGCGCCTTGGCGCGGTTGGTGGTCAGCCGCGGGGTGTCGGCGTTCATGTAGGTGAGCAGCAGATCGGACGGAGGAACGAGGGGCACCCGCCACCAGGGCTTGCGCACGCGGCACTTGTACGCGGTGTGCACGTTGGTCCGCTCTCCGGCCTGGATGTACTCCCAGGCCGCCGGTGACGGCTCACCCGCGGGTCGGAGCAGCCATGTCGCAGATCCGGCCTTGCCTAACTCGGTGCGGGCACTCTCGGTGAAGGAGAGGCCGCGCAGGTGGCGGCTGCCGGGCGGGGACAGCGGGATGAGGTCGGATCGGTGGAGCCCGAGTTCGGCCACCCGCTGCGGGGAGAGAGCGAAGTATCGGTTGTTGCCGGTGACCATGCCCAGGGTGGTGTCGCCCCAGGTCTCCAGGACAGTGAAGTCCTGGCTGGTGGTCAGGCGCGTGTAGGCGGCCAGAGCCTCGGTTGACAGGAGGCTAGGGGTCCACTTGCCATCGCGGGGGTCCGGCTTCCAGAGGCGGGCGACGGCGGTCTCGCTGAGCGCCGCGGCGTTCTGGACTTGGAACAGTTCGCAGTGGTCGGTGCCGTGCTTGCCGTTCGGGTCGTAGCCGTCGGCGAGGAGGAGGACAACCTCTTCCAGCACACCTGGGAAGACCCGCTCGGTGAACATGACGAGCCGGACGGTGCTGAAGCGCTCCATCAGGAAGCGCCGCACCACGCTGGCGTAGTTGACGGTGAGCAGTTCGGCCGGGATGACTAGGCCGATGCGTCCGCCGGGCTTGAGGAACAGCGCCGAGTGGACAGTGAACGCCGCCCAGGAGGAGGCCAGGCCGGTCAGGGCGACGCCCGCACGCAGCGCTGCCTCGCGTGAGCGGGCGCGGGACTCCCCGGAGAAGTCCTGGTAGCGGACGTAGGGCGGATTGCCGATCACGGCGTCGTAGGTGCCGGTCGGGGTGACAGTGAAGAAATCCCCGGTGGTGATGTTCGGCTCGACGCCTGCCCTCCGGAGGATGTTCCGGGCGGCCTGGGCGGATGCCTCATGCAGTTCGACCCCGTCCAGCGACCCGAGCGTCGGATCCGGGTCGCCTGGGTTGTGGAGGGCGGCGAGCCGGTCGACGGCGGCGAGCAGGAACGCGGCTTCGCCGCAGGAGGGCTCCAGCACGCGGTCGGTGGTGGACCGGACGGCCCAGTCGGTGATGTACCGGGCCAGCGGCTCCGGGGTGAAGAAGGCGCCGCGGGCCTTCCGCAACTCCGCCGTATCGATAGAGGCGGAGGGCAGGGGCATGGGCTCATCCTGACGCACCGTCAACTGTGGCCCGGGCACCGGGCTGGGGGCGGGTTCCTGTGTCGCGCCTCGCGACGTGATTGCCACGCTCCCGCAGGCTAGGGCGCCCCTCCGACGGAATCCGGCCACCGGCGTGAGGTCAGGATCGGAGGGCGGCCACCGTCTCGACGAGGCCCTGGTCGCTCAGCGCGGTGAGCACCTCGTCGACGCTCATCGGGGGGCGCTTCTTGCTGTCGGCGATCCGCTGAACCTCGCCGAAGACGATCTTGGAGTTTAGGTCGACCATCGAGAGTAGGAACTCGTCGGCGGAGATGGCCTCGATGTCCCACGGGGTGAGGTGCTCGGCCGGGAAGTCCTTCAGGTTGTTGGTGACGATGGTCTGGGCGCCGACCTTGATCGCGGCGGCCAGGACGTGCCGATCGTCGGGGTCGGGGAGGTCGAGGGTCTCAATGAGCGGCTCATAGCCGGTGACCAGGACATCCCGGATGGCGTCGTTCATCAGCGTGCGGGTGCGTGCGAGGCGCTCGGGGTCCAGGTCGGTTCGGTTCTTGGTCAGGTTGCGAAAGACCTCATCGAGGATCTGGTCGGTCCAGCGGGCGCGGACCAGCCCTGCCTGCGCGACCCGGATCAGCAGGTCGCGCAGGAGGCTGGGGTAGAGCACATTCGCGTCGTAAACGACGGTGAAGGTGGCCACGTCAGAGGAGGTCCATCTCCTCGCTGAGTGCGGTCAGTTCGTCGGCGGCGGCGCGCCGCTTGCGGTCGTCCTCGCGCATGTACCGCAGCAGAGACTCCGCCTTGATCCGGCGGTGGCTGCCCACCTTGCGGTACTCGATCTCTCCGCGGTCGAGCAGGCCGATCAGGTAGGGGCGGCTCACGTTGAGCATGTCGGCGGCCTGCTGGGTGGTGAGTTCGGCGTGCGATGGGACGACTGAGACGCCTTCGCCAGCGGCCATGTGCGCGAGGATTCGGGCGAGGAGTTCGACCGCCGCGCGGGGGACGACGAGGGTGTCTCGGTGCTCGTCCTCGACGACCAGGCGCACAGCGTCCTTGCGCTTGTGGGTCCGGAGGTAGTTCTTGACGCCCTTCACGGCATCGGCCGCGGTCGTCACATCGGTCGCGTCGGGCTGGATGGGTGGGTCGAGCAGCGCCGTCATGGTTCCTCTTCCTCTTCCTGGAGTGTCGGCGGAGTCGCAGCCGTGTGCTGCGTCCTGGGCTCGGCGGAACACCCCCGACACCCCTGACACCCCCGACACACCTGACAGCAGTATCCGCAGCCAACGCAATAAGTGCAACGCTCGCAGCGTCTATCGGCCGGTCTCGGCCGGTACTTGACCCGGCTGGGGGATCCGGCGCGCCTACTAGCGCGAGCGCGACCCTCCCCGAGAGACTGGCCTCGATCGACTGCTGGCTGTGGGCCGGGCGATCTCATCTCTGATGGGAGCCCGCATGGCCAAGCACCGTCGCCCCCGAGCCCCGAAGCGAGCCAATCGGCCGCTGTCGTGGTTGCCTGACCTCACCCGCAGCATGTACTGGCTCGCGAGGGCGTTCCACGAGGTTCAGGAGCGCTGGCCCGACCTCTGGTGACCGGAACCCGGTCCTGCCGCGTCAGTGGGCCGCTACTAGGTCCAGGACGCGGTAGGTGCCGGTCCACCCGTCGACAGCCCAGCCGTTCGGGCTGCTGTCCGACGGGCTGAGCAGGTAGGTCACGGTCTGGCTCGAACGGGCGGTCGCCGGAGCGCCGTTCTGTGTGCCGTGCAGGGTGCCGCTGTGCTCCAGGCTGACCCGGAGCCGCTCGGTGCCGGTGGAGCGGTCCACGGTGACGGTCGCGTTGCTGACCTGCTGGTCGGTGACGACCTGACCGCTGGTGGCCATCCGGTAGCCCTGTCCCTCGACGCCGTAGAGGGTGGACACCTGGACGCCTGCTTGGCGGTGTCGTCTCCGGCGAGCGCAGCCTGCACCTTGGCGCGGTAGTCGGCCGCGACGCTGGGGGTCAAGTGTGCGGTGATGCCGTCGAGATCGGCCGGGGTCGGCCGGGTGTTTGCCAGCAGGCCAGGCTGGAGGTCGTGGGTGGTCGCCACCGTGGTCGCCATGGAGGCACCCCTAGGTTCGCGTTGGCCCTTGGGGGTGTCTCTAACGAGCCTGTGACCTGGGTGGACTGGGCTGTCGACCGACCGGCGCGCGTCCCGTTCCTCGCCGCGCGCACCCTCTCGCCGGGGAGCCCGAAGTGTCAGCAGGAGGGGTGATCATGGAGCCGTGAGTAGGCCATAGACGCCGCCGAAAGTTTGTTGTCGGTCGGGCGGGATCTCGCGGCTGGTGAGTAGAAGCCCTTGCTACTTCGGGAGATGCCATGACTGACAACGAACCGACCGATGAGACGCCTGCGCAGCCCGCACCGCGTGAGCGCGCGGTCAAGCGGCGCTACCCGGCCAGCCCGAAGATCGACTACGGCGCCAGCCAGGCGCTGAAGTCTCTGGCGTGGTCTCCATCGCTGTCAGACCTCATGCCCAGCCTCGACCAGACGCTGAAGTCGATCGCGCCATCAACCTCGATGCTCACCGCGGCGTCGACCATCGAGTCGGTGCTGCCGAGGCTCGTGGACTCGCCCGTTAGCACGCTCGCCGGGGAGATGGCCGAGGCCGCTGCCCGGATCGTCGTTCCGCCGAACTCGGGGATCAACGCGGCACTTGCGCACGCGGTGCGGCCCATCGTTCAGCCGTTCGAGGGGTTGGCCGCTGTCATCGGTCGGCAGGTGGCCGAGGTAACGGCCGCCCAGACGATGCCGGTCGTCGCTCACCTCAACGAGGTGATCGGTCGGCTCCCCATCATCACGTCAGGCGCCTACATGCCCCGCCTGACCGAGTGGATCCCCAGGCTGCCGATCGTCACCTCAGGCGCCTACATGCCCCGGCTGACCGAGGTGCTGTCGCGCATCTCGATGCCGTCGATCGCCGACTGGCTGCCCGATCTGAGGCCCGCACTGGGTGGCCTAATCCAGAGCCACGACTGGATCTTCGATGTCCTCCGTCAGTGGCAGGACCTGTTCGACGGGGACGGCCTCGCCAGCCGCTGGGCGCGTGCAGCGTTGCGCGCTGCCCTGTGGGCACGGAACGCCGTCCTCTCCGGCAACCGGGACGAGGTGGCCGCCTTCATCAGGCAGTGGCTCGGGCTCGATCACCCCGACGCCGCGCACATCGAAGCGGCCTCGGACGCTCTTTTGACGCCCGGGTGGGAGCCGCCCGACGCCGCCGACCCGGACGCGATCGAGGAGATGCTCCAGACGCTGGAGCACATGACGCGCATGGGCGCACGGCACCACCGTCCGGTCTGGGAGACCCAACTCCGCTACGGCAAGGTCGCCTTGCTGGAGAAGCCAGTCGGGGTCGACCCCGACTCCGGATACCAGCGCACGCTGGGCGATCTGCTCCCTGCCCCGGCTGATCCGGATCCCTTCGCGGCTGAGATCACCGATGAACGGCTCCACCGGGTGCTGCGCCAGATGACCTCCGAGGAGCGCAGCGTCTGTCTGGCCTACACCCCTGACCTGACCTGGAGGGAGGCGGCGGTGGCCGCGGGCCTCCCCGCCGAGTTCGGCGAGTCGGTCCGCCGCAAGCGCACCCGCCTCGCCAAGGAGATGTCTCGGCGGGCAACCGCCCGCTGCGGTTCGACCCTCCAAGAAGGGAGGTGAGAGAGATGGCGAAGAACACCGGCCGGGGTTACCGGCACGGCAGCGTCACCGGGCGCAGCCAGGTGCAGGCTCCGAACGGCAACTGGACCAAGCGCGGCGGCGACGGGCGCTTCATGGACCAGAAGACCAGCAGCAGCGCGCCGTTCAAGGGCGTCCGGCGCGAGAAGTAGTCGTGCAACACGGGGCGGGGCCGGAGGCGCGACTATCGCCTCCGGCCCCGTTCACCGGTCCTGCTCCCTAGCAGCATGCCTGAAGGGTGGATGGCCCCACGAGCCGACTGTGCGGGCGCCTTCGCTTCGTCAGTGAGCCGCGTCCGCGCCGTGCACGTCCCGCCACAGCCGGGCGATGCGCTCGCCCTCCTCGGTCAGGGCGATCTCGTCGGAGTCGTGGCGGGTCTTCCCGTAGGGCGTCTTCCGGTAGAACAGCGCGCCGCTCTCGGCGGTCCCGAACAGGTTGGCCGTGGACTGCACCTTCTCGCCGAACATCTGCCTGCGGATGGCCAGGGACTCGCCGAGGGTCATCCGGCCGTTGTCCTCGATCGCCTGCAGATGCCGGTGGGCGACCTCGCCGAAGCGCTCGACCCGCAGCGCGTCGCGGGAGTCCAGCCGGGGCCCAGACGCGTCGATCTCCTCGTCCAGGGCCAGGCTCAGCCGGGCCTCGATGTCCTTGGCGAGCACCTGCATCTGGCGGACCAGAGCCAAGGTCTCGCGGATCTCGTACTTCTCCACGTCACTGCCCTTCGTAAGTTGATCGCTGACAGCGATGACTTTACGACGCCGGTCCGACGCAGTCAATCGAAAGTTACGTGCGTGATGCGAACAGTCGGGGCGCATCAGCGGGCGGTTACCTAGAGGCCGAGTCCGCCGGAAGCCGGGGTGCGCCAGCGGTCCACCTCGTTGTACTGGCGGACGACCAGGCTCGACCAGCGACCCGAGCGCATGATCGACGCCTCGTCGACCTCGCCACGGGCGAAGGCGGTGGTGGCCATGCCCCGGCGCAGCGAGTGGCTGGAGAGTCCCTCGGCCGAGACTCCGGCCCGGACGGCGGCGCGCTTCAGGATCAGGCTGACGCTGCGGGTGGTCAGCCCCTTCTCCCCGAGGGCCTCATAGCGGCCCCGGTGCACTGAACGGAACAGCGACCCTCGGTCGTAGCCGCGCTCGGCGAGCGCCGCCCGGAGCGCCTGGACCGCGCGCACCGGGTCGGTGGCCTCATAAACCCCTTCGGCCAGCGGCAGCGTGACCCCATGCCCCTGCTGGTCAGTCTTGCTGTGCCTGAGGAGCACGTCGAGGCCGCCGTCGACCTCGGTGAAGTCCTCGATTCGCAGCCAGCACAGGTCGCTGGCGCGCAGGCCCAGAGCGAACCCGAGCAGGATCATCGCCCGATCCCGGACACCGGCCAGGCCATCAGGCAGGCCGGACACGAGCGCGCGGATCCGGTCGGTGCTCAGCGCCCGGGCGCGCTTGGGAACGTAGCCGCGCTCCGTGACCGCCGACCGCCGGATGCCCCGCAGGGTCTGCCGGACACCCTCGCTGTCCCCGGGCAGCGGTAGGCGCGCCTCCCGGTGCGCCGCGTTGATCGCCGCCAGGCGGCGGGCGATGTACTTGGGGCTCCGCCCGTCGTCGGCCATCGCGGCGAGGTGCCGGGCCACGTCGAGCGGATCAGCGGGCAGCGTGGCCGAAATGCCCCGGCTCGCACACCAGGCCGCCCAGCCCCTCAGGTCCTTTGCGTAGGTCTCCCTCGTGGAGGCAGCCTTGGCCTGGGCGACGTAGCCACCGACCGAGGTGGTGTCGGCCTCCAGCAGCGCTGCTGGGTCGACCACCGCGGTGGCTGCCGGGACCGAGAGCGCCACTGGCTCGTCGGCCGGGGTGTCGAGCACGGTCACGCGGTCCTCCAAGCGCTCGGCGAGCATGATCAGCAGCGGTGAATCCAACTTTGGGGAACAGGAGTTTCCCGGTAGCCACGTCAGAATCGCACCGGGGTATGACAGGGCAGCCTGAAGACGAGCGGGACGGCCGTGCGCAATAACAGAGTCGGGGGCGACAGCCGATTCAGGGCCCGACCTAGGGTCAGGCGTGGCCAACAGTGAGGAGCCGGTGCTCCTGGACCTTGACCAGTTCTCCTCCCGCGAGGACGCGCTGCGTCAGATCCAACGGGAGCGCGGCTTCGACGACGTGGTCTTCGAGCCCTTTCAGGCGGCCCTCGCCCGCAACGGCGGCGGCATCAGCATGCTCGGCATGTTCACGCTCAGTTCAATCGCCCGCGTCCGCGGACTGCACGAGGGAGTCGTGCGAGAGATCGAGGCCGACAACCCCCACGCAGTTTTTCCACTGCTCCGCGCCTTCGCTGAGGCACTGCTGCTGATCGCCTATGTAGCCGACCATCCGGAATACGTCGAAGCCGCCGTGCAAGACCCGAGAGACGACACCCCTGCCACGCCCAAGAGGAAAACCTTCCAAGGGTTGATCAACCACATGGACAGCAACTACTCCACGCAGTTCAAGCACGTGTACGCAGAGTTGTCCGACCTCGCGCACTTCGGATCGACGGCCGTGTGGAACGCCTGGCAGCCCGTCGACGAGGAGGCGCGCTCCGCGATCGTGACGAGCACCCCGCGATGGCGGCGTCAGCGGGACCTCTACATCGCGTGCGCGTCCTTGCTCGAACTCTCCGCCGAGATGGAGATCGTGCTGAGGCGTCTCGTCGATAAACTCTAAGAACGTGGCTCTCCGTCGTGGTGTCGGCGGGTTGAGCCTGCCTCAGGTTTTCCCTTTTCTGTCACGTCTAGGCGCCGCTGCGATGGGGCAGTGGCCGTTTGGTGGCTACGACGACCTCGCGCTCTTGAGCCAAGTCCATGATTATCTGATGCATTCGGTCGGACTGGGCGCTAGTGGTACCTGCCATCCCTCGGCGCACAAGTTCAACGAAACCGGAGCGACTTATATGGCGGGTGTTCTCAAAGTTGACCTGGAAACCGCCTCGGGGACCGGTCCTTAGGCTGCCGTCGCTGATGGCCATGCGTAGGTAGTCCGCGTGCACGTACATGCCGGGAAGGACCAGGGGGTCGTTGGGTGTGAAGGCGTCCGCGCGGAGGAACTTGAACCAGAACGGGCTCGGACTTAGGCGCCAATCCCTGGAATCTTGGACACTGCTCTCCCCAACGTCCATCAAGTCCAACTGCCGCTCTAGTTCCGCCTCGTTGACATACCGCCACCTCCCACTCGATCCCTTCGGAGGGGGAGTCAGTCGCTTGTACTGGAGTAGCGTGAACGTGTCGGCAAGCATGTCCCGGTAGATCAGGTCGACGCCTAGCGCAACGTCCAGTGGCTTGAGGTTTACGTTAGCGATCTCCAGCACGAAATCGGGCGCCGTGAATCGCGCGACAGACATCTGCTGCATGCTGACTGACCCGTCCGTGTCGAATCGGCCGAGGTCTAGGGAAAGCGCATCGTCTTCATGGTCCAGCCACGTACCTGCGAAGGCGCTCTCAAGGCCATGCGCCGACGCGGCGGGATCCGCTTGTAGCGCCTCGTTGGGGACATCGAGGTCGGCCAGGCTGATCGCTAAGCCGACGGCATCCCGTTCCTCGCGGAGGCGGAAAGCCTCGGGTCCCGTTTGGGGCGTCTCGGATTCGGCTAGCGAGTTCATCCATGCCTCAACCTCAACCGAAAGGTGGCGTATGGAAGCAAGGACCTCCTGGCCCGCCAGATGCGAAAGGCGCTGCGGCCGGTTCGTACCCAACTGCGCGAACGCCAGATCAAGCCATCTTCTAGAGGAGTGGCTCAGAGAGTCGGTCACGCGCTCCCAGGGGACCGGTTCTGGGCGCACGAGCGGCTGGACTCGAAACCTATCCTTTCCGGTCGTTACCCGTGACGTTCCGGCAATGACTCCGACGACCCGTACGGAAATGCCAGTCTCGTCGCGCGCGAGGCCGATGATGCGCGCACCCTTCGGCGGACGCAGTGAGCGAAGGCAGATGTCCGTTACGTGCGCACGCTCGAACTCCGGTGCTGCGCCATCCGCGACATCCCGCATGTCCCATAGGTAGATGTCGGGGGTGGCCACGGAAGTCCTCTCTCGACAGCAGGCGCCGTTCGACACGCGGGCGGGCGGGCTACTGCCCCATCGTGCAATGCCCGCGGCGGACACCGCGTAACGCTCCTCAGTTACAAACGGTGCATCTCCTTGCACCTAACGTGACGAAGAGCCGTCATCTTAGGGGCAATGTGACACGGTCCTGTCACGCAGGACTGACTGACATGGGCGGTCGGGTCGTCTCGCAGCGCCTTGACCAGCACTTTCTCTGGTGCCCCCGGCAGGATTCGAACCTGCGACACACGGTTTAGGAAACCGATGCTCTATCCCCTGAGCTACGGGGGCTCGTCGGCGGACCGACCGGGGCGTACCCGAGGAGGTTAGCGGGCGCGGGACGACGTCCCCCCGGGGCGGCCCCGGCGAACTACCGTCAGCGCATGGTGGTCGCGCTGGCCGAGCTCACCCTCCTGGTGCTGCTGGCCGCCCTGCTGCTGTACGCGCTGGGCACCTGGTCGACCCGGCCGGTGCTGCGCACGGGTGCCGGCCAGGCCCGGTTGCCCGCCCGCGCGCAGGCGGAGGTCGCCGCCGCCGTAGCGCAGGCCCGCTGGACGCCGGCCCACGACGAGGTGGACGGTGTCACGCGGGTGCTGCTGCGGCGCTCCTACACCGGCCTGGACGGGCTGCCGGTGGTGCTGGAGGACCGGGTGTTCGGGACCTTCCCGGCGGCCGACCCGGCGTGGGAGGCCCGCTTCACCGAGGCGATGTCCGGTGCCCGGTTCCGCTGCGCCTACCTCAACGCCGAGGAGTCACCCGGCGACTAGGTCAGGCGACGGCGCGCAGCGGCTCGGGCGCCCGGCGTCCCGCTGCCTCCGACACCAGGCGGGCGATCGTCGCCGGCCGGTCGGACTGCGGGGCGTGGCCGGCCATCAGCAGCGGGCTGAAGCGCGAGCCGGGGACGAACGGCAGGTAGCGCACGGTCTGGCCGGAGGCGACCCAGTCCGCGACGCCCTGCACCAGCGTGACCGGGCAGTCGATCCGGTCCAGGCCCCGCGGGACGTCGAGCATGAGCGCCCACAGCAGGGTGCGCCAGAAGTCGCGGGACTCGGCGAACCCCTCGCGGGCGCCGACGGCCTCCTCCGGGGAGGTGCTCCACGGGCGGGCCTTGAGCGGCGCCAGCAGCGCGGCCCGCCCGACCGCCGAGCGGGAGGCGGTCTCGATCAGCGGCTGGGCCACCCGCATGGCGATCCGGGCCATACCCATGCCGAGGCCCTGGTGGATGCGCTCCTGGGGCACGTTGAGCCCGGACGGCGCGATCGCCACGACCGACAGGGCGCGGCCGCGGACGGCGAGCTCGAGGGCGATCCGGGCGCCGAGGGAGTTGCCCAGCACGTGCACCCGGCCCAGGCCCTCGGCGTCCAGGGTGCGTTCGACGGCGTCGGCGAGCGCCGCGACGGTGGGGCGCTGCTGGAGGTGGGGGGAGCGCCCGATGCCGGGCAGGTCGACGTTGACCACGTCGAAGTGCGCGCACAGCTCGGGCAGGACGGCGGTGAAGTCGCGGCGGGAGCTGCCCATGCCGTGCAGGAGCAGCAGCGGCTCGCCGGAGCCGGAACGGGTGAGGGACAGCGGAGCGGTCACCCGTCCGTGGTACCCGGCCGGGGCGCGGACCTGCTGGTGAGATCGGTCACCACGGCGTACGGCCCGACTGCGACCACGGGGTCGTCGCCGGTCCCTGCGGCACGCCGTCGCAGGTCCCCGGCAACGACCCCGTGGCCGACAGAGGGGTGGCGGCGCTCAGCCGCGGGCGCCGACCGGTGCCGGTGCGCCCGTGCGGGACAGCCCCATCGACAGGGCGATGGCGACGACGATGCCGATCACCGGCGGGATGCCGATGCCGAGCTCGCCGCTGAGCCACGCCAGGAACGCAGCCACCGCGTAGGCGAGCAGGTTGGGCCACCGCACCGCGGGCGGCACGCTGTCGGCGGGGATCCCCCGGCGGCGCCAGCGGGCGAGGAAGTCGCCGATGATCACGCCGCCCAGCGGCGGGATGAACGTGCCCAGCAGGACCAGGTAGTCGACCAGGTGGTTCTGCACCCCGGTCAGGGCCAGCACGGTGGCGATCACCGACCCGCCGATGACGAACGGCGCCTTGCTGGGCCGGTTGAACAGCTCGGCGCCGGCCACGCCGAAGGCGTAGGCGGTGTCGGCGTTGCTCTTCCAGAGGTTGCCGAACAGCAGCACCAGGCCCCAGCCGACCAGCCCGAGCTGGTACAGCACGAGCACGAAGTCGCCCTCGCCGAAGGTCAGCGCCCCGACCGCGCCGAAGAAGACCATGAGCCCGTTGCCGATGAGGAACCCGATGATGCAGGCCCACACCGCGTGCGAGCCGCGCCGGGCGAACCGGGTCCAGTTCGGCGCCTGGGTGCCGGCCGACACGAAGGTGCCGACGACGGTGGTGACGGCCACGGCCAGCGCCATGGAGGTCGTGGGCTCGACACCGGCCAGGCCGCTGAACCCGCCGACCTCCTGCAGCGACCGGGCCAGCACCCAGAAGGCCAGGATGAGGATCAGCGGCGTGGAGACCAGGGACACCCAGTACATGCCGTGGTAGCCCCAGTAGGCGGTGGCGCACATGAGCGCACTGGTCAGGATCATGATCGCGGCCCGGGCGCCGTAGGAGTCCCAGCCCGTGGCCTCGGCGGTGAGGTCGCCGATGGTCCCGACGACGACGGCGTACCAGCCGATCTGCGTGCCGCCGAGCAGCACCGAGGCGAGCTTCGCGCCGCGGGACCCGAGCGTGTAGCGCGCCATGACGACGGTGGTCAGCCCGGTCCGCGCGCCGATCCAGCCCATGACGGCCACGTAGGCCCCCAGGATGAGCGACCCCAGGCCGATGACCACCAGCAGGGTGCCGAAGGAGAACGCCGGTCCGAGGGCGGCGCCGGCCAGCATCGTCGGGGTGAAGACGGTGAACCCGAGCAGCACGACGGCCACCGAGAAGAACGACTTGCGGGCGTGCGCCGGGACCGGGGTGACCGGGTAGTCCGGGTCGACGACCTCGGTCTCGCCGACCGCGGGCGCGGACCGCTCCGGGGCGGTCACGACTCCTCCCCGATGTCCTCGAGCCACAGCTCCGGCCGCTCGGCGAGCATCCGCTCCATGAGCGCGATGCACTCCGCGTCGTCCAGGACGTCGACCTGCACGCCCTTGGACCGCAGCAGCTCCTCCGACGCCTGGAAGTTGCGGTTCTCGCCGATGACGATCCGCGGGATGTCGTAGAGCAGGGCCGTCCCCGCGCACATGAAGCAGGGGGAGAGGGTCGTGTAGAGCGTGCTGCGGCGGTAGACCGACGCCGGCAGCCGGCCGGCCTGCTCGATGCAGTCGGTCTCGCCGTGCCGGATGGCGCTGTCCATCTGGACGCGCCGGTTGCGGCCCACGGCGAGCACGCGGTCGCCGTCGACCAGCGCCGCGCCGATCGGAACCCCGCCCTCCTCCCAGCCGATCCGCGCCTGCTCGACGGCGAGGCCGAGGAAGAACCGGTCGCGCTCGGCGGGGCCGAGGTCCGGGGGGACGGTGGGCAGGGCGGGTGTGGTCACGGGTGCTCCTCGCAGGTGGGCGGCGCGCGCTGACGTCGGCAGCGAACTCCTGCCCGGGGGCGCACGACAAGGGACACCGCGTCCGGTCGGCGCGGTGCTGCGCTTGACGCGGTGCCCCTGCGCCCCCGAGGCTGCTGCGCCGTGCTGCCGACCGTGTCCGAGGTGCTGGAGCTGCCGTCGCTGCGCGCCGCCGCCCCGGAGGTGCTGGCCGGGGACCCGCAGGCCGCCGTCGTCCGCTGGGTGCACTCCTCCGAGGTCTACGAGATGGGCGGGCTGCTGGCCGGCGGCGAGCTGCTGCTGACCACCGGCCTCGGGCTGCACGGCCGGTCGGCCCAGCAGGTCGTCGACTACGTGGAGATGCTGGCCGACGCCGGGTGCGCCGCGCTGGCGCTGGAGGTGGGGCGCACCTTCTCCGTCGTCCCGCCGGAGCTGGTCACCACCGCCCGGCGGCGCGGGGTGGTCCTCCTGGCGCTGCGCGAGGTGGTGCCCTTCGTCCGGATGGTCGAGGACTTCCACGACCTGCTGCTGCGCCGCAAGCTCTCGTGGCGGCACGCCGGCGAGCCGGTCTGGCAGGAGCTGCTCGGCCTGGTGGTCTCCGGGCAGGGGCTGGCCGCCGTGCTCGACGCCGTCGCCCGGATGGCCGACTGCCCGGCCGAGCTGGTCGACGTCGACGGCCGGGTGGTCGAGCGCAGCCGCCTCCCCGGTACCGCGCACCCCACCGACCGGACCGTGGCCGAGGTGCGGGGTCAGCACGGGCCGGTCGGCCGGCTGGTCCTGCTGGGCCGGCGCACCGCCCGGCGCACCGGGGTCGCCGACCGGGCGGCAGTCGCCGTCGCCCTCGAGCTCGGCCGGCACCCGGACGTCGGGTCCCGGCCCTCGCTCGCGCAGGCGGTGGTCACCGACCTCGTCGCCGGCGCCCTGGTCTCCGAGGGGGAGCTGCGGACCCGCCTGTCCGCCGCCGGGTGGGTGCCGGCGCCCGGCGTGCCGGTCCTCGTGGCCGCGGTCGAGTTCGACCGGCGCACGCCCACCAGCGAGGCGGTGCCCGCGGTCCGGCAGGCCGCCGAGGAGGTCCTGGGACAGTGCCTCGTCGGCGCCGCCGGCAGCGCGGTGCTCGTGCTGGCCCGGGGCCGGCCGCGCCCCGAGCTCCGGCAGCAGCGGGAGGCGGTGACCGCCCTGCGCACCCGGCTGTGCGCCGGCCCGCTCGGCAGCGCGATCCGCACCGTCGGCGTGGCCGACACGGTCGGGGCGCTGGCCGACGTCCCGGCCGCGGTGGCCGAGGCGCGGGAGGTGGTGGCGCTCAGCCGGCGGGTCGGCAGCCGGGAGCCGGTGGTGCTCGCCCGCGACGTCGCCGTCCACCGGCTGCTGGCCGCCGGCGCCTCGCCGGTGGAGATCAGCCGGTTCGTCGCCGGGCAGCTCGGACCGCTGGTCGACCACGACGCCGCGCACGGCACCGAGCTGCTGCGCACCCTCGACGCGCACCTGGCCACCGGGCTGAGCAAGACCCGCACCGCGGAGGTCCTCGGCATCCGCCGGCAGTCCCTGTACGCGCGGCTGGACCGCATCGAGCAGCTGCTCGGCGCCCCCGTGGAGCACCCGGCGCAGCACGTCGGGTTGGGCGTGGCGCTGGCCGCCTGGCGGATGCGGACCGGTCTGGACCCGCAGGCGGTGCCCGGCCCCACCCGCGGCTGACCGCACTGGGCAGGATGGGGGCATGGGACAGGTCGTGGCCACCGCCGAACGCGTCGTCAGAGCCCCGTCGGAGCGGGTGGTCGCCGCCCTCGCCGACTACCCCGAGACCCGGCGGCGGGTGCTGCCCGAGCAGTTCAGCGACTACCGGGTCGAGGCCGGCGGGCAGGGCGCCGGCACCCGCGTGGCGTGGCGGTTCGCCGCCACCTCCAAGCGGGTGCGCGACCAGCTGGTGGAGGTGACCCAGCCCGACGCCACCACGCTCGTGGAGGCCGACACCCGCTCGTCGATGGTGACGACGTGGACGGTGCACCCGGCCGACGCCGGGAGCAGCACCGTGCGGGTCCGCACCACCTGGAACGGCGCGGGCGGGATCGGCGGCTTCTTCGAGCGCACCTTCGCCCCCAAGGGCCTGCGCCGCGTGTACGAGGACCTGCTGGGCCGGCTGGACCGGGAGCTGGCGGCCGGCTGAGCCGGCGGCGCGAACCGGGTTCGGAGGGGACGATGGCCCGGTGACCGCACTGCCCACCGTCGCCGAGCCCCCGGCCGTCGACCCGGCCGCCCTCGACGACCTCGCCGCGCTGGTGGACGACGGCGACGTCGTCGTCCTCTCCGGCGCGGGGCTGTCGACCGACTCCGGCATCCCCGACTACCGCGGCGCCACCGGGTCGCTGCGCCGGCACACGCCGATGACCTACCAGACCTTCCTGCGCGACCCCCGCGGCCGGCACCGCTACTGGGCGCGCAGCTTCGTCGGCTGGCGGCAGATCCGGGCGGCGCGGCCCAACGCCGGGCACCGCGCCGTGGCCGACCTGCAGGCCGCCGGTCTGGTCACCGGCGTCATCACGCAGAACGTCGACGGGCTGCACCAGGCGGCCGGGGCGCGCGACGTCCTGGAGCTGCACGGCGGCCTGGACCGCACCATCTGCCTGGCCTGCGGGGACGTCGCGAGCCGGGCCGCGCTCGACGAGCGGCTGCAGGCCGCGAACCCCCACTTCGGCCCGCACGCCGACGAGGTCAACCCCGACGGCGACGCCGAGCTGCCCGACGAGGTGCTCGACGGGTTCGTGATGGTCGACTGCCTGGCCTGCGGGCGCGGGCCGCTCAAGCCCGACGTCGTGTTCTTCGGCGAGACCGTGCCCCGCGACCGGGTCGACACCTGCTTCGCGATGGTCGAGGACGCCGGCGCCCTGCTGGTCCTCGGCTCCTCGTTGACGGTCATGAGCGGCTACCGGTTCGTGCTGCGGGCGGAGAAGCTCGGCATCCCGGTGGGCCTGGTCAACCTCGGCCCCACCCGTGGGGACGCGAAGGTCGACGTCCGCGTCGACGCCCCGCTCGGCACCGTCCTGCCCGACCTGGCCCGCCGCCTGGCGGCGTGAGCCCGGCCGCGTGAGCCGGGAGGTCGGCCGCACCGACGACGGCCGCTGGATCGTCGTCGACGGCCGGCGCTGGCGCACCGCCGACCCGGCACTGCCCGAGGAGGTCCGCGCCCGCCTGCTGCACCACCTCGGGGTCGCGCGGGCCGCCGTCCGGACCGCCGGGGACGACGCCGCCGTGGCCGCCGCCCGGGCCCGTGTCCGGCTGGCCAAGACCGGCCTCGGCGAGCGGGGGACCCCCTGGTGGGAGCAGGACGACACCGAGCGCTGCGCCCGGTGGACCGCGGCGCTGGCCGCACTCGAGCCGCCGGGCGGTTGACCCCGCGCCGGCCCGGGAAGGAGGGGCGGCGATGCAGACCTTCCTGCCCGTCGCCGACTTCGAGGAGAGCGCCCGGCTCCTGGACTCCCCCCGCCTCGGCAAGCAGCGCGTCGAGACGCTGCAGGTGCTCCGGGCCCTCGAGCTGCCCGACTACGGCTGGGTGTCGCACCCTGTCGTCCGGATGTGGCGGGGGCGGACGCCGGCGCTGGTCGCCTACGGGCTGGCGATGGTCCGGGTGTGGCGCGAGCGCGGGTTCGCCGACAGCACGTACCCGCTGATCGCCGAGTTCGCGCCCGACGTGGTCGGCGTGCCCCAGGAGGAGCTGGCCCGCGCCGGGCTCCTGCCCTCCTGGGTGGGGGACGAGGCGCTGCACCTCTCCCACCGGTCGAACCTGCTGGCCAAGGAGCCGGAGTTCTACCGGCCGCGGTTCACCGAGCGCTTCGGCACCGAGCCCGACGACCTGCCCTACGTCTGGCCCGAGCCGGACGACGTCCCGCCGGCGCCCGCACCCGAGGGCGTGCGGGTCTGGGTGGTGCGACCGCGGGCGCACAACGAGCTCGGTGCCTGCCTGGCCGCCGGCGTCGTGGGGCTGGGCACCCAGTCCGGCATCGACGTCGACGCCACCGGCCTCACCCCGGCCGAGCTGCGCGCGCTGTCCAAGGAGATCTCCGGCCGGCGCCCCGCCAAGGACCTCCGCCAGCTGTCGGCCTTCCTCGACCAGGTGCGCCCCGGCGACCGGGTCGGCCTGCCCGTCGAGCACGGCGCCGGCCTGCTGCTGGGTGAGGTCGTGGGGGAGTACCTCTTCCAGGGTCGGGAGCTGCTGCCGCACCGCCGTCCCGCCCGGTGGGACCGCGTGGTGCCGCGGTCGGCGGCGCGCCCGCCGGCCACCCTGCAGGACCCCCGCGCCCTGTTCGAGGTGGTGCTGGACCCGGAGCAGGTCCCCGGGTAACTGGGCGGCGCGCACCGGCCCCGCCGTGCCAGGGTGCGCGGATGGCCCGCCCGTCCGTGCTCCCGAGCCAGTCCACCGACTTCCCGCGCTGGTACCAGGACGTCGTCGCCAAGGCCGAGCTGGCCGAGAACGGCCCGGTCCGCGGGACGATGGTGATCCGGCCCCACGGCTACGCGATCTGGGAGCGGCTGCAGCGCGAGGTCGACGACCGGATCAAGGCCGCCGGCGCCCGCAACGCCTACTTCCCGCTGCTGATCCCGGAGCCCTACCTGCGGCGCGAGGCCGAGCACGTGGAGGGGTTCAGCCCGGAGCTGGCGGTCGTGACGCACGCCGGCGGCCGTGAGCTGGAGGTCCCCGCCGTCGTCCGGCCCACCAGCGAGACGGTCATCGGCGAGTACATGGCCAGGTGGGTGCAGAGCCACCGCGACCTGCCGCTGCTGCTCAACCAGTGGGCCAACGTCGTCCGGTGGGAGCTGCGCCCCCGCGTCTTCCTGCGGACGACGGAGTTCCTCTGGCAGGAGGGGCACACCGCGCACGCCACCGAGGCCGACGCCGCCGCCTACGCCCGGCGGATCCTGCGCGAGGTCTACGCCGACGTCATGACCGGGGTGCTGGCCATCCCGGTCGTGCCGGGGCGCAAGACCCGCCGGGAGCGCTTCGCCGGTGCGGTCAACACGCTGACCTGCGAGGCGATGATGCGCGACGGCAAGGCCCTGCAGATGGGCACCAGTCACGAGCTGGGGCAGAACTTCTCCCGGGCGTTCGACATCGACTTCCTGGGCGCCGACGGCGAGCGGCGGCTGGCCTGGACGACGTCGTGGGGCTCGTCCACCCGCATGGTCGGCGGGCTGGTCATGAGCCACGGGGACGACGCAGGCCTGCGGCTGCCGCCCCGGCTGGCGCCGGTGCAGGCGGTGGTGGTCGTGGCCCGCGCCGGGGAGGGCGTGGCCGGGGCCGCCGGGGCGCTCGTCGGCGAGCTGCGGGCACGCGGGGTGCGCGTGGAGCTCGACGACCGGGCCGACGTCCCGTTCGGGCGGCGGGCCGTCGACTGGGAGCTCAAGGGCGTCCCGGTGCGCGTCGACCTCGGGCCGAGGGACCTCGCCGAGGGGCGGGCCGTCGTCGTCCGCCGGATCCCGGGCGGGTCCGCGCCGGTCCCGCTCGACCGCGTGGCGGAGGAGACCGGGCGCGCGCTGGAGGAGGACCAGGCCCGGCTGCTCGCCGAGGCGCGCACCCGGCTCGCCGAGCGGACGGCCGACGTGCCGTCGGTCGAGGAGGCGCTGGCCGCTGCCCGGGACGGGTGGGCGCGGATCCCCTGGGCCCGGCTGGGCCCCGAGGGGGAGGCGCGGCTGGCCGAGCAGGGCGTCACGGTCCGCTGCCAGGTGCGGCCGGACGGCGGCCTGCCGGACGGCGACGACGAGCCGGGCGCCCTGGCCGTGGTCGGCCGCGCCTACTGAGCCGGCTGGACGGACCGCGGGTGGCCGGCCGTCCGGCGGTGGCGGGGCCGGGCGGGTCAGCCCGCGGAGGGGGTGCGCCGGTCCTGCTGGTGCAGCCGGCCCTGCACCCAGAGGATCAGGCAGCGCAGCGCGGCGTGCCCCTCCGGGGAGGCGAAGCCCTGTTCGAACCGGGCGGCCTCGATCAGCTCGTCGCTGCCGACCGTGCCCCCGCCGTGGAACCGGTCGAGCACCTGGCCGGTCAGCGAGGGGCTGCGGAAGAGCC
The DNA here is from genome assembly GCF_054050635.1 of Geodermatophilus sp. SYSU D00079. Lineage (NCBI taxonomy): Bacteria > Bacillati > Actinomycetota > Actinomycetes > Geodermatophilales > Geodermatophilaceae > Geodermatophilus > Geodermatophilus sp. SYSU D00079. Next base: position 156,492 of record NZ_JBJGZS010000001.1, on the reverse strand, counting down.
CGGCGATGCCGAGGGCCACGGCGTCGGAGACGGTGAGGGTCACCGGAGGGTGCCGCAGCGCCGCGCGCCGGTCGAGCAGCCGGATCACCTCGGCGGCGACCTGCGTGTCCGGGGCCGGTCGGGCCCGGGCGGTGATCATCACGGAGAGCTCCCTGCAGGACGGTGTGTGCTCCCGGGTCATCGGGAGCGGAGGGGGCCGGCTTGAGGCAGCGCGGGGGTGGTGCCCTCCGAACGGGTGGACCGCCCGGCCCGGACCGGCCGGCGGCGGGTGCTCAGGCGCCCGGCAGCGGCACGTTCTGCAGCCGCACCTGACCGCGGGCGACGAGCTTGCCGTCGGCCCGGGTCAGCAGCACCTGCCACAGCTGCTGCGTGCGGCCCTGCTGGACCGGTTCGGCGACCACGTCCAGCCGCTCCGTGGTGCAGGCGCGCAGGAAGTCGGTGTTGTTGTTCACCCCGACGGCGAACTGCCCGCGGTCCACCACCGCCGCGCTCGCGCCGATGCTCGCGGCGGACTCGATGACGGTGCAGTACAGCCCGCCGTGCACCACGCCCCACGGCGTGTGCTGGTCCGGCCCCACCTCCACCGTGCCGGTCACCCGGGTGCCGCTGACCTCGGCCACGGTGAAGCCGGTCGCGGCGACGAACCGGCTGGCCGAGGTGAGGTCGGCGGCGGGCAGCTCGGTGCTCACGCGTCCCACACCAGGCAGAAGGGGTGGCCCACCGGGTCGGCGTAGACGCGGAAGTCGCCACCGCCGCCGGGCAGCTTCCGGGCGCCCAGGGCCAGCGCCTTCGGCTCGGCCTCCTCGATGTCGGCGACGCGGACGTCCAGGTGGAACTGCTGGGGCCGGTCGCGGTCGGGCCAGTCCGGTGGCTGCAGGTCCGGCGCCTGCTGGAACGCCAGGCGGTGGCCCTGCCCGGTGACGACCACCCAGTCGTCGCCGGGGCCGCCCCGGCTGACCTCCATGCCGAGCAGCTCGGCGTAGAAGGTGGCGAGCGCGTGCGCGTCGGGCGCGTCTATGACGACGGAGTGCAACTGGCCGATCATGGCCCCATCCTCACCGGGCGTCCCGCCCCCGACCAGCGCGGATCCGGCCCGTTCCCGCCGGGATCCGGCCACCGGGGCAGGATCACCGCGTGGCCCCGTCCTCCTCGCCCGCTCCGCAGCTGGGCTCCCTGACCTGGCTCCCGGCTCTCGACCGGCCCGATCTCCTCGCGTCCCCGGTCGCCTCGGCACTGGGGGAGCTCGCCGCGCCGTCCTGGGTGGCGGAGATCGACGACGCCCTCGCCGACACGGCCGCCTTCACCGAGGCCTACGGGGTCCCGCTGGAGGCCTCGGCCAACTGCGTGGTGGTCGCTGCCCGCCGGGCCGGTCAGACGATGCTGGCCGCCTGCCTCGTGCCGGCCACCACGCGGGCCGACGTCAACGGCGTCGTGCGCCGGCACCTCGGGGCGCGCAAGGCGTCGTTCGCACCGCAGGACGTCGCCGTGGCCGAGAGCGGCATGGCCTACGGCGGCATCACCCCGCTCGGGCTCCCGCCGTCCTGGCCGGTGCTGGTCGACCCGCTGGTCGTCGCGGCGGACGTGGTCGTCGTCGGCTCCGGCACGCGCGGCAGCAAGGTGGCACTGGCGGGCGCGGCGCTGGCCACGCTGCCGGGCGCGGTGGTCCTCGAGGGGCTGGGCCGCCCGCCCGTCGAGCCACCCCCGCCGCCCGCCGTGGTGCCGGCCGAGCGGGCGCCGGATGACCGGGACGTCGGCTGGGGCGAGCGGCCCGACGACCGCTCCGCCGACGACCGTCGCTACCTGGAGGACCGGCCGCCGCACTGGGGCAGGGACTGACCGGTCACAGCCGCCCGGGCAGCGTGGTGGTGCCCGGGCCGGACGGGTCCTGGCCGGGGCCGGCCCCCTGCTGGGCGCGCAGCAGGTCGCGGATCTCGATCAGCAGCTCCACCTGGGTGGGCTCGGCCGGACCCGGTTCCTCGCCGCGCTTGCGCCGCTCGACGAGCGCCTTCATGGGCAGCACGACGACGAAGTAGACGACGGCCGCGGTGAGGACGAACGTGATCACCTGGCTGACGAACGCGCCCCAGGTGAACGTCTGGCCGTTCACCTCGACCGAGCCGCCGAGTTCGCCGCCGCCACCGGCCAGGCCGATCAGCGGGGTCAGGAACGAGTCGGCGAACGAGGTGACCACGGCGGTGAAGGCCGCACCGATCACCACCGCGACCGCGAGGTCGACGACGTTGCCGCGCAGGAGGAAGTCCTTGAAGCCCTTCAGCATGGGGTTCATCCAGCCGAGGTGGGCGACCGCGGTCAAGCACCGACAGGCGGGAGGCTGAGGGTGAGGGTGGCGCTGCTCGCCGCGGCGGCCAGCAGTGCGGCGGTGGCGTCGTCCACGGCGATCAGCAGCAGCCCCTCGCCGGTGCCGTCGGGACCCGGGGCGGCCAGGACGAGCGCTCCGGCGGCGACGACCTCGGCGCGCTCGGCCTCCGGTGTGGTCGCCAGGACGTCGACCCGGTCGCCGGGGCGGACGAGGGCACTGACCGCGAGGTCGGCCGGCCGGACCGGCGCAGCGACCTGACCCCCGGTGAGCAGTGCGGTCAGCCCCGCGCCCACCAGGCGGGCGTCGGTGACCGGTTCCCCGGCCCGCAGGCCCGCCGCGAGCGTCGCACCGGCCAGCACCTCCGGGGCCGCGGCGGCTCCGCCGGGTCGCAGCGCGGGTGGGTAGCGCGCCACCGTGAGGTCACCAGGGGCGAGCACCGCCCCTGGCGGCAGGTCCTCGGCCGCGACGACCACCGGGACGGTGGCCGGCGGGTCGGCGGCGGCGGGCCCGGGAGCCGGCCGCAACGCCAGCACCAGGGCGGCGCACGCGAGCAGGGCGGCGAGCAGCTGCCGGGCGGCGTGCACGAGGGAGCGGGGACGGCGGAGGCGGACCATGCGCCTCACGCTGACGGCCACCGGCCCCCGGCGGTCGGGCCACCGCGCGGTTGTGGAGGACGGGCCGCCCTGTGGACGGCGCCGTCCCGGGGATCAGCTGGCGGCGGCCTTGCTGGTCGAGGAGCTGGAGGACGACGAGCTGCTCGACGACGAGCCGGCCGAGGAGGAGGTGCTCGACGAGGAGGTGGCCGCGGCCGGCTCTTTCTTCGCCGAGCCGCCGGTCGACTCGCCGGCCGAGGAGCTCGACCGGCTGTCGGTGCGGTAGAAACCCGAGCCCTTGAAGACCACGCCGACCGAGCCGTAGACCTTGCGCACCGGGCTGCCGCACTGCGGGCACTCGCTCACCGCGGGGTCGGTGAAGGACTGGACGACCTCGAACTCGTGCCGGGTGTCGGCGTTGGTGCAGGCGTACTGGTAGGTCGGCACGGCTGGGCGCTCCTCGGAGGACGGGCCGGGCTGGCACTCGTGCCCGGCGACTGCCAATGATGCGCGCCGAGGAGCCGTCCGTCCACGTCTGTCGCCGAGCGTCACCTCCGCGCCACCCGGGCCGGCCGCCGCCACGCTCAGGCGCTCCCGTCCCTCCGGGCCGGGCTCCGCCGGTCAGCGGCCGGTGCGCTCCCGGTAGCGGGCGGCCCGCTTGGCGGCGGCCGCCCGGCGGCGCTCGCTGTCGCGCAGGTCGCGCCGGTGGGCGGCCTGCTCGCGGTGCGCGGTGGCCGTGCCGACCGGGTAGCCGGCCTTCACGACGCGGTTCTCCGTCGTCTCGGGCATGTAGGCGAGCGAGTAGAGCAGCCCGAGGGCGATGCCACCGCCGGCGACCGCCGCGCGCAGTCCCCAGGGGGCCGGCAGGAACACCATGATCAGCGCGATCGGGACCGACATCTGGACGAGCATGCGGGCGATGTGGCGCGCCCACCACGTGCCGGTGGTGGTGTCGAACAGCACCCAGCCGCGGTGGCGCGCGGGCAGTCCGCCGCCGAAGGCGTACCAGAGCCAGCGGTGCGGTGCGGGCCGGATGACCGGCTCGGTCGTGTCCTGCTCGGGCTCGGTCATGGGGCCTCTGTGTTCCTGCTCGACGACGGTCACCCCCTCATGGTCCCGGAGGACGATGGGGGCGCAAAGGATTGGGGCACCAATTGTCCGTGGACCGGGGGTGCTTCTCGTCACGGGGAGTCAGGCGACCGTGGCCTGCGGGTCGGTGGCGGGGTGTCCGAGGGCCTGCTGGGAGGCCGCGATCACCTGGGTGAGCGCCTCGTGCAGGCTCATCAGCTGCTCGACCGGCATGCCGAGGCGCTCGAGGATGCCGGCGGGGATGCGCTCGGCCTGCTCGCGCAGTGCCGTGCCCTTGTCGGTCAGTGCCAGGGCCAGGTTGCGCTGGTCCCGGGGGTCCCGTTCGCGGCGCAGCAGCCCGGCGGCCTCCAGGCGCTTGAGGAGCGGCGAGAGCGTGCCGGGGTCCAGCTGCAGCAGGCCGGACAGCTCCTTGACCGACAGCGTCCCGTGCTGCCACAGCGCCAGCATCACCAGGTACTGCGGATGGGTGAGGCCGAGCGGCTCGAGCACGGGCCGGTAGACGGCGACCACGTTGCGGGCGGCCACCGACAGGGCGAAGCACACCTGCCGGTCCAGGGCGAGCACGTCCTCGGCGGAGGGGGGCTGTCCGGTCGTCACGCCCCCAAGGTACGAGGTGCGCCAACGATTGGGGGGCCAAGTGCATGGCGCGGACGCGACCCGACCGTTGTGTACGCTTGTTCTCATGAGTTGCCGGCCCGACGCGGGCGACGTCCGGACCACGCGCGAGCGGATGCTGGCCGGCGACCCCTATCCCGCCGACGCCCCCGAGCCCGCCGAGGCCAACGGCCGCGCGCTGGGCCGGGCAGCCGCCCACGACGCGACGACGGTCCGCCAGGCCCCGCTGCGCCGGCGGCTGCTGGAGCTGCTCGGGGCGATCGGGGCCGACAGCGTCGTCGGCGCCGGGGCGGTGGCCATCCGCGACCTGCTGGCCGACGTGGTCGCCGTGGGCACCCCGGCCCGCGTCGTCCGCACGGTGGACGCCGGGGCCCGGTGAGCGCCGTTCCCGCGCCGGCGCGGCGGGCCCGCCGCCACGACCCGGGGCGCCGCGACCGGCTGGTCGACACCGCCCTCGACGTCATCGCCACGCGCGGCGTCGCCGCCGCCACCCACCGGGCCATCGCCCGCGCGGCCGACGTCCCGCTGGGGTCGCTGACCTACCACTTCGGCTCGCTGACCGAGCTGCTGGCCGCGGCGTTCACCCGGCACGTCGACACGGTCGCGGCCCGTTTCGACGAGCGCATGCGGGCGGCCCCGGACCGGGCGGCGGCGCTGGAGGTGCTGGTCGAGCACCTCACCGGTGACCTGCTGGGTTCCCAGCGCGACCTGGTCCTGGCCGTCGAGCTCTACGTCGCCGCGGCGCGCGACCCCGCCCTGCGCGCGGTCACCCAGGACTGGATGTCCCGCAGCCGCCGCAGCCTCGAGCGCCACCTCGACCCCGTCACCGCACGCGAGGTCGACGCGCTGGTGGAGGGGCTGGTCCTGCACAGCGCGCTGTCCACCGACCCCATGAACGCCGCCCAGATCCGTTCCGCCCTCATCCGGCTCGCCGGCTGAGGGGCCGATCCGAGGACACCGTGCAGACCACTCCGCCCGACACCGCACGCCTGCGCCGCGCCCGCGCCGCCGTCGCCGCCTGCTTCTTCACCAACGCCGTCTTCTACGCCGGTCTCGTGCCACGCCTGCCGGAGGTCAAGGCGCAGCTGGGGCTCAGCAGCACCGCCTTCGGCGCGGCCCTCGCAGCGGTTCCGCTCGGCGCGCTGGTGGCCGGCCTGTCGTCGGCGGCGCTGATCCGCCGGTCCGGATCCGGCCGGGTCGCCTCCTACGGCCTGGTGCTGCTCGGCGTCACGGTGTGGACGGTGGCGGTGGCGCCGAACTGGCTGGGCCTCGCGGCGGCGCTGCTGGTGGTCGGCGCGCTCGACGCGATCATCGACGTCGCCCAGAACGCGCACGGCCTGCGCGTGCAGCGGCTCTACCAGCGGTCGATCCTCAACGCCTTCCACGGCATCTGGAGCATCGGTGCGGTCGCCGGTGGGCTGCTCGGCTCGGTCGCCGCCGGGCTGGGGGTGCCGCTCGTCGCGCACCTGGCCGGCTCGGCCGTCGTCTTCGGCGCCGTGGCGCTGGTGGCCTCCCGCGCGCTGCTCCCCGGCCGCGACGACCCCGAGCCGGATGCCGACGAGCAGCCGCGGGAGCGTCCGCGCCGCCGGGCCGCCGTCCCGGCGCTCGCGGTGCTCGGCGTCCTCGCCGCGTGCGGGGCGTTCGTCGAGGACGCCGGCGCCTCGTGGAGCGCGCTCTACCTGCGCACCGAGCTCCTGGCCGGGGCGGCCACCGCCGGGCTGGGCTTCGTGGCGCTGTCGGTGGCGATGACCGTCGGGCGGCTGACCGGCGACCGGGTCGTCGACCGGTTCGGTCAGCGCCGGGTGGCGCGGGCCGGTGGCGCGCTGACCGCAGCGGGGATGGGGCTGGCCCTGGCGTGGCCGTCGGTGCCCGGGACGGTCGCGGGCTTCGCCCTCGCCGGACTGGGCGTGGCCACCCTGGTCCCGGCCGTGTACGCCGCGGCCGACGAGCTGCCGGCGCTGCCGCACGGGGTGGGTCTGGCGGTGATCAACTGGCTGCTGCGGATCGGCTTCCTCGTCTCCCCGCCGCTGATCGGCGCCCTGGCGGACGCGGTCGACCTGCGGACCGCCCTGCTCACCGTCGTGCTCGCCGGGATCGGCACGCTGGTGCTCGGCCGGGTCCTGCCGGGCCGGACGACCGCGGACCGGACGCCGGTGGGGACGCCGTCGGACTGACGCTGCGTGTGCGGCACGAGGCGGATCCGATACCGACCGTTCCGACACGCTCGGTCTCGCCGATCCGGAGCAGGGACCTTCGTCATGAGTTGGTCCCGGACTCTTCCGCGTGATGTGAACGCTCACTTTCCATGGTGGCGCGCTCCGACACCGGGGCCCGACCGCACGGGGGACTCCTTGCCGCTCGCCCAGCTCGACCAGCCCACCTCGCAGGACCGCTCCACCGCCGTCAGCCGGCGCACGCTGACCCCGCCGCGGGTGCTGGTCGTCGACGACCACCGCACCTTCGCCGAGATGCTCTGCATCGCCCTGCAGGCCGGGGGCATGGAGGTCGTCGGTACCGCCCACTCCGCCGCCCAGGCGATCGCCATGGCCGAGGACACGCAGCCGGACGTCGTGGTCATGGACATCCAGATGCCCGGCCGGGAGGACGGCCTGGCGGCCACCCGCCGGCTGCGTCAGGTGGCCCCCGGCGCCGTCGTCGCGGTGGTCACCGCCCACCGGGACCCGGGGTGGGTGGTGCGCGCCACGCAGGCCGGGGCGTCCGCCTTCATCCCCAAGGACGGCTCGCTGGCCGAGATGATCGACGTCCTCACGCGCGTGCAGACCGGCCAGATGCTGGTCGCGCCGTCCACGTTCTCCGCCGCGCCCACCGCCGGCAGCGCCCCCGGCCAGGTCGACGAGCCGCGGCCGCACCTGACCCGCCGCGAGCAGGAGGTGCTCGACTGCCTGGGCCGCGGCATGCAGGTGAAGTCGATCGCCCGGGTGCTCGGCATCACCGTGGAGACCTGCCGCGGCTACGTGAAGTCCCTGCACACCAAGCTCGGCGTCCGCTCGCAGCTCGAGGCGGTGGTCAAGGCCCAGGAGCTGGGGCTGCTGTCCACCACCCCGTGAGCGACCGGGCCCGGGTGTGCGGGGCCGGGCTCCGCGGTCCGGGCGACCGGTGGTCGGATGCGCCCGACGAGCTGTCCGGACGCATCACGGTCCACGACGAGGCCGGTGGCCAGCTGCTGTGCCTGGTCGGCGACGTGGACGCCCCGGTGCTGCAGCACTTCACCCGGGAGCACGCGGTCGACCCGCTGCGGGTCCTGGCCGTGGACGTGTCCGCACTGGGCTACATCGACTCCGCCGGGCTGAGCTTCCTGGCGCGGTGGGCGCAGGCGGCCCGCCAGGACGGCCGCCCGGCAGAGATCCGGCAGGCGTCGCGGCGCTTCGAGCGGGTGCTCGAGCTGTCCGGGCTGACCCCGCTGTTCCACCTGGTGTGACCCCGCTCGGGCGGGACCCGGCCCCTGGGCCGGCCCGACCGGGGAGGCCCGGCGCCGGAGGCCACCACCGGTAGCCGGACCCGTCCGGACGGGTGCCGCGCGCCGGTGCACGGGCCGACGCGCCGGGAACCGCGCCCTCCGAGCCGTCCGGGGCATGTCCTCCGGGCGGCGGCCCGACGACACTGCCCGCACGGGAGGACCCGAGAGGCAGGCCGGACCATGACCGAGACACTCAGCGGCGGCATCCAGACCCTGCGGGCCGAGGTGGGGGGCCCGGTGCTCACGGCGGACGACGTGGGCTACGACGAGGCCAGGGCGCTCTGGAACGCCGGCGTCGACCGGCGGCCGGCCGTCATCGTCCAGTGCGACTCGGCGGCGGACGTGGCGAGCGCGATCCGCTTCGCCCGGACCGAGGGGCTGGAGATCGCCGTCCGCGGCGGGGCGCACAGCGTCCCCGGGCACTCCTCGGTGGACGGCGGGCTGGTCATCGACCTGCGGCGGATGGACGCGGTCACCGTCGACCCCGCGAGCCGGCGGGCGCGGGTGCAGGGCGGGGCGCTGCTGCGGGACCTCGACGCCGCCACGCAGGCCCACGGGCTGGCCGTCCCGGCCGGCATGGTCGGCCACACCGGCGTCGGCGGGCTGACCCTGGGCGGGGGGATGGGCTGGCTGTCCCGGATGGCCGGCCTGAGCATCGACAACCTCGTCTCGGCCGAGGTCGTGGTCGCCGACGGACGCGTCCTGCGGGCCGCCGAGGACGAGAACCCGGACCTGTTCTGGGCCGTCCGCGGCGGTGGCGGCAACTTCGGCGTGGTCACGGAGTTCGAGTTCCGGCTGCACCCGGTCGGGCCGACGGTGCAGTTCGGGCTCTTCTTCTGGGACGAGACCCAGGGCCGCGCGGCGCTGCGCCTGGCCCGGGAGGTCATCGCCGAGCTGCCCCGGACGGTGAACGCCGTCCCGGCGGTGGCCCTCACCGCCCCACCGGCTCCGTTCGTGCCGGTCGAGTACCAGGGCCGGCCCGGGCACGCGCTGCTCGTGACCGGGTTCGGGGACCCGGCCGAGCACGAGGAGGTGACCCGGCGCATCCGCGCGGCGCTCCCGCCGTTGTTCGACGTGGTCGCCCCGATGCCGTACACGGCGTTGCAGCAGTTGCTGGACGAGGCCAACGCGTGGGGCTTCCACGCCTACGACAAGAGCGGCTACTTCGCCGATCTCACCGACGAGGTGATCGACGTCCTCGTCGAGCACGCACCGCGCAAGACCTCACCGCTGTCGGTGCTGCTGTTCTACCGGCTGGACGGGGCCTACTCCGACGTCGGCGAGGACGAGACCGCCTTCGGGGGCGGGCGGACGCCGCGCTACACCGGGTTCTTCATCGGGCTGACGCCCACGCCCGACATGCTCCCCGCGGAGCGCGAGTGGATCCGCAACCTGTGGCAGGCGCTGCGCCCGCACATGATGGGGGAGGGCAGCTACGTCAACGCCGTCGAGGGCCGCGACGCCGCCGAGGCCGCGGCCTCCTACGGGCCGAAGTACCAGCGCCTGGTGGACGTCAAGGCGCGGTACGACCCCGGCAACGTGTTCCACCGCAACGTCAACATCGCGGTCCCGGGCATCCCCGCACCGCGCGGCTGACCGGCGGCGGTGCCGGCAGCCCGCTCGCCGGACGACACCGCGACGGGCGCAAGTACGGTCCCCCCGTGGCGCAGGAGTGGCTGGACGAGGAGCAGCAGCGGGTCTGGCGGGCGTGGCTGACCGCCGCCGAACTGGTACCGCGGGTCCTCGACGCACAGCTGCAGCGGGACGCCGGCATCAGTCACGCCGCCTACGTCGTCCTCGCGATGCTGTCGGAGGCGCCGGGCCGCAGCCGGCGGATGAGCGATCTCGCCCGGCGGGCCAACCAGTCGCAGAGCCGCCTGTCCCACACCGTCGCCCGGCTCGAGGAGCGCGGGTGGGTGCGGCGCGAGCGCTCCCCGGAGGACGGCCGGGGCAACGTCGCCGTCCTCACCGACGCCGGCTGGGACGTCGTCCGCTCGGTGGCCCCCGGTCACGTCGACGCCGTCCGGACCGCGGTGTTCGACCCGCTCACCGAGGAGCAGACCCGGGCGCTCGGGGAGGCCCTGGAGCTGGTGGTCGACCGGCTGGACCCCGACCACAGCCTGCGCGTCGAGCACGGCGCGGACACGGCCTGACCGGGGAAGGCCGCACGCCCGGCACGCGTTGCCGCCGGTGATGTCCGAGCCCCTGCCGCTGTCCGTCCTCGAGCTGGCCACCGTCGGCTCGGGGCAGTCCACCGCCGACGCCCTCGCCGCCACCACCCGCGTCGCCCAGGCCGCCGACCGGCTGGGCTTCACCCGCATCTGGGTGGCCGAGCACCACAACATGCCGGCGGTGGCGAGCACCAACCCACCGGTGCTCATCGCCCACCTGGCCGCGGTGACCGAGCGGATCCGGATCGGCTCGGGCGGCGTCATGCTGCCCAACCACGCGCCCCTGGTCGTCGCCGAGCAGTTCGCCCTCCTGGAGGCGCTGCACCCCGGCCGGATCGACCTCGGCATCGGCCGCGCCCCCGGCACCGACCAGCAGACCGCGGTGGCGCTGCGCCGCGACCCGGCGGCGCTGTCGGCCGACGACTTCCCGCAGCACCTCATCGACCTGCTCGGCCTGTTCGGCGACCCGCGGGTCGAGGGCGGCCTCGCCGAGCGGTTCCGGGCCACCCCGGCGGCGGAGTCCGCGCCCTCGGTCGTGCTGCTCGGGTCCAGCGGCTTCTCCGCGCAGCTGGCCGGCCACCTCGGGCTGCCGTTCGCCTTCGCCCACCACTTCGGCGGCCCGAACGTGCTGACCGCCGTCGGCCTCTACCGCGACACCTTCCGCCCCTCCCCGGTGCTGGAGGAGCCGTTCACGATCGTCACCGCGAACGTGCTCGCGGCCGACACCGAGGAGGAGGCCCGGCGGCTGGCGCTGCCCGGGCAGCTCATGCGGCTGTCCCTGCGGCTGAACCGGCCCCGGGCGCTGCCCAGCGTCGAGGAGGCCCGGGTCGACCCGGAGCGGGCCGCGGCCGAGGCGATGCCGAGCAACGCGATCGTCGGGGACGCCGCCGGCGCCGTGGCCCAGCTGCGCCGGCTGGCCGCCGACACCGGCGCCGACGAGCTGATGCTGTCGGCGTCCACCCACGGGGTCGAGGAGCGGCTGCACAGCCTCGAGCTGGTGGCCGACGCGTGGGGCCTGGCCGGGGCGCAGAGCTCCGCGGCCTGATGATCAGGTCAGGTGGCGGAGGAAGGACGCCGGGTCGTCCAGGAACTGCCGCCAGCTCGCGGTGAGCTCCAGGTCGGCCCACTCGGCGTCGCGCAGACCCCACGGGCCCACCTCGAGCAGTCGCGCCCCGGGCAGGGCGGCGAGGACGGGGGAGTGGGTGGCGACGACGACCTGCGCCCCGCCCGCGACCAGCTCGGCGAGCCGCACGACGAGTGACAGCGTGCCCGTGAAGGACAGCGCGGCGTCCGGCTCGTCGAGCAGGTAGAGCCCCCGCCGTGTGGCCCGGCTGCCGAACAGCGACAGGAAGCCCTCACCGTGCGAGAGCTCGTGGAAGCCGGGCTCGCCGATCGACTCCAGGTAGCTGTAAAGCCCGTGCAGGGTCTCGTCGCGCAGGAAGTAGGCCCAGCGGTCCGCTCCCGGACTGCGCTCCACGACGAGGTACAGGGAGCCGGGCTCACTGCGCCGGGTCTCGTGCCGGGTGTTGACCGAGCCGCCCTCGGCGTTGAGTCCGAGGGCGGCGGCCAGCACCTCCAGCACCGTCGACTTGCCCGAGCCGTTCTCGCCGACCAGGACCGTCGCGCCCGGCCCCAGCTCCAGCCCCTCCCGGAGCACCTGCGCGACCGCCGGGACGGTCACCGGCCAGACGTCGTCCGGCGGCCGGGGCGCCCCGGGGTCGGGCTTGACGCGCCGGACCGGCCGCCGGTCCACGCCTCAGCGGCCGAGGTGGCGGTAGCGGTGCAGCCGGCTGCGGAACCGCTCGCCGTCGTCGCGCCCCAGCAGGTTGGCCAGCTCCTCGCCGAGCACCCGGCCCAGCCGGCGGCAGAACTCCACCGGCTCGTCGGCGGCGTCCGGCCGCTCGGGCACCACGCGGTCGACGATGCCGGCCCGCCACAGGTCGGTGGCCCGCACGCCCTGGGAGGCGGCCATCTCCCCGGCCCGGTCGACGGTGCGGTGCACGATCGCCGAGGCACCCTCCGGCGGCAGCGGGCCGAGCCACCCGTTGGCCGCGGCCAGCACCCGGTCGGCCGGCACCAGGGCCAGCGCGCCACCGCCGGTGCCCTGGCCCAGCAGCACCGCCAGCGTCGGGGCCTTGAGCATCACGAGGTCCTGCAGGCAGCGGGCGATCTCCGCGGCCAGCCCGCCCTCCTCCGCCTCCTTGGACAACGCCGCGCCCGGGGTGTCGATGAGCGTCACCAGGGGCAGCCGCAGCTCGGCGGCCAGCCGCATCCCGCGGCGGGCCTCGCGCAGGGCGGCCGGGCCCAGCGGCGCGGTCAGCGACTGCCCGCGCCGGTCCTGCCCCAGCACCACGCAGGGCGCCCCACCGAAGCGGGCCAGGGCCAGCAGCAGGCCGGGGTCCTTCTCGCCGGCGCCGGTGCCCGACAGCCCGACGATGTCGGTCGCCGCCGTCCGCAGCAGCCGGCGGACGCCCGGGCGCTCCTCCCGCCGGGACGCGGTGACGACGTCCCAGGCGCTGCGCCCGTCCTCGGGGTCGTCGGTGTCCCGCCCGTCCTCGGGCCGGGGCCGCTCGGCGTCCCGGACGTCGAGGTGCCAGGTCTGCCGGGCGGCCAGCACCCGCAGCGCCCGGTCGGCGACCTCGGCGATCTCCTCGTGCGGCACGACCGCGTCGATGAGCCCGTGCGCGGCCAGGTTCTCGGCGGTCTGCACCCCCTCGGGGAACGGCTCGCCGTAGAGGGCCTCGTAGACCCGGGCGCCCAGGAAGCCGATCGAGGCGCCGGGCTCGGCGATGGTGACGTGCCCGGTCGAGCCCCACGAGGCCAGGACGCCGCCGAACGTGGGGTGCCGCAGGTAGACCAGGTAGGGCAGCCCGGCCTCCTTGTGCCGGGCGATCGCCGCGGTGATCCCGATCATCTGCAGGAAGGCGACGGTGCCCTCCTGCATCCGGGTGCCGCCGGACACCGGCGCGGCCAGCAGCGGCAGGCCCTCCTCGGTGGCCCGCTCCACGGCGGCGATCAGCCGCTCGGCGGCGGCCACCCCGATGGAGCCGGCGAGGAAGCCGAACTCCCCGGCGATGACCGCCACCCGCCGGCCGCGCAGCAGCCCCTCGCCGGTGATGATCGCCTCGTCCTGGCGGCTGCGCTCCGCCGCGCGGGCCAGCTCGGCGGCGTACTCGGGGGAGACCTCGCCGATCGTGATGGGGGCGTCCCAGGTCTTCCAGGAGCCCGGGTCGAGGACGAGGTCGCGCAGGGCCCGGGCGTCCAGGGCCCGACTCACGACTGCAGCCAGGCGCGGATCGCCTCGTTGGACGACCCCAGCACCGGCGGCGCCGTGTGGTCGCGGCGGGTGGTCTCGGTCTCGCCGTCCGGACCGGGGGCGAAGAAGCGCAGCGGCGGGCCGGGCAGCTGCAGCCGGCCCAGCGTCTCGTGCTCCACGTCGACCAGCAGGCCCTGGGAGAGGGTCTGATCCCAGGTGTAGACCTCGTCGATCGTCCGCACCTTCCCGGCCGGGATGCCCGCCGCGGCCAGCCGGGCCAGCAGCTCCTCCGGGCCGATGTCGGCGAAGGTGCGCTCCAGCAGCTCGATGACCTGCTGCCGGTTGCCCACCCGCTCGCCGTTGCTCGCCATGCCGGGCGCCTCGGGGTCCAGGCCGAACTCGGCGCACAGCTTGCGCCACAGGCCCTCCGAGCCGCAGGACAGCTGCACGCTGCCGCCCTGGCAGTGGAACAGGCCGTAGGGGGCGATCGAGGGGTGGTGGTTGCCCTGCGCGCGGCCGACCTTGCCGGCCACGGTCCACGCCGTCCCCTGGAAGGCGTGCACGCCGACGATCGCGGCCAGCAGCGAGGTGCGGACCACCTGCCCACGGCCGGTGCGCTCGCGCTCGAGCAGCGCAGCCAGCACGCCGTAGGCGCCGTACATGCCGGCCAGCAGGTCGCCGATCGGGACGCCGACCCGCTGGGGGTCCTCCGGGCCCGAGCCGGTCAGCGACATCAGCCCGCCCTCGCCCTGGGCGATCTGGTCGTAGCCGGCCCGCCCGCCCTCGGGGCCGTCGTGGCCGAACCCGCTGATCGACAGGGTGACCAGCCGCGGGTTGAGCGACTCCAGCACGTCGGTGCCGAAGCCCAGGCGGGCCAGGGTGCCGGGGCGGAAGTTCTCCAGCAGCACGTCGGCGCGGCGGACCAGCTCGGTGAGCAGCGCCTTGTCGCCGTCGTCCTTGAGGTCGAGGGTGATCGACTCCTTGTTCTTGTTGGTCGACAGGAAGTACGTCGACTCCCGCCCGCCCTCGGGCGGGTCGACGAACGGCGGGCCCCAGCCGCGGGTGTCGTCCCCGCTGCCGGGGCTCTCCACCTTGATCACGCGGGCGCCGAGGTCACCCAGCATCATCCCGGCGTGCGGCCCGGCGAGGGCTCGGGTCAGGTCGACGACGAGGACGCCGTCGAGCGGTCCGGACATGGTGGTGCGCTCCGTTCGTCTAGAGCCAGCCGGGGACGACGAAGACCAGCCAGGCCAGGAACGGCCCGGCGACGACGACGATCCCGGAGTAGGCGAGGATCTGCTTGTAGAAGCGGTCCTTGTCGACGTCCTGTGCGTTGGCCAGCACCAGTGCGCCGTTCGTGGAGAACGGGCTCACGTCGACGATGGTCGAGGACACCGACAGGGCGACCACCACGCCCACGGCCCCGATCTCCCCGGCCTGCAGGAACGGCACCGCGAGCGCGATGGCGACACCGATGATCGCGGTCGACGACGCGAACGCCGACACCACCCCTCCGATGTAGCAGAGCAGCAGCGCGATGAGCAGGGGGACGCCGAGCCCGATCACCGCCTCGCCGACGTAGTCGATCGTCCCGGCCTCCTGCAGCACGAAGACGAACGTCAGGACACCGGCGATGAGCAGCACCGTCGACCAGCTGATCTGGCTGACCGCCCCCTTGTGCCGGGCGGCGGCGAACAGGGCGAGCACCGTGGCGACGGTGATGGAGACGAAGCCGATGTCGAGGTCGAAGACCAGCGCGAGGACGGCGACGGCGGCCAGCCCGATCAGCGTGAGGACCTGGTCCAGGGTCACCCGCGGGGGCGCCTCCGGGGCGTCGACGTCCTCGCCCCCGCCCACCGCCGGGCCGGGCGCGGCGCCGTGCCCCCGGACGACGGTGTCGTCGCCGTGCGCGGCGTGCACCGGCACCTGCGCGTCGACCTTGCGCCCCAGCAGCTGCCGCCCGCCGAGCACGACGAACAGCACGAGCGCGATGGCCAGGTTGAACAGCAGGCTCGCCAGGAAGACCGTCACCGGGCTGGAGGTCAGGCCCTCGTCCTCGACGATCGTGTTGACGGTGACGCCGTAGACGCTGATGGGGGAGAACCCGCCGCCCTGGGCGCCGTGGATGACCATCATGCCCATGAGCAGTGGGTTGATGTCGTAGCGGGCGGCGAAGCCCAGGGCGATCGGCGCGATGATGGCCACCGCGGCGGGGGAGAGCGCGCCGATGGCGGTGAGCAGCGCCGTGACCGCGAACATGATCCACGGGATCGCCGCGACGTGGCCGCGCACCAGCCGCACCGCGCCCCGCACCAGCAGGTCGACGGTGCCGTTGTTCTGGGCGATCGCGAACAGGTACGTGACGCCGATCAGCGTCACCACCAACTCGGCCGGGAAGCCGGCGAGGATGTCGTCGGTGCTCAGCCCGACCGACAGCGTGCCCACGAGGAACGCCGCGACGAACGCGAGGGCGCCCATGTTGATGGGCAGGAACGTGGCGATCGCGAAGATCACGACGAGCGCGAGGATGGTGACGATCTCGGGTGACACGGTCTCTCCCGCGGCGTCGGTGACGAGGGCGTGATCACTGTGTCAGTGACCGGCCGGTAGCGCCTCCCAGCCCCCCGAGGGCGTGACCACCGCGGTCACCCGGTGGTCGTGGGGCTCCGTGGGCAGTTCGTCGACGAGCTCGTCGTCGAACACGAGGGCCACCACGCGGGCGCCGGGGCGGGCGTGCCGCAGCGCCCGGTCGTAGTAACCGCCGCCGCGCCCCAGCCGGAGCCCGGCCCGGGACACCGCCACCGCCGGGACGACGACGACCTCCGCAGTGCCGATCGCGGTGGGGCCCAGGCGCGGCCCCACCGGCTCCTGCAGCCCGAAGCGGCCGGGTGCCAGCCGGCCGGTGTCGACGGCCCAGGACAGCTCCCGGCCGGCCGCGGGCACGACCGGCAGCAGCACCCGCGCGCCGAGCCGGGTGTAGGCGGCCGGGAGCCGGCCGGCGCCGGGCTCGGTGGGATCGGGCACGAACGCGGCCAGCGTGTGGACGCCGGCCAGCCCGCGCAGCAGCGCGGTGGTGACCGCGGCCGCGGCGGCGGCGCGCTCCGCGGCGGGCCGGGCGGAGCGACGGGCCAGCACCTGGGTGCGGAACGCGACCTTGCGGGCGGTCACGTCGTCCGCAGGGGTCACCGCCGCAGGCTAGCCACGAGGGGTGAGGCCCGCCCGGCGGCGTGGGGACCGGGGTCCGGGCCGCTGGCTAGGCTCCCGCCATGCCGACTTCGAGCTCCCGCCCGGCGCGGAAGGCCGTCATCCCGGTCGCGGGGATGGGCACCCGGTTCCTGCCGGCCACCAAGGCGGTGCCCAAGGAGCTGCTCCCGGTCGTCGACCGCCCGGCGCTGCAGTACATCGTCGAGGAGGCCGCCCGGGCCGGGCTGGCCGAGGTGCTCATGGTCACCGGCCGCAACAAGGCCGCGATCGAGGACTTCTTCGACCGCCACCCCGAGCTGGAGACGGCGCTGGAGAAGAAGGGTGACGCCGGCCGGCTCGCCGCCGTCCAGGAGTCCACCGACGTGGCGCAGGTCCACTTCGTCCGGCAGGGCGAGGCCCGCGGCCTGGGCCATGCGGTGCTGCAGGCGGCCGCGTTCGTCGGCGACGAGCCGTTCGCCGTGCTGCTCGGCGACGACCTGATCGACGCCCGCGACCACCTGCTCGAGCAGATGCTGCAGGTACAGGCCGAGCACGGCGGTTCGGTGGTGGCGCTGCTGGACGTAGGCCGGGAGAACATCGACAAGTACGGCGCCGTCGCCGTGGAGCCCGGCGGCTCCGACGTGGTGACCATCACCGGCCTCGTGGAGAAGCCGCCGGTGGACGAGGCGCCGAGCAGCCTGGCCATCATCGGCCGCTACGTGCTGGCACCGGAGGTGTTCGGCGTGCTGCGCGAGACGGCCCCGGGCCGCGGTGGGGAGATCCAGCTGACCGACGCGCTGGCCACCCTGGTCGAGCGCGGGGAGCCGGTGCACGGCGTGGTGTTCGACGGCCGCCGCTACGACACCGGCGACCGGCTGGACTACCTCAAGGCGGTCATCCAGCTGGCCACCGAGCGCGACGACCTCGGCCCGCCGCTGCGCGCCTGGCTGACCGACTTCGTCGCCGACCTGCCCCCTGCGGGCGCGTCGCAGGGCTGAACGGAGCGCCTCAGGGGGGAGCATCGTCCTCCGTGGTGGGGATGACCGGGGACGAGGCGGGCCGGGCGCCCGCAGGGCAGCGCGACACCACGGCGATGGACCTGCGTCAGGGCACCGTGCTGCGCGGGGCGACGGCGGTGGCCCACGAGACCACGGCGATCGACCGCGGGCAGGTGCCGCCGCCCCCGGCCGCCGCGGAGCCGCCCCCGCCGCGGACCGTCGAGCAGCACCTCGACGAGATCCTCACGGCGGTGCCGCAGCCGGACCCGATCGAGCTCGCCGTCCTCGACGCGCAGGGCCTGCTCTGCGCGGAGGAGGTCGTCAGCCAGCGCGCGCTGCCCGCCTTCGACCAGGCCGCGCTCGACGGGTACGCCGCGCGCGCCCTGGACGTGGAGGGCGCCTCCCTGGAGGAGCCGGCCCACCTCTCGGTGGTGGGGGAGACCGTCGCCGGCCCGAGCGGCCCGTCCTCCATCGGCCCCGGGATGGCGCAGAAGGTCAGCGCGGGCGCGATGCTGCCCGCCGGCGCCGACGTCGTCGTCCCGGCGGTGTGGACCGACCGGGGCGTGGTCACCGTCGCCGTCCACGCGCCGGTGGAGGCCGGCGGCTACGTGCGCCGGGCGGGCGACGACGTCGCGCCGGGCACCGTCGCGGTGCAGGTCGGGACGCCGATCGGGCCGGCCCAGATCAGCCTGCTGGCCGCGGTGGGCCGCGACCGCGTGCAGGTGCGTCCCCGGCCGCGGGTCGCGGTCCTGTCCGCCGGCAGTGAGCTGGTCGACATCAGCACGCCGCCGGGCCCGGGTCAGGTCGTCGACGTCAACAGCTACGCGCTGGCCGCCGCCGCCCGCGACGCGGGTGCCGAGGCCTACCGCTCGGGCATCGTCCCCTCCGACCGGCGGCGCATGTCGGAGGTGCTGGAGAGCCAGCTGCTGCGCAGCGACCTCGTGCTCGTGTCGGGCACCTTCGCCGCCGACGGCGACGTGGTGCAGGAGGTCATGGCCGAGCTCGGGGAGATGCACTTCTCGCCGGTGACGATGCACCCCGGCCCGGTGCAGGCGTTCGGCCGGCTGGGCCGCGACGCGGTGCCGGTCATCTGCGTGCCGGGCGAGCCGGTGGCCGCGCTCGTCGCCTTCGAGGTGTTCGTGCGCCCGGCGATCCGGCTGATGCTGGGCAAGCGCCAGCTGTTCCGCCGCACCGTGCAGGCGATCGCCGCCGAGCAGCTGCTCTCGCCGCTGGGCTACCGCCAGTACCTGCACGGCCAGGTCATGCGCCACCCCGACGGCGGCTACGTGGTCGAGCCCCTCGGTGACGGGGACGAGGCGATGCTGGCCCGCATGGCGCGGGCCAACTGCCTGATCGTGATCGACGAGGACGTGACGGAGGTGGCCGCCGGCGGGCTGGTCACCGTCATGCCCCTGCTGCTCGGCGGCTGACCGAACGCCGTGGCCGATCCCGCCCTGCACCCCGGCTGGCCCGCGCGGCTGTCGTGGGGCCCGGTGGAACTGCTCCCGCCGCGCCGTGCCGACGCCGAGGAGTGGAGCCGGGTCCGCCTGGCCAACGAGGCGTGGCTGGCCCCGTGGGAGCCCAGCGCCCCGTCGTCGTGGGCGGCCCGGCACTCGCCGCAGTCGTTCCGCGCGATGCGCCGCGCCGTGCTGCGCCGGGCCGCCGTGGGGACGACGCTGCCGTTCGTCGTCCGCGTGGAGGGGCGGCTGGCCGGGCAGGTCACCATCGACAACGTCGTCCGCGGCGCGCTGCGCTCGGGCAACCTGGGCTACTGGATCGACCGCTCGGTGGCCGGGCGCGGTGTCGCGTCGCTGGCGGTGGCGCTGGTGTGCGACCACGCGTTCGGGCCGGCGCGACTGCACCGCTTGCAGGCCGACATCCGGCCGGAGAACGGGCCGAGCCAGCGGCTGGTGGAACGCCTCGGGTTTCGTCACGAGGGCCTGTTGCGGCGCTACCTCGACATCGACGGCGACTGGCGGGACCACCGGTGCTACGCGCTGCTGGCCGAGGACACCCCCGAAGGGGTCCTCACCCGCTGGCAGGCCCGCGCACCCCGCTGAGCGCATACCACGCCGGGGTGGCCCCGGCCGGTGGCGCCATGTCGACACGCCGCCCCGACGGCACTCCAGTCACACAACACATCAGTGACACGCCCGCGCGCCTCCCTCGTCTGGGGGAGCCCAGGCCTTAACTTCGCCGGGCGAGTGACTCATGTGACGGGTGGTGTTCTGATGGGATCCGGCGTGCTCTTGGCCGCTCTGGTCGTGCTGTGGTTCGTCGTGCTGGTGCCCATGGTGGTGACCCGCGGTGACTCGCAGTCCGTCCGCGCCGACTCCGGCCGGACGCTGAAGCGGCGGCGGGCGGTGGACCCCGTGGTCCACGCCGAGACCGAGCGCGTCTCCGTCGACCGGGCGGCGCTGCTGACCTCCGGGGAGCTCCGCGTGGACGTGCACGCCGTCCGGCGTCGCACCCTGGCCGGGCTGGTCGCCCTCACGCTGCTGGCGCTGGCCGGCGCGGTCCTCTACAGCCCGTGGCTGTGGATCGCCCAGGGGCTGCTGGACGTCGCCCTGGTCGGCTACCTGATGGTGCTGCGCGCCGCGGCCCGCCGGGAGCGGCTGGCTGCCCGCCGCGCGGCCCGCGCGGCTGCCCGTGCCGCCCGCGGGCCGGCCGCCCGTCCCGCGGCGCGCCCGGTGCCCGCGCCGCGTCCGGCGCCGGAGGAGGTCGAGGAGGCCCCGGTCGCCGAGGAGGTGCACCACCACACCGTCGGCCTGCCGCACCCGAGCCTGCCGCTCGCCCCGGTGCACCCGCTGCGCCCGGGCCGGGTCGTGGCGGCCCGCGCCGCGGCGCCCGCGGGCTGGCAGAACAGCGCGGTCGTGGGCCTCGACGACGACGACATCGGCTTCGCCGACATCGACGTCTACCAGCCCCGGCGGGTCGTCAACGGCTGAGAGCGGACGCCGTCCTCCCCACCCTCCGCACGCTCAGGGCGGGACCCGGGACGGGGTCAGGAGCCGAGACGGGCTCCGGTGCCGCCCCCCGTGGCGGTGCCGGAGCACGCGGACGGTAAGCTCTCCGTTCGTCAGGGGCTGTGGCGCAGACCGGTAGCGCACCTCGTTCGCATCGAGGGGGTCAGGGGTTCAAATCCCCTCAGCTCCACCCGACAGTCACAGCAGCCCCGCCCGGGTCTCCCGGAGCGGGGCTGCTGCGTCCCGGCACCCGCCCGGCCGGGCCGCTGCGCGCCCGGGTGACCACGCACGGTCGGGACCCACGGGCCGCCGGCGTCCCCGTTTGTGGCGCGCCGAGGTGCTGGGGGAGCGTCGCTGCTCATGACCGGGCCTCTTCCCCGTGCCGCCCGCCGGTGGTCCACCGGCGTGCACCTGGGCGTCGTGACCGCGCTGGCCCTCGCCACCGCGGTGGCCACCGCCTCCCCGGCCGCGGCCGCACCGGTGCTGGCGCCGGGGTTCGTCGTCCAGGAGCTGCCCAGCGGGCAGGACCAGCTGCTGACCGACTTCGCCTTCCTGCCCGACGGCAGCTACGTGACCACCGGCAAGAACGGCCGGGTGGCCTGGGTGTCGGTCGCGGGGGAGGCCCGCACCCTCGCCGAGTTGCCGGTCGTCACGCGCAACGACCTGGGGCTGGTGGCCGTCGCCGTGTCCCCCGACGGCGGCACCCTCTACACCGGCCGGGCGCTCGACGTCGACGGGCAGTGGACCCTGCGGCTGAGCGCCTGGACCCTCGTCGGCGGGCCGCAGCCGACCGGGCTGGCCGACGAGCGGGTGGTGCTCGAGCTGCCCGCCGGTTCGGACGCGCACGGCCTCACCGGCCTGCTGGCCGCCCCCGACGGCACGCTGTGGGTGACCACCGGGGACAGCTCGGGGTACGTGGGCGCCGACCCGCTGGCCCTGCGCGCGCTGGACCCCACCACCGGCTACGGCAAGCTCCTGCACGTCCTGCCCGACGGCAGCGGTGTGCCGGACAACCCGTCCTTCGACCCCGCCGACCCGAGCGCCTGGCAGAGCCGGGTGTACGCCAGCGGCTTCCGCAGCCCGTTCCGGCTGGCCCTCGACCCGGTGACCGGTGCGCCGGTCGTGGGCGACGTCGGCTGGACGGCCTGGGAGGAGGTCGACGTCGTCCGGCCCGGGGCCGTCTACGGCTGGCCCTGCTGGGAGGGCGACGGGCCGACCCCCGGGTACGCGGAGCTGCCCGGCTGCCAGGGGGTGCCCAACACCGCGCCGCTGTGGACCTATCCGCACGGGCCGGCGGGCACCGCGGTGACCGGCGGGCTCACCTACACCGGCACGGCCTACCCGCCGGAGTACCAGGGGGCGTACTTCTTCGGCGACTACTCGGTCCAGCGGGTCTACACGCTGCGCCACGACGCGCAGGGGGGTCTGGTGCGGCCGCCCGAGGCCGACGGCTTCGCCGCGGAGCTGGGCGCCCCGGTCGCCTTCCGGGCGCACCCGGGGAACGGTGACGTCGTGTGGGCCGACATCCGGGGCAGCGTCCTCGGCCGGCTGGTGTACGCGCCGGGCAACCGCCCGCCGACCGCGCGGGCCACGGCCGCGGTGGACGTGGCGACGCGCACCGTCACGTTCGACGGGAGCGGCTCCGGCGACCTCGACGGCGACCCGCTGGCGGCCCACTGGGACCTGGGCGACGGGACCGTGGCCGAGGGGCCGCAGGTGGTGCACGCCTACGCCGGCGCGGGGCCCGAGCCGTTCACCGCGACCCTGACGGTCACCGATCCCGGCGGTGCGCAGGACACCACCACGGTGACCGTCGTCCCCGGGAACAGCCCGCCGGAGCTGACGCTCACCGCGCCGCCGTCCGACCGGCGCTGGACGCCGGGTGAGCTGGTGCAGGCGTCGGCGACCGCGGTCGACGCCGAGGACGGGCCGCTGACGGTCCGGTGGAGCGAGGTGCTCGTGCACTGCAGCGGCGGCGCCTGCCACGAGCACCCGGGGGAGACCGTGGAGGGGCCCGACTACGCCCGGCCCTTCGTCGACCACGGCGAGGGCACCCGCATGGAGGTCACCGTGACCGCCACCGACAGCGCCGGCGTCGTGGCCCGGGCGGTGTTCGTGCTCGAGCCGCAGGCGGAGGTCTGAGCCCGGACGGCGACGGAGGGCACCGTCCGGCTCGTGGGCGTGGGCTCAGCGCGCCGTCCGGGCCCGCACCCGTGCCGCGGCCGTGGCGCCTGTCCGCGTGACCGTGGCGGCCAGCCGTCGGGCGCGCTGGGCGGCCCGCTCGGCCGGGGTGGGTGGCCGTGGTGCCCAGGGCCGCCGGTCCCGGAGCCGTCCGGCCCGGGACGCCGGGGCCGGCTGCCGCCGCGCCCGGGCGCGCCCGGCCACGGCGAGCACCGCCGCCAGGACCGCGAACGCGCCGACCACCGGGGCCGACCGGCGGCGGGCAGCGGGTGCCGCCTGACCGGTGCCCGCCGGCGACCCGCCCGCCGGAGCACCTGCCGCACCGGCCGGCAGCAGGCTCTCCGACGTCTCGCGGGAGTACTCGATGCCGTAGTGGCGGTAGAGCTCCCCCTCCTGGGCCTCGGTCAGCCGGGGGGTGTCGCCGGCCACCGGCGCGCTGACGACCTGGGCTCGGCTGACGGTCACCTGCACCCGGTCGCCGGTCTCGGCCGCGTCGACGACCGGGACGACGGCTCGGGCCTCCTCGACCTGGACGTACACCCACTCCGGGAGGCCGGTGGCCTCGTCGGCCAGGACGGCCGCGCAGGGGCCCAGCGGTGCGCCCTCGCGGTCCACGACCGTCTTCCCGATCCAGTTCCGTGCCGCGTCCCGTCCAGGTAGACCCATCGCTGCTCCCAGTGCCGGGTGCGCTCCCGGGCCGCGGCGCGACGCAGGGGCGCCCGTGGTCGACGACGCCCGGTCCGGTGCCGGGACGCCGTGGTCGGGAGTACCCGGCACGCCACCGGGGAACCCGCTGTCGTCGGCGGACCCCTGCTCAGACGGCGCCGCGGAAGTCCGGCTGGCGCTTCTCGACGAAGGCCCGCACGCCCTCGCGGCCCTCGGGGTCACCGGCGGACTCGGCGATCAGCCGCGCCTCGTCGTCCAGCTGCTGCTCGAGGGTCCGGACGGCGGCCTGCCGCACCAGGGCGCGGGTGCGCACCATCGCCCGCACCGGGCCGGCGGCCACCGCGTGCGCCAGGGCGATCGCCGACTGGTGCACCTCCTCGTCCTCCACGAGCCGGGCCACGAGGCCGAACATGTGGGCCTCCGCCGCGGTCAGGGCCCCGTTGGTGAGCATGAGCTCCAGGGCGCGCGGAGCGCCCAGCGCGCGGGTCAGCGCCCACGAGCTGCCGCCGTCGGGGGAGTAGCCGATCGCGCCGTAGGCCGGGCGGATCTTCGTGGAGCGGGCGCAGACGACGATGTCGCAGGCGCCCATCAGGCCGATCCCGGCGCCGGCCACCGCGCCCTGGACCCCGGCGACGACCGGCACCGGGCAGTAGAGCAGCGTCCGGATGACCTCGTGCCAGTCGTGCGCGAGCTGCCCGACGTAGCGGCTCGGGTCGTCCACCGAGGAGAAGGCGCGGACGTCGCCGCCGACGCAGAACCGCTCCCCGTTGGCCAGCAGCAGCACGGTCCGGGCCGACCCCGGTCGCGCCTGCAGGGCGGCCAGGAGCTCCGCGGCCATGGCCGGGTCGAGGGCGTTGCCGGTCTCCGGGCGGTCGAGGGTGATGCGCCAGACGTCGCCGTCGGCCTCGGTGAGCACCCGGGGTCGCTCCTGTGCGCTGGTCATCGCCGTCTCCTCCGTGCCGGTGCGCCGTCGTCCTGGACCGTCACCGTACGGAGGATGCCGGGGTCAGGCGCGGGGGCGGACGGGTGCGCCCTGCAGCTCGCCGTCGATCGCCGCGGGCGCGCCGCCGAACTCGTCGGCGATCTCGCCGGCCACGTCGTCCGGCGCGTCGTGCCCGGCCGCCGCGTGCCCGTCCCCGTCGAGCCCGGCGTCGGCCCGGGCCAGCAGCCGGTGCCCGGTGGCCAGGACGGCGATGCCGGCCACGACGGCGGCCGCGCCGACGGAGAACGGCAGGTGCACGTCCGCCGCCTCGGCGAGCTCGCCTGCGGCGAAGGGGGCCAGGCCGCCGCCGAGGAAGCGCACGAAGCCGTAGGCCGCGGAGGCGACCGGGCGCTCGACGGGGGCGACGAGCATGACCGCCTGCGTGGTCAGCGTGTTGTTGATGCCGATGAAGGCGCCGCTGACGACCACCGTGACGACCAGCACGGGCACCGAGGCCGCCCCGACGGCCATGACCACCAGGTCGACGGCGAACAGCCCGAGCGCCGCGTAGAGCGCCGGGGCGGTGCCGACGCGGCGCTGCAGGGCCGGGGCGCCGATGACGGAGGAGAAGGCGACCAGCAGCCCCCACCCGAAGAAGACCAGGCCCAGCTGCATCGCCGACAGGCCCATCGGGAAGGGGGCGTAGCCCATCATCGTGAAGAAGCCCCAGTTGTAGAGCAGCGCGGTGAGGCTCATCGTCAGCAGGCCGCGGTGGCGCAGCGCGGCCAGCGGGGCGCCCAGCGAGCCCGGCCGGGCCGGCCGGGGCGTCGGGTCCAGGAGGACGACGGTGGCGACGAGGGCGATCGCCATGAGCCCGGCGACGCCGAAGAACGGGCCGCGCCAGCTGATGTCGCCGAGCAGGCCACCGAGCAGCGGACCGGCCGCGATGCCCAGGCCCCACCCGGCGCGGAAGCCGACGACCTGGCCCACGGTGTCGGAGGAGCCGGCCAGGGCGGAGGAGACCACGATCACCGCGAGCCCGGTGACCAGGGTGGCTTGGCGCCGAGCCGGCTGGAGATCCAGTTGGTGCCGAGCATGGCCACCGCCGTCACCACCAGGTAGGTGGTGAACAGCAGGGACACCTTGCTGGGCGTGGCCTCGAGCTGCTCCGACAGCACGGGGAGGATCGGGTCGACCAGGCCGATGCCCATGAAGCTGACCACGCAGGCGAAGGCGACGGCGTAGACCGCCCTGGGCTGACCGAGCATGCCGGAGGGGTGGGCACTGACGGACTCCGTTGTAGTACCCAACTAACGGGCTGCGCCACCCGGCGTCAGAACCACGAGGGGAACCACATGCGGTCCAGCCACTCCGCCCTCGTCAGCGGCTGGCCGGTGAGAACCGGGTAGAAGAAGACGAACGTCGCCGCGACGATCCCCACGTACGTGGCCACCACCCCCAGGCCGAGCTGGCGGCGCCACGGATCGGCGCCGGGCCGGCCCAGCACGTCCTGCAGCACCAGCACGACCGCGAGGACGAAGAACGGCACCACCGGCGCCATGTAGAAGATGAACATCGTGCGCTCGGGGTTGAGGAACCAGGTCCCCCACCCGGCCGTGACGGCGGTCGCGACCAGCAGCGCCGCCGGGTCCCGCCGGGCCACCAGCCGCCAGGCCAGCCACACCAGCGCCGGCGCGAAGGCGAACCACAGCGTCGGGGTGCCCAGCATCAGGATGTAGCGGACCACCTGCCCACCGGCGTCGTCGGTGAGCCCCTGGGGGTTCCACAGCAGGATCGGCCGCCCGTCGACCAGCCACGACCACGGCCCGGACTCCCACGGGTGCGGCGTCGACAGGCCGTTGTGGAACCGCAGCCACTCGGCGTGCTGGTGCCACAGCGAGCGCAGCGCGTCGGGGATCCACGGGAACGCCGTCTCCGGGTTCTGCTGCGCCCAGTGCCGCCCCTGCGAGGTCTCGCCGAGGAACCAGCCGGTGAAGCTGGCCAGGTAGGTGAGCACCGGCACGACCGCCAGCGCCCAGAGCGCTCCCGGCAGCCCGCGGCGGGCGGTCACCAGCGTGGGACGGCGGACGCCGGCCTCCCGCCAGGCCGCGCGGTCCCAGAACACCGACAGGACGGCGAACAGGGCGAGGAAGTACACCCCGCTCCACTTCACCGCGCACGCGCAGCCGAACAGGAACCCCGCCGCCAGCCGCCAGCCGCGGGGGCCGAGGGCGAACCCGGCGGCCGACCCGCCCGCGCTCCGGATGCGGGCGCGCACCCGGTCGCGGTCGACGACCAGGCAGGCGACGGCGCAGAGGACGAAGACCTGGAGGAACACGTCGAGCAGGCCGATGCGCGACAGCGAGAACGCGAAGCCGTCCAGGGCCAGCAGCAGCCCGGCGACCAGGCCGAGCAGCGTGGACCCGGTGAGCCGCCGGCCCAGGCGGGCGAGGACGACGACCGAGACGGTGCCCGCGACCGCCGAGGGCACCCGCCAGCCGAAGGAGTCGTAGCCGAGCACGTGGATGCCGCCGGCGATGAGCCACTTGCCCAGCGGCGGGTGGACGATGAACGTGTAGCCGCGGTTGTACTCGTGGCCCCACTCGAGCAGCTCGCGGGCCTCGGGCGGGTAGTACGCCTCGTCGAAGAGCAGGTCGGACGGGTAGCTGAGGTCCCACAGCCGGCTGACCAGCGTCATCAGGCCCAGCGCCGCGGCCAGCACCCAGGACAGCCACCGGTCGGGCGGCAGCGGCGGCGTCCGGTCGCGGCGCGGGCGGGGCAGCGGCCGGCGGCGCACCGCCGTCGGCCGGGACTCGCCGGGCCCCCGGTCCGTGCGCTCGGGAGCCAGCACCGCCATGGGGGTCAGGGTAGAGAAGGGACCCGCCCGACCCCGGCACTCGCGCGTTCGCGCCGGGCCCCTGCCGGCGGGCCCGCGGCAACCGGCGTGACAGGCTCGTCGCCGTGAGTGGACGTCTGGTGCTCGGCGGCGCACCCCTGGGGCAGCCCGGCGACGTCGGCCCGCGGCTGCGGCAGGTCATGGCCTCGGCCGAGGTGCTCGCCGTCGAGGACACCCGCCGGCTGCACCGGCTGGCCACGGACCTCGGGGTGACGCTCACCGGCCGGGTGGTCACCTTCCACGAGTCGGTGGAGCGCTCGCGGCTGCCCGGGCTGCTCGACGCGCTGACCTCCGGCGCCACCGTCCTGCTCCTCACCGACGCCGGGATGCCGTCGGTCTCCGACCCCGGCTACACGCTGGTGCGGGCGGCGATCGAGGCCGGTGTGGAGGTCACCTCGGTGCCCGGGCCCTCTGCGGTGACGACGGCGCTGGCGCTGTCGGGCCTGCCGGTCGACCGCTTCTGCTTCGAGGGGTTCCTGCCGCGCAAGGGCGGGGAGCGCCGGTCGCGGCTGACCGGGCTGGCCGACGAGCGCCGCACGATGGTGTTCTTCGAGTCCCCGCACCGGCTGGCCGACGCCCTGACCGACGCGGTGGCGGCGTTCGGCGCCGACCGGGAGGCCGCTGTCTGCCGGGAGCTGACCAAGACCCACGAGGAGGTCCGCCGCGGCCCGCTGGCCGAGCTCGCGGCCTGGGCCGCCGACGGCGTGAAGGGCGAGATCACCCTCGTGGTGGGTGGCGCGCCGGCCGCGGCGGTGTCGCTCACCCCGGCGGAGCTGGCCGCGGAGGTCGCGGCGGAGGAGGCGGCGGGCGCCACCCGCAAGGACGCCATCCGCGCCGTCGTCGTCCGGACCGGGCTGCCCCGCCGGACCGTCTACGACGCCGTGGTCGCCGCCAAGCCCGGGTCCTGAGACCGGCGCGCAGGCACGAGTGCGCGCAGACCGACCCCTCCCGCGCCCCGACCGGTCCATCAGCGCGCACTCGCGGTGAGGGTCGATCGGATGCGGGCGATGAGACGGTCCGGCTCCCGGAGGTCTGCGGCGGTCACGAAGACGACCCGCCAGCCGGCCCCCTGCAGCCGGTTGAGACGCTCCCGGTCGCGCGCGAACTGACGGGCCTCGGCGTGCCAGAGGCCGTCGTACTCGACGGCCACCCGGCGGTCGGGCCACGCGAAGTCGACGCGCGCCACGAACCCAGGCCCGTCGAACACCCGGAACTGGGCGACCGGCGGAGGCAGGGTGCTGCGCCCGATGAGCAACCGCACCCGGGTCTCCTGCGGGGACTCGGCCCTCCCGTCGGCCAGGGCGGCGACGTCTCTGGCGCGCGCCGAGCCCGGGCCCCTCGTGCGGGCCGCGAGCGCGCGGACCGGCTCGAGGTCCACCACCCCGGTCGCGATCAGCTGGTCGACGGCGGCGACGGCGTCGTCCCTGGGGAGCGCGGCGGCCAGGCGCACGGCCGTCGCCTCCGGAGAACTGACGGGGACGTCGTCCCGGCGCCGGACGTGGGCGGGATCGAGGGTCGCGCGACGGACCACGAGCCCCTCGACCCGGACCTGGTGGGTGTCCCGTGCCGCGGTCACCTCCACGTCGTCGCGGGGACCGGTCAGGTCCACGCCCCACAGGACGGCGGCGCTGCGGCCGGTCACCACCGCGTCGGGCAGCAGGATCGTCGCGGCACGCGCACGGAGTCCATGGGTGACCGGGACGTCGCGGTGCACGTACACGTCGTGCAGCAGTCGCCGCCAGGTGTCGCCGCGCAACTGTCGCGCGGTCAGCAGCCGGGACCGGACGGCGTGCGAGCCGCGGAAGGGCTCGGTGCGGAGGGCGTGGGGCACCAACGGGACGCGCGGCACCACCCCACCGTGGCGCAGGTCGAGCACCCGCACCGGCGTCGTCCACAGGCCCGCCGCGCGTGCGCGATGGGCGACGTGACCCCTGACCCCGATGGGTCGGTTCCTGCGCAACCGCCCGCGGTGGGCAGGGTCAGAGCCAGCCGTTGCGCTTGAAGCCGCGGTACAGCAGCACGCAGGCGCTCACGATCACCAGCAGCACCAGCGGGTAGCCGAACCGCCAGTGCAGCTCGGGCATGAACTCGAAGTTCATGCCGTAGATCCCGGCGATCGCCGTGGGGACGGCGATGATGCCGGCCCACGCACTGATCTTGCGCATGTCCTCGTTGTCGGCCTGGGAGGTCCGGGCCAGCGACGCCTGCAGGATCGACGTCAGCAGCTCGTCGAGCGCCGCGATCTGGTCGCGCACGCGGATGGCGTGGTCCTCGACGTCCCGGAAGTAGGACCGCATGGCCTCCGGGACGGCGTCGATGCGGCGCTCGGCCAGCTTCTGCAGCGGCACCTCCAGCGGGGAGACCGCCCGGCGCAGGGACATGAGCTCCCGCTTGAGCTGGTACAGCCGTCCGATGTCGTCGGTGCGCCGGTCGCTGAACACCGACGCCTCCAGCTCGTCGACGTCCTCCTCCACGGCGCTGGCGACGTCGACGAAGGCGTCGACCACGTGGTCGGCGACCGCGTACAGCACCGCCGCCGGGCCCAGGCAGAGGAGGTCCGGCTGGTCCTCCATGCTCTGCCGCAGGTCGGCCAGCCCGCCGTGCTCCCCGTGCCGCACGGTGATCACGTAGTGGGGGCCGAGGAACACCATCACCTCACCGGTGTCGACGACCTCGCTGGTCGCGGTCAGCCGGTCGTGCTCCACGTAGGTCGCGGTCTTGAGCACCATGAACAGCCCGTCGTCGTACCGCTCGAGCTTGGGCCGCTGGTGGGCGAAGACGGCGTCCTCGACCGCCAGCGGGTGCAGCCCGTACCGGTCGGCGATCGCGCCCAGCTCCACCTCCGTCGGCGCGTACAGACCCAGCCAGACGAAGCCGCCGAGCGCGACGGCCTCCTCCAGGGCGTCGTGCGGGTGCACCGGCTCCTGGCGGCGTCCGGCGACGTAGACCCCGCAGTCCACCACCGGGCTGACCCCGTCGGGGCGGGACGGCGTGGTGCGCGGCCGGCCCGCCGGGCGGGGGCGCGGCGACGGCTCGGCCGGCATGCCCCCGGGCGTGTTCCGCGGGGTCTCGGTGCCGGTCATGCGCACTCCTCAGCCGGTCTGTCGGGGGCTGCCAGCGTAGGCATGCGGGCTGGTCGCACCCGTGCGACGCTGCCCGGGGTGAGCAGTGCCGGCGGAGGCGCCGGCCGCGAGGAGGGGACGCCGTGGCCGCCAACACGCGCCGGGTCAAGTCCGTCGAGGAGTCCATCCGCGACACCGACGAACCGGAACACCGGCTCAAGAAGAACCTGTCCGGCCTGGACCTCACCGTCTTCGGCGTCGGGGTGATCATCGGCACCGGCATCTTCGTCCTGACCGGGCTGGTCGCCCGTGACCAGGCCGGCCCGGCGGTGGCGATCAGCTTCGTCATCGCCGCCGTCGTGTGCGGGCTGGCCGCCCTCTGCTACGCCGAGTTCGCCTCGACGGTGCCGGTGGCCGGGTCGGCCTACACGTTCTCCTACGCCACCTTCGGCGAGTTCATCGCCTGGATCATCGGGTGGGACCTCGTGCTGGAGCTGGCGCTCGGCGCGGCGACGGTCTCCGTGGGGTGGTCGGGCTACCTCAACCAGCTGCTCGACGACATCGGGATCGCCCTGCCCGCGTCGATCGCGGGGGAGACGGCGAGGTTCAACATCCCCGCGATCCTGATCGCCCTGGCGATGACCGCCGTCCTGGTGCTCGGCATCAAGCTCTCCTCGCGGGTCACCGCGGTCATCGTGGCCATCAAGCTCGCCGTCGTCCTGCTGGTGATCGTGGTCGGGCTCTTCTACCTCAACGCCGACAACTACTCGCCGTTCGTCCCGCCGGGGGAGCCGCCGGCGGAGGGTGAGAGCGGCTGGCACACCCCCCTGATCCAGCTGCTCGGGTTCGCGCAGGGCAACTTCGGGTGGAGCGGGGTGCTGGCCGGCGCCGCGATCGTCTTCTTCGCCTTCATCGGCTTCGACATCGTCGCGACGGCGGCCGAGGAGACGCGCAACCCCGCCAAGGACCTCCCGCGCGGGATCATCGGCTCGCTGGTCATCTGCACGCTGCTGTACGTCGCGGTCTCGCTGGTCGTGGTGGGCATGCAGA
Source organism: Geodermatophilus sp. SYSU D00079 (assembly GCF_054050635.1). Lineage (NCBI taxonomy): Bacteria > Bacillati > Actinomycetota > Actinomycetes > Geodermatophilales > Geodermatophilaceae > Geodermatophilus > Geodermatophilus sp. SYSU D00079. The sequence continues at coordinate 125,046 of NZ_JBJGZS010000001.1, read as the reverse complement.
ACTACACCGAGCTGTCCGCCGACGCCCCGCTGGCCGGGGCGTTCGCCGCCAACGGGCTGACCTTCTTCTCCAGCGTCATCTCCCTGGGCGCGCTGGCCGGGCTGACCTCCGTCGTGATGATCCTGATGCTGGGGCAGTCGCGGGTCCTGTTCGCCATGAGCCGCGACCACCTGCTGCCGCCGGCGCTGGCCCGCGTGCACCCGCGGTTCGGCACGCCCTACAAGATCACCATCGCGACCGGCGTGTTCGTCGCCGTCCTCGCCGGCCTGGTGCCGCTGAGCGCCCTGGCAGAGCTGGTCAACATCGGCACCCTCTTCGCGTTCCTGCTGGTGTCGATCGGCGTGTGGTGGCTGCGGCGCACCCGGCCCGACCTCGAGCGGTCCTTCCGCGTGCCGGCCATCCAGGTGCTGCCGTGGGTCTCCGCCGCCGCCTGCCTCTGGCTGATGGCCAACCTGCCGGCCGACACCTGGCTGCGGTTCCTCGTCTGGATGGTGATCGGGGTGGTCGTCTACTTCGGCTACAGCCGCCGGCGCAGCCGCATGGCCACGGGGGAGCGGCTGCCGGCCTCGGCCGGTGGGGACGGCGCCCGCACCTGACCTCACCCCCCGGGGTGAGGTGCCGCCCCGCAGGCGTACAGCGGCCGCCCGCCGCGGCCGACCCGACCGGTGACCGTCGTCCCCGGCCAGGGAGAGCAGCGCCGTGCCCGATCCCGTCCCCACCACCGCGGCGCCGACCCGGAGCCGACCGCGCCCGCCGGTGACGGTGCTGGCCGCCGCGGGGTTCGCCGGGCTGGAGGCGGTGGCCCTGGTCGCCGGTGCGCTCACCGGCCTCGACGGCCTGCTGCTGGTCGGCTCACGGCCGTCCGGACCGGTGGTCGCCGCCGTGCTGCTCGGGCTGGCGACGTGGGTGGTGCTGTGCGCGGGCGGCGGGGCGCTGCTCGCCGACGGGTCCGGACGCCGCGTGTACACGGGGGTGGCCGTCGCCGAGATCGCCCTCGTCGCCGCCGTGCTGGTGCTGACCCTCGGCACGCCCCTGCTCGACCCGGTGGCGGCATCGCTCCCGGTGCTCCCGCTCACGCTGCTCGCCCTCGGTGTGCCCGCGGGCAAGCTGCTGCTCGCCGGCGCGCCGAGCGCCCTCGCGTGGTCGGCGGCCGGGCCGCGCGCCGCCGCCTCCCGCCCGGAGCCGGGGCCGGCGCGACCCGTCCTGCAGGCGGCCACGCTGGGCGTCATCGGCCTGGCGCTGGTCGCCGTCGCCCTCGTCACGCCCGTGCCGGGGACCCCGGCCGACGGCCCGGCGACGGCGGGCACCAGCCAGCCCTGAACCGGGTGGACGCCGCTCCGTACTCTCGTCGGCGTGAGTGATCGGCACATCCTGACCGCCGTGGCCTGGCCCTACGCCAACGGTCCGCGGCACATCGGCCACGTCTCCGGCTTCGGCGTCCCCTCGGACGTCTTCAGCCGCTACCACCGCATGGTGGGGGACAGGGTGCTGATGGTCAGCGGGACCGACGAGCACGGGACGCCGATCACCGTCGCCGCCGACGCCGAGGGCGTCACCCCGCGCGAGATCGCCGACCGCAACAACCGCATCATCGTCGGCGACCTGCAGTCGCTCGGGCTGAGCTACGACCTGTTCACCCGGACCACGACGGTCAACCACGCGCAGATCAGCCAGGAGATCTTCCTCGGGCTGCTGAAGAACGGCTACGTCTTCCCGAGGACGACGCTCGGCGCGATCAGCCCCTCCACCGGCCGCACCCTGCCCGACCGCTACATCGAGGGCACCTGCCCGATCTGCGGCTACGACGGCGCCCGCGGTGACCAGTGCGACAACTGCGGCAACCAGCTCGACCCGGTCGACCTGATCAACCCCGTCAGCCGGATCAACGGCGAGACCCCGAAGTTCGTCGACGAGGAGCACTACTTCCTCGACCTGCCCGCCTTCACCCGGGCACTGGGCGACTGGCTGGACAGCCGCCGGGGCTGGCGCCCCAACGTGCAGAACTTCGCCAAGAACCTGCTCACCGACCTCAAGCCGCGCAGCTACACGCGCGACATCGACTGGGGCGTCCCGGTGCCGCTGGACGGCTGGCGCGACCGGCCCGACAAGCGCATCTACGTGTGGTTCGACGCCGTCGTCGGCTACCTGTCGGCGTCGATCGAGTGGGCCCGCCGCTCCGGGGACGACGACGCGTGGCGGCAGTGGTGGCAGACGCCGGACGCCGACGCCTACTACTTCATGGGCAAGGACAACATCGTCTTCCACGCCGAGATCTGGCCCGCCCAGCTGCTCGGGTACAACGGCGAGGGCGACAAGGGCGGCACCCCCGGGTCGCTGGGGCGGCTGAACCTGCCCACCGAGGTCGTCTCCAGCGAGTTCCTCACCATGGAGGGGCGCAAGTTCTCCTCCTCGCGGCAGGTCGTCATCTACGTGCGCGACTTCCTCGCCCGCTACGACGCCGACGCGCTGCGCTACTTCATCGCCGCCGCCGGCCCCGAGACGCAGGACACCGACTTCACCTGGTCGGAGTTCCGCCGCCGCAACAACGACGAGCTGGTCGCCGGCTGGGGCAACCTGGTCAACCGGTCGGTGTCGATGGCGGCGAAGAACGTCGGCGCCGTGCCCACCCCCGGCGAGCTGACCGAGGCCGACCGGGCCCTGCTGGCGACGACGAAGGCCGCGTTCGGGCCGATCGGCGACCTGCTGGCCCGCAACCGGCAGAAGGCCGCCGCCGCGGAGGCGATGCGGGTGGTGGGCGAGGCGAACAAGTACCTGTCGGACCAGGCGCCGTGGAAGCTCAAGGAGGACCCGGCCCGCCGGGACACCGTCCTGCACACCGCGCTGCAGGCGGTCAGCGACTGCAACGCCCTGCTCACCCCGTTCCTGCCGCACTCCGCGCAGCGCATCCACGAGCTGCTCGGCGGCACCGGCGTGTGGTCGCCGGCGCCCCGGATCGACGAGGTCACCGACCTCGACGACGGCTCGCCCTACCCGGTCATCACCGGCGACTACGACGCCGCGCAGGCCGTGTGGGCCTCCCGGCCGCTGCAGCCGGGGACGCCGCTGGCACCGCCCACGCCGGTGTTCAAGAAGCTCGACGAGTCGATCGTCGAGGAGGAGCTGCGCCGGCTGGAAGGCGGGGAATGAGCCGCTCGGCCGCGTCCCGCGCCAACCGACGAGGCGAGCCGCCGCCGTCCCCCGAGCCGCTCCCGTCGCCGGCGGTCGACAGCCACACCCACCTCGACATCACCCTCGACAGCGACCGGCTGCCCGACCCGGCCGTGGTGGACGCCGAGATCGCCGCCGCCGCGGCCGTGGGCGTCCCGCGGCTGGTCCAGGTCGGCGTCGACGTGGGCTCCTCACGGTGGTCCGCGGAGCTCGCCGCCCGGCACCCGAACGTGCTCGCCGCCGTCGCCGTCCACCCGAACGAGGCCGGCGCCGGCGCGGCCGACGACGACGCGCTGGCCGAGATCGACCGGCTCGCCGCCCTGCCACGGGTGCGCGCGGTGGGGGAGACCGGGCTGGACCGGTTCCGCACCGGGCCCGAGGGCTGGGCGGCGCAGGAGGCGTCGTTCCGGGCGCACATCCGGATCGCCAAGGAGCACCGCGTGGCGCTGGTCATCCACGACCGCGACGCGCACGAGGAGATCCTCCGCGTGCTCGAGGACGAGGGCGCTCCCGAGCACACCGTCTTCCACTGCTTCTCCGGCGACGCCGCCTTCGCCAAGGCCTGTGTCGAGCGCGGCTACGTCCTCTCCTTCGCCGGCACCCTGACGTTCGGCAACGCCGGCTACCTGCGGGAGGCCGCCGCGCTGACCCCGCTCGACCAGCTGCTGGTGGAGACCGACTCGCCGTTCCTCACCCCGATGCCGCACCGCGGCCGACCCAACGCCTCCCGCCTGGTGCCCCTCACCGTGCGGGCGCTCGCCGAGGTCACCGGGGCCGGGCTCGACCAGCTCTGCGCGGCCCTGACCAGCAACGCCGAGCGGGTCTTCGGCCCGTGGGACGACGGGACGCCCGCGTCGTCCTGACGCCGGGAGGACGGCCCTCCCGCTCCCAGCGGAAGCGTGGACACTAGGGGCGTGGGCCGCCTCATCGCCGTCGTCCTCTTCATCGCCGTGCTGGTCCCCGGCGTGCTGCTCGCCCGCGCCTGGGCACTGGCCGCCGGCCGTCGCGCGGTCGCGGCGGCCGCCGTCGAGTTCGCCACCCCGACGCCGGAGGGCACCGCGACCCTGCACCGTCAGGCCCAGCACGGACGCCGGGTGCGTGCGCTGGGCTGGCTGATCGGCCTGGTCGGCATCGTCGTGAGCATCGTGCTGTTCGCCGAGGCCTCGGTCTTCCTGTGGGCCCCCGCCCTCCTGGTCGGCCTGCTGGTCGGCGTCGTGCTCGCCGAGACGACCCGGCCGCGGCCCCGCTGGAGGCTGAGCAGCCCGCCCCGCCGGCCGCGGTTCGCCGAGCAGGTCTCACCCGTGCTGGTGTGGGCGATGCGGGCGATGGTCGCCGCCGAGGTGCTGGCCGCCGTCCTCATGTGGCAGCGGGACAACCTGCCCGCCTCCGTCGGGTGGGTCGCCCTCGTCGTCCCACTGCTGACCTGGGTCCTCGCCGAGGTCGCGCTGCTGCGCACGATCGCCCGCCCCCTGCCGGCCGAGGGCGCCGACGTGCCCGTCGACGAGGCGCTGCGCACCTGGACCGCCCACCTGGTCACCGCCGCCACCAGCGTCCTGGCGCTCCTCCCGCTGGGCGCGCTGCTGCTCGCCGCCGGCATCGACCTGGGCGACCGGGTCACCGAGGGCGTGGACCTGGTGCCCGTCGCGCTGGTCGCCGGTGGCTTCGCCGGACTGGCCGCCGGGCTCGCCGTGGCCGTCTTCCTGCTCACCTGGCTGCGCCCGGTCCGCTCGACCGACCGCGCCCTCGCCGGCTGAGTGGTGACACTGCGGTCCTCGGGACCGCACCGCGGCCACGTGCCGTGCCCCCGTCGCGCTGAGCCCCGCCCGTGTCGCGGTCGGGAGACCCTGCGGGCCCCCGCGACCGGTCCACCGTGACCGGGTGCCGCGCCCGGCTCCGGAACCGGTCCGCCGGTGACCGGTGGCGCCCCACCGAGCGGCCGGCCGCACGCTGCACAGCGCGCTGAGCGGCGCCGATGCCCCAAGGAGAGGGCGGGCACACTGTGGGATTGGTCACCCCACCCGTCTCACGCTGCGCAGGCGCCACACGCGTACCGCCATGCGCTGTTGTCACTCAACGTGTCGGCGCGCCCACATGTCGCTACGTCGACGCTCTGCTTCACTGCTCACGCACAGTTGCCCGAGGTACCTCGTTCGTTATCGTGTCGTGACCAGCCGGGGTGGGGACCGACCCGGGCGGTGTCGAACCGACCGGGAGCTCCCCTCCTGATCGGCTGCCGCCCGGGAGTGTGTGACGGCCCCCTGCCCGGGTTCAGTGACCCCTGGAAGTGTCGTGTCCCGATCGCTGAAGCTCGCCCTCTACGCCCTCGTCCTGCTCGGACTCGTGGGCGGCACCCTGGCCTACTTCGCCGCCCAGAAGTCCCTGACGCTGACCGTCGACGGGCAGGCGCGTGAGGTGCGCACCTACGCCGACACCGTCGGCGAGGTGCTCGAGGAGGAGGGGCTGCAGACGCAGGCACACGACGTCGTCCTGCCCGACGCCGAGGCCGGTGTCGAGGACGGCGACGCCGTCGTCGTCAACCGGGCGCGTCCCCTGCAGCTGACCGTGGACGGCGTCGCCAGCGAGGTCTACGTGACCGCGCTGTCGGTCGAGGAGGCGCTCGCGCAGCTGGGTTACCGCGCCGAGGGCCTCGTGCTGTCCGCCAGCCGCAGCGAGCGACTCCCGCTCGACGGCATGTCGCTGTCGATCAGCACGCCCAAGGACGTCACCCTCCTCGTCGACGGCACCCAGCGCGTGGTCACCACCACCGCCGCCACCGCCGGCGACCTCCTCGCCGAGCAGGGCATCACGCTGGGCCCCACCGACCGCACCAGCGTCTACGCCGAGCAGGCGCTGCTGGACCGGATGCGCATCCAGGTGACCCGCGTGCAGGTCACCGAGGTCACCGAGACCTCCGCCATCCCGCACGGCACGGTCGAGGCGCCGAACCCCGAGGCCTTCGAGGGCGAGAAGACCGTCACCCAGAAGGGCGTGGACGGCGAGCAGGCCACCACCTTCCGGATCACCGTCACCGACGGCGTCGAGACCGCGCGGGAGCAGCTGGCCACGACCGTCACCCGGCAGCCGGTCGACGAGCAGGTCGCCGTGGGCACCAAGGAGCGCCCGGCCCCGGCGGCGTCCAGTGGCAACGCGCCCTCGGCCGACGGCCTCAACTGGGCCGCGCTCGCGAAGTGCGAGTCCGGCGGCCGCCCCAACGCGGTCAGCTCCACCGGCAAGTACCACGGCCTGTACCAGTTCTCGCAGGCCACGTGGAACGCCGTGGGCGGCACCGGTGTCCCGTCCGCGGCCTCCGCCGACGAGCAGACCTACCGCGCGCAGCTGCTCTACCAGCGCTCCGGTGCCGGCCAGTGGCCGCACTGCGGTCCGCGGCTGTTCAGCTGATCGGGTCCCGCTGAGCACTCCCGACCCCGCCTCCGAGCTGCTGGGCCCGGCCGCGATCCGCGACCTGGCCCAGCAGCTCGAGCTGCGTCCGACCAAGACGCTGGGGCAGAACTTCCTGCACGACGCGAACACGATCCGGCGGATCGTCCGCACCGCCGAGCTCACCCCCGAGGACGTCGTCCTGGAGGTCGGCCCCGGTCTCGGGTCGCTCACCCTCGGCCTGCTGCCGGCCGCCGCGCGGGTCACCGCGGTGGAGATCGACCCGCGGCTGGCCGCGTTGCTGCCGCGCACCGTCGCCGAGCGGGCGCCCGCGCTGGCCGACCGGCTGACCGTCGTCGAGGCCGACGCCCTGCGGGTCCAGGAGCTCCCCGGGCCGCCACCCACGGCGCTGGTGGCCAACCTGCCGTACAACGTTGCGGTGCCCGTGCTGCTGCACCTGCTGGAACTGCTGCCCACCCTGCGCCGTGCCCTGGTGCTCGTGCAGGCCGAGGTCGCCGAGCGGCTCGCCGCCGCGCCTGGCACCCCGGCCTACGGCGTGCCCTCGGTCAAGGCCGCCTGGTACGGGGAGGTCCGCCGCGCCGGCAACGTCGGCCGCCGGGTCTTCTGGCCCGAGCCCAACGTCGACTCGGGGCTGGTCGCCCTCGTGCGCCGACCCCCGCCGCCGGGTGACCGTGCCGCGACCTTCGCCGTCGTCGACGCGGCCTTCGCCACGCGACGCAAGGGCCTGCGGGCCGCGCTGGCCCGGTGGGCGGGCAGCCCGGCCGCGGCCGAGACCCGGCTGCGGGCCGCCGGCATCGACCCGGCCACCCGCGGCGAGCAGCTGTCGGTCGAGGACTTCGCGCGGCTGGCCGCCACGGCTCCCGTGGAGCCCGGCGCATGAGCTGGTCGTCCTCGGGCGGGCCGGGGCGGATCGCCGGCGACGGCGCGGTGGTCGCCCGCGCGCCGGCGAAGGTCAACGTGCACCTGGCGGTCGGCCCGCTGCGCGGGGACGGGTTCCACGAGCTGCGGACGGTCTACCTCGCCGTCTCGCTGTTCGACACGGTGACCGTCCGCCCCGGCGCCGGGCTGGCGCTCAGCGTCACCGGTGAGGGCACCACGGGCAGCGGCCCGGACGCCGTCCCCACCGACCGGCGCAACCTCGTGTGGCGGGCCGCCGAGCTGCTGGCCGAGCGCGCCGGGATCTCCCCGGACGCCACGATCACGGTCGACAAGTCGATCCCGGCCGCGGCGGGACTGGCCGGTGGCAGCGCCGACGCCGCGGCCGCGCTGGTCGCCCTCGACGCCCTGTGGGGCACCCACGCCACCCGCGGCGAGCTGGCCGCCCTGGCCGCGCAGCTGGGCAGCGACGTCCCGTTCAGCCTGCTCGGTGGGATCGCGCTCGGCTCGGGGCGGGGCGAGCAGCTCTCCCCGGTGCTGGCCCGGCGGCGGTGGGACTGGGTGCTCGGCATCGCCGGTGAGGGGCTGTCGACGCCGGCGGTGTACGCCGAGCTGGACCGGCTCCGCGGCGAGGGGCGGGTCCCCGACGGCAGTGACCTGGCCTCGCCCGAGCCGGTGATCAGTGCCCTGCGCAGCGGGCCGGTGTCAGCGCTCGCGGGCGCGCTGGCCAACGACCTGCAGCCCCCGGCGGTGTCGCTGCGCCCGGCCCTGCGCCGGGCCCTGCGGGCCGCCACGGACGCCGGCGCGCCCGCCGCCATCGTCAGCGGGTCGGGGCCGACGGTGGCCGCGCTCGCCGACGACGAGGACGCCGCCGTCCGGCTGGCCGCCGAGCTCGCCGGGGTGGGCGTCTACCGCACCGTGCGCGCCGTGCACGGCCCGGTGCCCGGTGCCCGACTGGTCGGCTGACCCTGCTCAGGCGCCGGGCTGCTCCACCGGCCGGCTGACCAGCCCGGGGGCCGGCTCCAGGTGCGCCAGGCCGTTGTAGGACAGGTTGACCAGGTGGGCGGCGACCTCGCGCTTGCCCGGGGTGCGGGTGTCCAGCCACCACTGGCCCACCAGCGCCACCATGCCGACCAGCGCCTGGCTGTAGAGCGCGGCGAGGGCGCGGTCGTAGCCCCGCGCGTCGAACTGCGCGCCGAGGATGTGCTCGACCTTGCGCGCCACCTCGCTGATCAGCGAGGAGTAGGTGCCCCCCGACGCGCCGTCGACGGGGGAGTCCCGGGAGAGGACGCGGAAGCCGTCGGTGTCCTCCTCGATGTAGTCGAGCAGGACCAGGGCGGCCCGTTCCAGCAGCTCCCGCGGGGAGCCGCCGGCGGCCAGCGCGGAGGTGAAGCGGTCCAGCAGCCGCTGCATCTCGCGGTCGACGACGACGGCGTAGATGCCCTCCTTGCCGCCGAAGTGCTCGTAGACGACGGGCTTGCTGACGTCGGCGCGGGCGGCGAGCTCCTCGATGGAGGTGGCCTCGTAGCCGCGCTGGGCGAAGACCGCCCGCCCGACGTCGAGCAGTTGCTGGCGCCGTTCTGGACCCGTCATGCGCACCCGGGGGCGTGCCACGCTGCTGGGCATGGCTCCCATGGTGCCCCGCGGCCGCCCCCGCCCGGGGGTGCCGGCCGACGCCGGCCGCTCGGGCGGGGGCGGGTCCGCGGTCAGGACACGGCCGGGACGGACTGTCGCTTCGCGGCCAGCCGGACCGGGTCGGGCCACTTCACGCTGTGTGCCCAGCCCAGCTTCTCGAACGCCCAGATGACGCGGGCGCTGATGTCGACCTGCCCGCGGAGCACGCCGTGGCGGGCGCAGGTGGGGTCGGCGTGGTGCAGGTTGTGCCACGACTCGCCGCCGCTGAGCAGCGCCAGCGGCCAGAAGTTGGTCGCCCGGTCCCGGGAGGCGAACGGCCGGCTCCCGACGACGTGGCAGACGGAGTTGATCGACCAGGTCACGTGGTGCAGCAGCGCCACCCGCACCAGGCCGGCCCAGAAGAACGCCGACCAGGCGCCGGCCCAGCTCTGGGTGACCAGGCCGCCGATCACCGCCGGCAGGGCCAGGCTCAGGAAGGCCCACACGACGAACAGCCGGCTGGTGCGCCGGAGGGCGACGTCCTTGAGCAGGTCGGGCGCGTAGCGCTCGGGGTTGGTCTGCCGGCGGTCGAACAGCCACCCGAGGTGCGCGTGCCACATGCCCTTGAGCAGCGCCCGCGCGTCGGTGCCGTAGCGCCACGGCGAGTGCGGGTCGCCGGCGCGGTCGGAGAAGGCGTGGTGCCGGCGGTGGTCGGCGACCCACTGGACGACCGGACCCTGGATCGCCATGCACCCGACCACGGCGAGCGCGATCCGGAGCGGGCGGGCGGCCTTGAACGACCCGTGGGTGAAGTGCCGGTGGTAGCCGACGGTGACGCCCAGCAGGGTCAGGTAGTAGAAGCCGACGGCGAGGCCGACGTCCAGCCAGGACAGCCCCCACCCCCAGACGGCGGGCACCACCGCGGCCAGCGCCAGGAACGGCACGACCACGAACACGTAGAGCGTGATCTGCTCCAGCGCGCCCTTCTCCTTGCCCAGCGCGTTCGCCGGCAGGCCGGCGTCCGGGTCGGCGGAGCGCGGCGGCGCGGTGGGCCGGGTCACAGCGGGAGCGGACAAGCGGCCTCCAGGGCGGTGGGGGACCGGTGGGCACCGGGGGTCTGTGGTGCCGGGGAACCGGGCCGGAGGCCGTAACCTACGTCACCGTAGGGAAGGTCGCCTGTCGGACCACCCGGTCGGGCGGTGCCCGCGGTCCCGGGGCCACCTAGGCTTCCGGGGGACGCCGACCGGTGTCCGCGCCGCCGCAGCGCCGGTGACGCCCGCAGTGGGGGATGGGGTAATCGGCAGCCCGCCGGCCTTTGGAGCCGTGAAGTCTCGGTTCGAGTCCGAGTCCCCCAGCAACGCCGTCCGAGCCTAGGCACGAGGAGACCCGTGACCGTTCCCACCCCGCCGTCCGTCGCCGCCGTCGTCGTCCTCGCCGCCGGGCAGGGCACGCGCATGAAGTCGGCCCTGCCCAAGGTGCTGCACACCCTCGGCGGCCGCAGCATGCTCGGCCACGTGCTGGCCGCGGCCGCGCCGCTGGGCGCCGAGCACACGGTGGTCGTCGTGGGCGCCGGCCGCGCGGCGGTCGAGGAGCACCTCGCCGAGGTCGCCCCCGGCGCCCGGCCCGTGGTGCAGGAGGAGCAGCGCGGCTCCGGGCACGCCGCCGCGGTCGCGCTGGCCGCCGTCCCGTCGATCGACGGTGCGGTGCTGCTGGTCAACGGGGACGCGCCGCTGCTGCGCCCCGGGACCGTCACCGCCCTGGTCGACACCCACCGGACCGCCGGCAACGTGCTGACCGTCCTCACCGCGGAGGTCGAGGACCCCACCGGGCTGGGCCGGATCGTCCGGGACGCCGAGGGCGCGGTGCGGGCCATCGTCGAGGAGCGGGACGCCACCCCCGAGCAGCGTGCGATCCGGGAGATCAACGCCGGGGTCTACGTGGGTGACGCGGCCGCGCTGCGCCGCGTGCTGGCCGCTCTCGGGGAGGACAACGACCAGGGCGAGCAGTACCTGACCGACGTCCTCGGTCTGCTCGTCGCCGAGGGCGGCCGGGTCGGCGGGGTGCGCGCCGAGGACCCCGACGACGTGCTCGGCTGCAACGACCGCCGTGAGCTCGCCGCCCGACGGCGCACCCTCAACGACCGGGTGCTCGACGAGCTGATGCGCTCCGGTGTCACCGTCGTCGACCCCGCCACCACCTGGGTCGACGTCACCGTCACGGTCGCCCCCGACGCGGTGCTCGAGCCCGGCGTCCAGCTGCAGGGGACGACGTCGGTGGCCACCGGCGCCGTCGTCGGCCCGGACACCACGCTGCGCGACACCGAGGTGGGGGAGGGCGCCTCGGTCCTCCGCTCGCACGTGCTGGGCGCCGTCGTGGGCCCGGAGGCCACCGTCGGCCCGTTCAGCTACCTGCGGCCCGGTACCCGGCTGGCCCGGGGCGCCAAGGTGGGGGCCTTCGTCGAGACGAAGAACGCCGAGGTCGGTGTGGGGTCCAAGGTGCCGCACCTGTCCTACGTCGGCGACGCCACCATCGGGGAGGGGGCGAACATCGGCGCGGCGACGGTCTTCGTCAACTACGACGGGGTCGCCAAGCACCGGACGACGATCGGCGACCACGTGCGGATCGGCTCCGACACGATGCTCGTGGCCCCGGTCACGGTCGGCGACGGCGCCTACACCGCGGCCGGTTCCGTGATCACCTCCGACGTCCCGCCGGGGGCCATGGCCGTGGCGCGGGCCACCCAGCGGAATGTGGCAGGCTGGGTGCGCCGGCGGCGTCCTGGGACGGCCGCGGCGAAGGCCGCGGAGGCGGCCGGGGATGCGGAGGCCGCCGGCGCGGCCGACACTCGAACGAAGGCGTCCGAGTAGGCCGGGCGACGGCCCGTTCCCCCAGACGACGACCACTAGGGGCAGTTGAGCCGATGAGCGCCATCCGGCAGACCACCAGCAAGAGCCTGATGCTGTTCTCCGGCCGGGCCTACCCGGAGCTGACCGACGAGATCGCCGGCCACCTCGGGGTGACCCCGACGCCGACGGCGGCGTACGAGTTCGCCAACGGGGAGCTCTTCGTCCGCTTCGAGGAGTCCGTACGCGGCTGCGACGCGTTCGTCGTGCAGAGCCACACCGCGCCGATCAACACCTGGCTCATGGAGCAGCTGATCATGGTCGACGCCCTGAAGCGGGCCTCGGCCAAGCGGATCACCGTCGTCGCGCCGTTCTTCCCCTACGCCCGGCAGGACAAGAAGCACCGCGGCCGCGAGCCGATCTCCGCCCGCCTCGTCGCCGACCTGTTCAAGACCGCCGGCGCCGACCGGCTGATGACCGTCGACCTGCACACCGCCCAGATCCAGGGCTTCTTCGACGGGCCGGTCGACCACCTGTTCGCCCTCGACCTGCTGGTCAAGCACGTGTGCGAGCGGTGGGGCGACCGCGACATCACCGTCGTCTCGCCGGACTCCGGCCGGGTGCGCGTCGCCGAGCGGTGGACCGACAAGCTCGGCGGCACCCCGCTGGCCTTCATCCACAAGACCCGCGACCCGATGGTCGCCAACGAGGTCGTGGCCAACCGCGTCGTCGGTGAGGTCGCCGGCCGGGTCTGCATCCTCGTCGACGACATGATCGACACCGGCGGCACGATCGTGAAGGCGGCGGAGACCCTCTTCGAGGCCGGCGCCGCCGACGTCATCGTCACCGCGACCCACGGCGTCCTCTCCGGGCCGGCGGTCGACCGGCTGAAGAACAGCCGGGTCAGCGAGGTCATCGTGACCAACACGCTGCCCATCGACCCGGCCCGCCACTTCGACAAGCTCACCGTCCTCTCCATCGCCCCGCTGCTCGCGCGGGCGATCAAGGAGGTCTTCGAGGACGGCTCGGTCACGAGCCTCTTCGACGGCGCCTCCTGACGGTGCACCTCCCGGGGAGGTGACGTCCGCGGTGGAGGCGCGGCCGCGTCCCCCGGAGGTGCGGACGGCGGCTCCTGCGGTGTCCTGCCCGCCCCCGTGGTGCTGCGGCACCGGCACCGCAGGAGTGCCACCGTGCCCGTCGGGTACGCTGAGGCGGTTGCCCGGCGAGGGAGACGGCCCGTCCGTACTCCGTGATCGACGTGCGTGTGCCCCGGTCGGGGTGTGCCGCGCCGCGCGCCGGCCAGCGACACCGACCACCTCTCCGAGGAGCACACCACCGTGGCTGACTTCCGCCTCGTCGCCGAGGCCCGCACCGAGTTCGGCAAGGGCAGTGCCCGCCGCACCCGCCGGGCCGGCCGCGTCCCCGCCGTCCTCTACGGGCACGGCCAGGACGTCGTCCACCTGTCCCTGCCGGCCCGCGAGTTCGCCGCGGCGCTGCGCAACGGCGGCGCCAACGCCCTGCTCACGATCGTCCTGGACGGCAAGGAGGAGCTCGCGCTCACCAAGGCCGTGCAGCGCGACCCGCTGACCCGCCAGCACGAGCACGTCGACCTGCTGCTCGTCCGCCGCGGCGAGCGGACCACCGTCGACATCCCGATCGTCGTCGTGGGTGAGCCCGGCGTGGACTCCATCCCGAACCACCAGCTGAACACCGTCTCGATCGAGGCGGAGGCCACGCACCTCCCCGAGTCCATCGAGGTGGACATCACCGGCCGGACCGCGGGCCAGAACATCACCGCCGGCGACCTCGTGCTGCCGCGCGGCGCGACGCTGGTCACCGACGCCGAGGCCCTCGTCATCGGCTTCCTGGGTGCCCCGACCGCCGAGGCCCTCGAGGCCGAGCTCGAGGCCGCCGAGGCCGAGGCCGGCATCGAGCGCGAGGAGTCCGCCGAGTCCGTCGAGGAGGCCACCTCCGACATCGAGGGTGCCGTCCCGGCCGACGCCGGCGAGAACACCGGCGTCCAGCCCTGAGCACCGGCTCCGGTACGAACGGGGGCGCCGGCACTGCCGGCGCCCCCGGCTCGTCGGTGTCCGAGGGCCCCTTCCTGGTCGTGGGTCTCGGCAACCCCGGCCCCTCCTACGCGGGCAACCGGCACAACGTGGGCGCGATGGTGCTCGACGTGCTCGCCGACCGCGCCGGCATCCGGCTCTCTCCCGGCAAGGGCAAGCGGGCCCGGACCCTCCTCGGTGAGGGCCGGCTGGCCGGCCGCCGCGTCGTGCTGGCCCGGCCCACCAGCTACATGAACGAGTCCGGTGGCCCAGTCCGGAGCCTGCTGGACTACCACTCCATCCCGCCCACCGACCTCGTCGTGCTGCACGACGAGCTCGACATCCCCTTCGCCAGCGTGCGGCTCAAGCGCGGCGGCGGCGAGGGCGGCCACAACGGGCTCCGCTCGATCACCCGTTCCACCGGGACCAAGGACTACCTCCGGGTGCGCGTCGGCATCGGCCGCCCGCCCGGCCGGCAGGACCCCGCCGACTTCGTGCTCAAGGACTTCTCCGCCACCGAGCGCAAGGAGCTCGACCTGCTCCTCGCCGAGGCGGCCGACGCAGCCGAGGAGCTGCTGACCCGCGGCCTCGAGGCCGCGCAGAACGTCGTCCACCCGCGCACCTGACGCGTCGCGCGAACCGGTGACCGGCGGCTGTCCCGCCGCTCCCTTCGGGTGAATGCGCCCGCCCGGCGTTGACCCTGCTCATGACGCTCTGTGATGGTTCTCCCGACGCCGTGCGCCGCCGGTGGGGGGAACATCCTGGTGACGGAGTTGTCGCCTCCCCCTGCCCGAGTGACGTCGGCTACAGAATGTCACGCGTGTTCGGGGGAAACCGTGCTGCTCGACCACACCAGCGTCAGGCTGGGAACTGCGTCCCGGCTGCCAGCCGCTGACACTCCGCCGCGGCTGCGGCCGCGATCGGGTCCGCCGGCGTGGGTCCGTCGGTACTCCGCCGTCCTGACGGTGTTCGAGGTGCTGGCCGCCCTGGTGGCCGCGACCGCGGTACTCGCCAGCCACTCGACGGGGTCCGCGCCCGACACCGCGCTGTTCTGGGCCGCCGTCGCGCTCGTCGCCGCCTGGCCGATGCTGCTGCGGGCCACGGGCGCCCACGCCGAGCGGGTCTTCGGCACCGGCAGCGACGAGTACCGCGCCGTCGGCAAGGCCGGGTTCCTGCTGCTCGCCGTCGCCGGCTTCGTCTCCTACGCCGCCGGCCTCGACCTGAGCCGCGCGCTGGTCGTCGTCGCCGTGCCGGTCCTCACCCTCGGCACCCTGCTCGGCCGGTTCGCCGCCCGCTGCACCCTGCGCGGCCTGCGGGCCCAGGGGCGGTGCACCAAGCGGGTGGTGGTCGTCGGCCGGGGGACGGCGGTCCTCGAGCTGGTGGACCGGCTGCGCCGCCAGCAGTTCGCCGGTCTGGACGTCGTCGCCACCTGCGTGCCCCCGGCGGACCGGGAGCGGGTGGCCGGCGCATCCGCCCTCCCCGTCGGCACCCTCGACGAGGTCGTCGCCCTCGCCGCGGGGCTGGAGGCCGACACCATCGCCGTCACCTCCGCCAGCGAGACCGCGGCGCAGTACCTGCGCCAGCTGTCCTGGCAGCTCGAGGGCACCGGCATCGAGCTCCTCGTCGCCCCGGGCCTGATCGAGGTCGCCGGTCCGCGCCTGCACATCCGTCCGCTGGAGGGGCTGCCCCTCCTCTCGGTCGAGCAGCCGCGCTTCGAGGGCTGGCGGCGCGTGGTGAAGGGCGGCCTCGACCGCGCCGCCGCCGGGCTCGCCGTCGTCCTGCTGGCCCCGGTGCTGCTCGCCATCGCCGCGGCCGTCAAGCTGACCAGCCCCGGCCCCGTCCTGTACCGCCAGGAGCGGGTCGGGGTGAACGGCCGGTCGTTCACCATGCTCAAGTTCCGCAGCATGGTCGTCGACGCCGACCGCCAGGTCGACGCCCTGATGGCGCAGAACATCTCCGACGGCCTGCTGTTCAAGATGCGGTCCGACCCGCGGGTCACCCCGGTCGGGCGGCTGCTGCGCCGGCTGTCGCTGGACGAGCTGCCGCAGCTGTTCAACGTGCTCGGCGGGTCGATGTCCCTGGTCGGGCCGCGGCCGCCGCTGCCCGGCGAGGTCGCCCGCTACGACACCTCGGTGCACCGCAGGCTGCTGGTCAAGCCCGGCCTCACCGGCCTCTGGCAGGTCTCCGGCCGCAGTGACCTCCCCTGGGAGGAGGCCGTGCGCCTGGACCTGCGCTACGTGGAGAACTGGTCGCTGGCCATGGACCTGCTGATCCTCGCCCGCACCGTCCGCGCCGTCCTCGGCCGGTCCGGGGCCTACTGACGCCCGGTCCGCGACCGCACAGCCGACGCCCGTGCGTCGCGCCGCGGAGCGCGACGCCAGCTCCCGGCTCCACCCGGGGCAGTGACGTCCTCCTGCCTCGGCGCTCCCGCTCGCCCTGACCTCCCAGACCTGCGATACCCGTCCAGAAGGGGTGGCTCGTGACCCTGTCGCGGCTCCTGCGTCCACTGAACTCCCGCGACGTCCGCGTCGACTCGCCTCAGCGCCGGCACCACGGCCGGCGTCGACTGCTCGCCGGCATCGCCGTGCTGGCCGCCACGGCGATGACCTTCGTGGCGTCCCCGGCATCGGCCGCAGCCGGGTGCGCGGAGTCGTCGGTCAACGTCGTCGCCCACCCGGACGACGACCTGTTCTTCATGAACCCGGACGTCCTCCGGACCATCGCCTCGGGCGGCTGCTCCGCGACGGTCTACGTGACCTCCGGCGACGCCGGCGGCGAGGACGCCTACTACGTCGGGCGTGAGACGGGGGTCAAGGCGGCCTACGCGCAGATGGCCGGGGTCGCGTCCGAGTGGACGACGGCCCGCGTCACCTTCGCGGGCAGGTCGGTCACCCGTGCGACCCTCACCGCCCGGCCGACGGTGCAGCTGTACTTCCTCCGGCTGCCGGACGGCTACGTCGACGGCGCGGGCAGCGCGCGGTCGGACCACCGGAGCCTGGAGCAGCTCGAGCTCGGCACCGCTGACGCGCTGGAGACCCTCGACGTCCCCGTGCAGCGGTACACCCGCGACCAGGTGGTCGCGACCCTGGGCGCCATCATCGCCGCGTCGGCGCCCAGCGCGGTCCGGACGCTGGACGAGGAGGGCGAGTACGGCGACGGTGACCACAGCGACCACCACGCGGTGGGCCGGCTCGTCGCCGAGGCCCACGCCGCGGCCGCGCCCTCGGCACGCTTCGCCGGGTACCTGGGGTACACGACCACGGCCCTGCCCGAGAACGTCGAGGGCAGCGATCTCGAGGCGAAGATGGCGGCCTTCTTCGCCTACGCCCCCCACGACCCCGGCTCGTGCCTGAGCGCCGAGGAGTGCGCCTACGGCAGCTCCGGGGACTGGCTGGTCCGTCAGCACGTCAACACCGACACCCCTGACGAGCCGTCGATCCCGACCGGGACCAACGTGGCGGGGACGGCGACGGTGACCGCGTCGTCGCAGAACGCCGAGACCGGCCAGATCGCGACGAAGGCGGTCGACGGTGTGGTGGACGGCTACCCCGGTGACCACACCGCGGAGTGGGCCAGCGCCGGTGAGGGCGCGGGTGCCTGGCTCCAGCTCGGCTGGGCCTCGGAGGTCGAGCTCAACGGTGTCGTGCTCTACGACCGGCCGAACGAGTACGACCAGGTGACGGGCGCGACGCTGACGTTCTCCGACGGGTCGACGGTGGCCGTGCCCTCGCTGGACGACGACGGGGGCGCGGTGACGGTCACCTTCCCCGCCCGCAGCACGTCGTCCCTGCGCATCGGTGTGACCGCCGTCAGCGGGACCACGAGCAACGTGGGCATCGCCGAGCTGCAGGCCTGGGGCACGGTCCCGCCCGTGGAGGAGCCCGCCGTGCCGTCCGGCGCGGACGTGGCGGGGTCGGCGACGGTGACCGCGTCGTCGGAGAACACCTGGGACGGGCAGACGGCGACGAAGGCGGTCGACGGTGTGGTCGACGGCTACCCCGGTGACCACACCGCGGAGTGGGCGAGTGCCGGTGAGCGGGCCGGGGCCTGGCTGCAGCTGGACTGGGCGTCCGCGGTGGAGCTCAACGCCGTGGTGCTCCACGACCGGCCCAACGAGTACGACCAGGTGACCGCGGCGACCCTGACCTTCTCCGACGGGTCGACGGTCAACGTGCCGTCGTTGGACAACGCCGGCGGCGCCGTGACGGTCACGTTCCCGGTCCGCACGGCCACCTGGATGCGGATCACCGTGACCTCCGTGTCCGCGTACACCAGCAACGTCGGTCTCGCCGAGGTCGACGCGTGGAGCACCTCGACGGTCGTCACGCCGCCGCCGACCGAGCCGGAGCCGACCGAACCCACGCCGGCCGAGCCCACGCCGGCCGAGCCGACGCCGACCGAGCCGACGCCGACCGAGCCGGAGCCGGCCGAGCCCACGCCGACCGAGCCGGAGCCGGCGCTGCCGTCCGGTGCGGACGTGGCGGGGTCGGCGACGGTGACCGCGTCGTCGGAGAACACCTGGGACGGGCAGACGGCGACGAAGGCGGTCGACGGTGTGGTCGACGGCTACCCCGGTGACCACACCGCGGAGTGGGCGAGTGCCGGTGAGGGCGCGGGTGCCTGGCTCCAGCTCGGCTGGGCCTCGGAGGTCGAGCTCAACGGTGTCGTGCTCTACGACCGGCCCAACGAGTACGACCAGGTGACGGGCGCGACGCTGACGTTCTCCGACGGGTCGACGGTGGCCGTGCCAGCGCTCGAGAACGCCGGCGGCGCGGTGACGGTCACCTTCCCCGCCCGCAGCACCACCTCGCTGCGGATCACCGTGACCTCGGTCGGTACCTGGACCGGCAACGTCGGTCTGGCGGAGGTGGAGGCCTGGGGCGCCGAGCCGGCCGTGACGGCGTCCCCCACCACGGCGACGTCGTCGAGCGCACCGACCGGTGACCCGGCGGCCGGTGCCGCGGGAGCCGCGGAGTCCCCTGTCCCCGAGGCGGCGCCGTCGGGGCCCGCGACGGCGCCGCTGGACGGACCCCCGGTCGAGCCGGCCCCTGCCACGGCGGACCAGCCCGACGCCCGCCTCGACGAGACCGAGGCGGCGGTCACGGACTGAGCAGCGCCCGTCGGCCGGGCCCCATGAGCGCACGAGCCCCCTCCCACCCGGGAGGGGGCTCGTGCGCTTCCTGGATGTCCGGCGCTGAATGGGGCGCCGTTTCTCGGAGCGCCTACCCAAAAAGGGGGTGGGCATCGCCGCAGGCCCGCTGGAAATGCAGTCGACCGCCCTAGTGTCGTCGTGACCTCATCGGGTGTCAGCCATTCCACTGAAATGGTCGGACGCTCATTCCCGTGGTCGTGGACATGCGTATGAGTGAGGACGTCACATGGCTGCCACCCATCCCAGGAACCTCCGGGAACTCGTCGAGTGGATGCGTGAGGACGCCGTCGTGAACCGTTCCCGCGGAGGCGGCACGCTGAGCGTCGTCGCCGTGGCGATCTTCCGGCTCAACCAGTTCGGCGTCCGCGGGCGCGGTCTCGCCGCGTCGGTGGTCCGCCTGCTCTCCCTGCCGCTGCTCGCCTTCTCGCGCCTGCTGCTCGGTTGCGAGGTGCCCGGTGCGCTCGCCTGTGGGCGACGCTTCGTCCTCGCCCACGGCGGTCGGGGCGTGATCATCGTCCCGAACGCCGTCATCGGCGACGACGTCGTCATGGGGCCCTACTCGGGCCTGGGGGTGGCCTACCCCGTGCCGGGTGCACCCACGCTGGGTGACCGCGTGTACATCGGCGCCTCGGTCAGTGTCATCGGCGAGCTCACGGTGGGCGAGGGAGCGTTCATCGGGACCCGCGCGCTCGTGCTGAAGGACGTCCCCCCGGGCAAGCTCGCCATCGGGCTCCCCGCCCGCGCCATCGGCCCCGCCCCGGCCCAGCCGTGAGCGCCTCCGTGCAGGCGCCGCCGGCCGCCGGCGACGGCCAGGTCCCGCCCGTCTCGTTCGCCGACGTCGTCACCGACGCCCTGCGCACCCGTGCCGGAGGCGTGCTCACGTGGCTAAACCACTACAGCGCCCTGCAGGCCCTGCACGCCGGCGTCCCGCTCGACGAGTTCGACTACCTGGGCCTGGACGGCGTCTTCCTGTCGCGCATCGTCAGGGCCGAGGTGCCTCGCACCAGCGCGGACCTGCTGCTCCCGGTCGTGCTCGCGAGGTGCGCGCCGCTGCGCATCGCGCTGGTCGGCTCCACCCCGGAGACCCTGGCGGCGGTCGTGGCGCGGATCGAGAGCGAGTACCGGCACCGGGTCGTGCTCACGCGGGACGGGTACTCGGGGTTGCCGGAGCCGCACCAGCTGCGCCAGGAGCTCCAGGAGGCGCGCGTCGACCTGGTCGTCGTCGCCCTGGGAGCGCCGAGGCAGGACCTCTACGCCCTGCAGCTGCGGACGCCCGGCGTCCTGGTCGCGACCTGCGGGGGATGGCTCGACCAGTACGCCGGCGGGGACTACTACCCGAGCTGGGCGTACCCGCTCCGGCTGAACTGGCTGGTGCGG
Organism: Geodermatophilus sp. SYSU D00079; assembly: GCF_054050635.1. NCBI lineage: Bacteria > Bacillati > Actinomycetota > Actinomycetes > Geodermatophilales > Geodermatophilaceae > Geodermatophilus > Geodermatophilus sp. SYSU D00079. The sequence goes on along the minus strand of NZ_JBJGZS010000001.1, from coordinate 104,569 downwards.
CTGTGTCGGGAGCCCAGGCGGCTCTGGCGGCGCTACACCGTCGACGCCGTCCGGGCGACGCGCGCCGCCGGTGAACTGACCGACTACGTCATGGGCCTCGGGGGCCGGGCGTTGCGTGCGGCGGGGTCCGGCCGCTCGTCCGCTGTCCACCGCCCGGCGGCCTGACAGGGGGACCCGTGCTCATCAGCGTGCAGCCACACCTGCGCTACGGCGGTGCCGAGCGGCAGACGGTGCTGCTGTCCAACGTCGTGCACCGCCGTCACGGCCGCGCGGCCGTCGTCCTGCACGACGAGGTCGGTGGCCTGCTCGACGCGCTGGACCCGGGTGTCCAGGTCGAGTGTCTGGGCCTGGACGACCACCTGCGCACCCCGCTGGTGGCCCGGCGACTCCGCAGGATGCTCGACGAGCGGTTCCGCGACGGCGAGAAGTCGCTGGTCGCGCTCCACCTGTGGTCGAGCATCCTGGCCGGCGCCCTGGCCGAGCGGCGAGGGGACGAGGGCTTCACGTTCGTCTACTACGAGGACCTCGACCCCTCCGAGCACGCCCGCTTCATCCGGCTCGGCCGGACCAAGCAGCGGCTGGTGCGCAGCGTGTTCCGCCGCAAGGACGTCGTCGTGGCCAACACCAACCGGGTCGCTGACGCGATGGTCCGCGTCTACGGACTCGAGACGCGGCCACAGGTCATCAGCCCCGCCGTGGACCTGCAGGCGCTGCGCGCCGCCGCTCTGCACCCGGCCCCCGTCACGCCGCGGCTGCGGCCGCTGCGGGTCGCCACGGTCGGGTCGCTGGTGCCGCTCAAGGGGCTCGACGTGGTCTACGAGGGGTTGCTGGCCAGCGGTCTCGAGGTCGAGTGGCACGTGGTCGGGGAGGGCCCGCTGCGCGGGTGGCTCGACTCGCTGCCCACCGACGGGCCGGTGCTGGTGCGCACCCACGGTGGGCACCCCCGTCCCTACGAGCTCGTCCGGGACGCCGACCTGCTGGTCCACGGCGCGCACTCCGAAGCCCTCGGACTCGTCCTGCTGGAGGCCATGGGGGTCGGGGTGCCGGTACTGGCGGCCGCGGCCTCCGGGCCCACGGAGATGGTCGAGCTGCTCGGTGACCGGCCGGAGATCCTGAGCCTGTTCCCCGCCGGGGACCCGGCCGGGCTGGCCCTCGCCGTCAAGGAGCGGGCGACGCAGCTGGAGGGCACACCCGGCCTGGACGACATGCAGGGCTATGTCGACCGGTACTCCATCGAGGCGACCGCGGACGCGTGGACGGAGTTGGCCGAGGCACATGGCTGCTCCCTCTGAACCGGCAGGGAGACGCACTCCCGGCACCGAGGGGCGTGCGTCGGCCCTGCCCTGGGGGCGGCTGACCTCGTTCGCGGGTCTCCCACTCATCTCGCTGCTGGGCTCGCTCACCGTCATCCCGGTGATCTCCGCCGTCGGCGGCGCGGAGGGCTGGGCCGCCGTCGCGCTCGGTCAGGCGCTCGGCACCGGCATCGCGACCGTCCTGCAGTACGGGTGGGGCTTCGTCGGACCGACCAGGGTGGTGGGCCTCGACGCGGGGGCCCGGGCCCGCCTGCTGTGGGTCAGCACGTTGTCGCGCCTGCTGGTCGGTGCCGTGCTGTTCCCCGTCGCCGCCGTCGCCGCCGCCCTGCTCGCCCCGGACGGGCGCCGGCTGCTGGCCGCGCTGACCGCGGTCGCTCTGGGCACCTGGGGCATGTCGGCCTACTGGTTCTTCGTGGGCACCGGGCGTCCCGGGCACGCGGCGCGGTACGAGACGGTCCCCCGGCTGGTCGTGCAACTCACCGCGGCGCTGAGCGCCCTGGTGAGCGGCAACCCGCTCTGGTACCCGGTCGTCTTCCTCCTCGGGCAGGTCGCCGCCATCGGCTGGCTGACCGTCCGACTGAGCGAGGTCTCGTTCTCCCGGGGGACCTGGGCGCAGGCCGTGGCCGCGCTGCGCGACCAACGGACCGCGGCCGCGACCGACGCCGTCGTGGCCGCGGTGGCCTCCGTCCCGACCAGCATCATGGCCGCGGTCGCACCGGCGTCCCTGGCGGTCTTCACGGCCGGTGACCGGGTGCAGCGTCTGGCCCAGTCGGGCATCCAGCCGATCTACAACGCCTTCCAGGGGTGGGTGTCCGAGGCGCCGCGGGGCGGCGTCGCCACACGCATGCGCCTGGCGGTCGGCGCCACCTCCTGCGCCGGTCTGCTGGTCGGAGCCGGGGTGGCCGTCGGTCTGCCGGTCGTGGACCGCTGGCTGTTCGCCGGGGCGGTGGAGGTCGGGCACCTGGTGAGCCTGCTGTTCGGTGCGGCTCTGGCGCTGTGGTCGCTGTCGTCGGCGATCACCTTCGACGTGCTGGCCCCGGCGGGCCGGACCGACGTCATCCTCCGCAGCACCGTGGTCGGCGGCTCGGTCGCGATCGTCGGAGTCGCGTCACTGCCGCACGTCTGCGGTGCGGCCGGTGGAGCGGCCGCGGTGCTCCTGGCGCAGGTGGGTGCGCTCACCGCGCAGTGGGTGGGCGTCAGGCGGCTCTCCCGCCGGGCCACCCCCGGGCCCGGCCCCGTGCCGGCGTCGGCCGGCACGCCGGGCTGAGTGCGGTCCCCGCCGCCTCACCCATTCGTGTGGCACTCCGGGGAATGAGGACGGGCGCATTCTCGCGCCCGTGGCACGCTGTCACACCGGAGGATTTCGCCGACATTCTCGGCGGCACTCCGAACGCTTTGAGAACGGGGGAGATGTGGAACCGAGAGCCGTGTGGTCCGCGCTGCGTCGGGGGTGGAGGTGGATTGCCGCGGGCGTCGTCCTGGGAGCGGTCATCGCACTCGTCGGGACGTCGCTCATCGGACCGCGTTACTCGGTCCGGATGCAGTTCTTCGTGTCCACGACGGACTCCGCGTCCACCACCGACGCCTTCCAGGGTGGCCAGTTCGCCCAGCAACGGGTCGCCTCCTACGCGGAGCTGCTGTCCGGCGCGGAGCTGGCGGAGCGGGTCGTCGACGCGGTCGACCTCGACCTGACCCCCGCGCAGGTGGCCGCGGACGTGTCCGCGAGCACCGTCACCGGCACCGTCCTCATCGACGCGACGGTCACGGACCAGTCGCGTGAGGTGGCCGAGCGGATCGCCGCGGCCGTCGCCGACGAGTTCCCCGCGCTGGTGACCGAGCTCGAGGCCGCCGGGACCGACGCGGCCCCGGTCACGGTGGCCGTGACCGACCGGCCCGGGAATGCCGCGGCGCCGGACCTGGCCGCCCGGAACACCCTCTTCGGCGCCGTCCTGGGTCTGCTGCTCGGCGCGGCGGCCGCCGTCGCGCGGGCGCTGCTGGACCGCACGGTCCGGGACAAGGACCGCGCCGAGGAGCTCGCCGGTGCTCCGGTGGCCGGCATCGTCTTCCGTGATCCGGTCCTGGAGCGGGAGCACACGATCGAGCACGCGGGCGCCCGGACCGCCGAGCAGTACCGCCAGATGGCGATGAGCCTGCAGTACCTGGACGTGGACTCCCCGCCCAAGGTGATCATGGTGGCCAGCTCCGTCCCCGGCGAGGGCAAGACCACGACGGTGGTCAACCTCGCCATCGCCCTCGCCGACGCGGGGGCCCGGGTCACCGTGGTCGAGGCCGACCTCCGCCGTCCACGGGTCACCGAGTACCTGGGGCTGGTCGGCGGCGTGGGGCTCACCAACGTGCTGGCCGGGAACGCCGCCCTCGACGAGGTCGTGCAGTCCTACGGCGACGGCGGCCTCCGGGTCGTGGCCGCCGGTCCGACCCCGCCCAACCCGGCCCGGTTGCTCGGCTCCGAGCAGATGGCCGTGCTGCTGGACAAGCTGCGCAGCGACAACGACTACGTCCTGGTCGACGCCGCGCCCCTCCTGCCGGTGGCCGACGCGCGTGGGGTCGCCACCCTGGTCGACGGCGTGCTGCTGTCGGTGCGGCACGGGCGGACCACGGGGGACCAGGTGGCCGAGGCGGCCGCGGCGCTCGACACGGTGGGCGCCCGGACGTTCGGTGTCGTCCTGACCATGGTGCCGCTGACCGACGACCTGGCCGACGCCCACGCCTACGGCGTGGACTACGGCTACACCTCGTCGACCTCGCAGCGCGACGTCGCCACCGAGCCCGCGGCGGGTGCACCCGCGCAGGAGACCGTGGTCGGTGGGCCCGACCGCGCGCCGGTGGAGGGCCGGGCATGACCACGGCCGGTCCGTCGCGACGGGCTGCCCCTCCTGCCGGGCGGGGTCGGTGACGTCCGCGGCGCCGGTGGGGGAACAGCCACCTCCGGTCACCCGGCCGGAGTTCACCGTCCTGTTCGTGTGCACCGGGAACATCTGCCGTTCCCCCATCGCCGAACGCCTCGCCCGCGCGCGGGTCGGTGCGGCGCTCGGCGCCGCCGCCGGCAGCGTGCACCTCGTGAGCGCGGGCACCCAGGCGATGGCCGGCCGCGGCATGGAACCGGCCAGCGCCCGCGTGCTGCAGGAGCTGGGCGGTGACCCGACCGGCTTCCGCGCCCGCCCGCTGACCGGGGCCATGGCGGTCTCCGCCGACCTCACCCTGGCCATGACCCGCCAGCACCGGCAGGAGGTGCTGGCGCGGGCCCCGCGTGCGCTCGCCCGCACGTTCACCCTGCGCGAGGCGGCCGGCCTGCTGCCGTTCCTGCCCGACGTGCCGGACGAGGACGCGACGCCGGGGGACCGGGCCCGCGCGCTGGTCCGCCGGCTGGCCGCGGCGCGCGCCCGCCGTCCTGGCGGCCCCGACGACGACGTGCGCGACCCGATCGCCCAGCCGGACACCGTCCACCGTGCGGTCGGTCAGGCCGTCGCCGAGGCGCTGGACCCGGTCATGACGTGGCTGCTCGTCGCGCTCACCGGCCGGGTCCCGGAGCACCGCTGACCACCGTCCCCGTCCACGTCCGACCCGCTGGAGCACGCCGTTCCACAGAGGGGGGATCCCGATGACGAAGCCCGCGTCTCCGGCGGGTGCGCCGGTCGACGCCGCCGCGGCCACCGGTGCTGCATCGGCGTCCGACGACGTCCCGCGGTCCCGTGCCGTCGGCCGCCGCGGTCTCGTCACCGGTGGCCTGCTCGTCGGAGCGGCGGCCGTGGGCGGCTTCGCCGTGGCGCCGCGAGGCGACCGTGCGGCAGTGGCGGCCGCGGGTCCGGCCGGCGCGGTCGTGCTCGCCGGGCCCGGGGTGGACCCCTCGGGACACGGCGACAGCACCGCGGGCCTGCAGGCCCTCGTCGACGCCGCGCCGGAGGGCGCCTGGCTGTGGCTGCCCGCCGGGGTCTTCCTCGTCGAGGGCCTGGTGCTGCGGGCCGGGCAGATGCTCACCGGCCCGTCGGCGCGCGCCTACACCGGCGGTGCGGCCGCCGGCGCCCGGCTCCGCGCGCTGCGGGCCGAGCAGACCGCGCCCGTGCTCACCGTCGGCGAGTTCGGCCGGGTGGCCGACGTCGCCGTGGAGGGCCGCGGCCAGGGGCAGCCGGCGGTGCGCCCGGCCGGGGTGGGTGCGGTGCTCGAGCGCGTCACCATGGTCGGCGGTTCCGTGGGCTACGACGCGGCGTACGTGAGCGGCAGCGTGCTCAGCGAGTGCCAGGTGCACGAGAACGGCATCGGGATCAAGGACCTGGTCGACTCCGTCGTCCAGGGCAGCGCGATCAACGCCAACAGCGGGGACGGCATCAGCCTCGGGCCGGGCGCCAACGACAACAGCTTCCTCGGCAACAAGGTCGAGTGGAACGAGGGGCACGGCATCCACGCCCTGCAGGCACTGCACAACGTGGTGCTCGGGGGCGTCCTGGACCGCAACGGCCGCACCGGCGCCCGCTTCGTCGAGTGCCAGCACACCGTGCTGGTCGGCGCCGTCCTGCGGCGCAACGGCCGCCTGGCCGAGCAGGCGCCGGAGGACGACTGCCACGTCTTCCAGAGGGACTGCACGGCCCTGGTCGTCACCGGGGTGGTCACCAACGCCGGCCGGGACGACGACGGCGCGAGCGGCTACCGCTCACCGGCGGTGGCCATCCGCGAGGAGGGGGGCACCGACGTCGGCTACACCGGCAACGACCTGACCGGGCGGACGTCGCCGGTGGCGATCGCCCGCGGCGCGGCGGCGACACGCGCCAGCACGGCGCTGAACCTGGGCGTCGGTGGCGTGCAGGACGTCTCCGGTACGCGCGTCCGGGTGGCGACCGGTGAGGTGTCCCTCGATCCCGGCGCCACCGCGGCGGTGACCGTCGACCTCGACGGCCTCCCGACCGGGACCCTGGGCAGCACCTACCGCCTGGGACTGGTCGCCCGGGACCCCGACACCGGGGAGCGCGCCGTGGCCGAGGCCCTCCTGCTGGTCTCCCGGGACGACGGCGATGCCCGGGTGCAGCTGGGCCCGGTCGAGAACCGCATCGGGGCCGGCTTCGGCGCCGCGGAGGGCCAGCTGCGGCTCACCGTGACCGCCAGCGCCGACGGGGCGGTGCTCACCGTCGGCGTGCAGAACACGCGGGACCGCGCCGCACGGGTGGGGGTGGAGCTGGCGTGACCCGGACCCCGACCCGCGGTCGCCCACACCCGGGCTCCGTTGCCGGCCCGGCGAGCGGTCCGTCCGTCGAGCGCTCGCGGCCGGCCGCCGTGGAGCGCCTGCTCTACGGCGCACTGGGACTGTTGGCGCTGGTGGGGGTGGCCTCGCCCGGACAGTTCAACGTCGCACCCGCGGAGAACCTGCTCGAGGTGGTCTTCCTCGCCGTGGCCACCCTCTCGGTCCGCCGGATGCGGCCCGTCGGGCAGCTCATGGTCGTCGTCGCCGGCGCGTACGTGGTGGTCAAGACGCTGCTCCTGACCCTCTACAGCCAGGCGAGCCTCACCGACTTCCTCCAGGCCTACAAGTCGTTCTTCTACCTGGTGCTGCTCGGAGCCCTCGTCGGCGCGGGGGTGTTCGACCGCGCTCGGCTGGCCCGGTTCACCACGTTCCTCGTCGGGGCGTTCCTCGTGAAGTACGGCTACTCGGTGGCGCTCGGCCTCGACGACCGGCCGGGTGTGTACCTGGAGAACAACTTCGAGCTGATCATGCTGCTCGGCCTGTTCCAGCTCGCCTACCCGCACCTCGGGGCGCGCCGGGACTGGCTGTTCGGTGCGGTGGCGATGACGGTGCTGCTGTCCGGGTCGCGCAGTGCCGCGCTGGGGTTGCTGGTGGTCTACGTCTTCCTCTACGTGCGCACCAGCAACCGGACCTGGCCGCTCCACCTGGCCGGCGTGGCCGTGGTCGGCTACGGGGTCCTGACGGTGTTCACGAGCCGGGCGGCCGTGGACGGCGGGGCCCGGCTGGACCGGCTGAACTTCCTCGACACGTTCCTCTACGAGGTGCGCGACTGGCCGCTGTGGGAGTTCCTCACCGGGTCCTTCCCGCTGACCCCGCTGTCGCCGGGGTCCTGTCAGAGCCTGTCGTTCTACTCACTGCTGTTCAGCCGGACCGATCCGGGGACCTGCTACTCGGTCATCCTCCACTCGTACTTCCTGCGGGCGCTGTTCGACCACGGCGTCCTGGGGCTCGTGCTGCTGCTCACGCTGCTGTGGCTGGGCCTGCGCCGATCCGGCACGAGCCTGCGGGACACGCTGGCGGTGCTCGCCCTGATCTCGGTCAGCGGGCTGTCGGTCTCGGCGTTCAACAACGTCTTCGCCACCATCGTGCTGGCGGTGGCGATGGGCCTCGACCGCCGGGCCGCCGGCCCGCCGTGCCCCGACGACGCCCAGGCCGCCGTGCGGCGGGGCAGGTGGGGCCCCCGCACCCCCGGCCGCCCGCCACGTCCCTCCCTCCGTCCGGCGACCCCTCGCCCCGTGGGCGCCGCACCGGTGCCCACGTCACCGTCCGCACCGCCCCGGCAGCAGGAGCCCTCATGACCGCGACCCATCCCGCGAGCCTCGGCGAACTCCTGGTCTGGATGGTCGAGGACGCCCGCGTGAACCGCCGACGCGGCGGGCTGCTCAGCGTCGTCGCGGTCGCGGTCTTCCGCCTCCACCAGTTCGGGGTCCGGGCGGCCGGCCCCGCGGCGGCACTGGTCCGGGTCCTGTCCCTCCCGCTCGTGGCGTTCTCCCGACTGGCGCTGAGCTGCGAGGTGCCCGGGGCCATCGCGTGCGGGCGGCGCCTGGTGCTCGCCCACGGGGGGAGGGGGGTCATCGTCGTCTCCGGTGCCGTCCTCGGTGACGACGTCGTCATGGCCCCGTACTCGGCGGCGGGTGCCGCCTACCCCGCGCCGGGCGCCCCGGTCATCGGGAACGGGGTCTACCTCGGTACGCATGCGACCGTCCTGGGGGCGGTCACGGTCGGGGACGGTGCCTTCGTCGGTGCGCGCGCGCTCGTGCTGCGGGACCTCGCACCCGGCGCGGTCGCCCTGGGGACGCCCGCCGACGTCGTCCAGCCCTCCTAGGAGACGCCCGGAGGCCGCGGCCTGAGGCGCCGGCCCTCGTCGGGGCCGGCGCCTCAGCCGACGGTGGTCGAGACGCGGGCCGCGACCTCGGTCACGAACGGCTCCTCGAGCAGGTCCGCGGATCGCGCCGCCACCACGCTGACGGTGCCCGCGGGCAGGGTCCGCCGCCAGCCGGAGGTGTCGTCCCCGATCCGCCGGGGCCGCTGCTGGGGCACGACGGACACGACCGGTCCGTCGTGGGAGGACGGGCGGTGCCCGTCGGCCGCCGCGCGCGCACGCAGGAACTCCTGCCGCTCCGGGGAGGTCGTCGCCGGCGCGTAGCGGTCGACGAACCGCTGCCACAGGTCCCGCCCACGGTCGGGGGACCGCAGCGCCGCCAGCCGGCCCGCCCAGCGGCGGCCGGCCCGCACCAGGGGAGGGAGGGCTCCCGCGGGCCACGGGGCGTCGACGAGGACCAGCGCGCCGACCGGCACGCCGTCCTGCCGCACCCGGTGGGCCACCTCGAGCGCCACGAGTCCACCGAAGCCGTGGCCGACGAGGCCCGCGACGGCGCCCGAGGGGACCGTCCGCAGCTCCTCGACGGCGAGGCCGGCGACCTCGCCGACGGAGAGCGCCCGGCCGGCGTCGTCGGTGAGACGCGGCCTGAGCGCGTACACGGGGCACTCGACCCGCAGGTGCCGTACCAGGGCGGCGTAGTCGGTGAGCGGCCGCCAGCCCTCCACCACCAGGACCAGCGGGGCACCGTGGCCGGTCCGCAGCGGCATGAGGGCCCCGGGCGCCACCGACGACCGGGCGGACGCCACGGAGTCGAGCAGACCGCCGAGGGTGGGCCGGGTGAAGAAGTCGGGGAGGGACACGTCCACGCCCACTTCCTCCCGGACCCGGTGGAGCAGGGTCATCACCTGTCGCGAGGTGCCCCCCAGGTCGAAGAACTCGTCGTCCGGCCGGGACCCGCCCCGTCCGAGCGCGGTCTCCCACAGGCGGGTCACGGCCGCCTCGGGCCCGTCCGCCGCCGTCCCCCCGCCGGCCGGGTCGGTGTCGACGGCCAGGACCGCGGCTCGGATGGCGTCGAGGCTGCCGGGGTTGCGCAGGGCCGAGAGGTTGCCCACGGCGTCGCCGTTGACGGCGTCACGGGCAGCCCGCTCGGACGTCTTGCCGTTGTGCGTCAGGGGCAGTTCGGGGACGGCGACCACGAGGGACGGCACGTGCGCCGCCGATGCCCGGCGGCGCAGGGTCCGCCGGATGTCCCGCTCCAGGGCGTCGTCGAGCCGCGCGCCATCGGCGAGCACCACCAGCAGCACCATCCGGGACGCGCCCGGGTGCGCCGGGTCCCGCTGCTCGACGGCGAGGGCGGCGGCGACGGCGGGGAGCTCGCGCAGCGCGGTGTGGACCTCGGCGGGGCCGATCCGCACGCCGTTGACGTTGAGCACGCCGTCGGAGCGGCCGTGCAGACGGGCCGACCCGTCCGAGGCGAACTCCACGAGGTCACCGTGGGTCCAGTGGCCGGGGTGGTCGACGAAGTAGGCCGCGTGGAACCGCGCCCCGTCGGGGTCCCGCAGGAAGCCGACCGGCCGCGAGGGGAAGGGCCTGCGGCAGACCAGGTCGCCGATCCCGTCCAGGAGTTCCTCGCCGTCCGGGCCGAGGGCGACGACGTCCATCCCCAGGCTGCGGGTCTGGCACCGCCCGGGACGGACCGGCAGCTCGGGGTGGCCGAGCAGGAAGCAGCCGATGACGTCGGTGCCGCCGGAGATGGACTGGAGGGGGAGGGGGCCGACCTCGCGGCTCACCCAGTCGAACTGCCAGTCGTGCAGCACCGCGCCGGTGGACAGCACGCTGCGCAGGGCGGAGAGGTCGACGGCCGCGGCCGGGCGGTAGCCGGAGTCCTGACACAGCTGGAGGTAGGCGGGGCTGGTGCCGAGCACGGTGACGCGCTGCTCGGCGGCGAGCTCCCACAGCGTCGACGGGCCCAGGACCGGGCCGTCGTACACCACCACGTGCGCCCCGACGGCGAGGGCGGACAGCTGCCAGTTCCACATCATCCAGGCGGTCGTGGTGTGGAAGTACAGCGTGTCGTCGGGGCGGAGGTCACCGTGCAGGCGGTGCTCCTTGACGTGCTCGAGCAGGGTCCCGCCGGCGCCGTGCACCATCGCCTTCGGCGGACCCGTCGTGCCCGAGGAGAACATGACGAACAGCGGGTGCTCGAACGGCAGCCGCGGCCACTCCACCGGGTCGGCCTGGCCGGTGGCGGCCACGAGGTCGGCCAGCCGGTGGACGGCCACGGGCAGTGCGGCCGGCGGGGGCGCGTCGTCCAGCAGCAGGACGGCGTGCAGCGTCGGGAGGCCGGCGACGACCTCCGCGAGCGTCACGTCGTCCATGCCGCTGCGGTCCAGCAGCAGGAGCCGGGGCTCGGTCTGCCCGAGGCGGCCCAGCAGCGCGCTGCTGCCCATGTCGGGGGTGGCCGTGGAGACGGTGGCACCGATGGCGGTCGCCGCCAGCACGCCGACCAGGACCTCGGCGTTGTTCGGTGCGATCGCCGCGACGCAGTCGCCGATCCCGGTCCCCAGACCGGCCAGCGCCGTCGCCGTCCGTCGCACCGCGGCCCGCAGCTGGCCCCGGGTGTAGTGCTCGGCTCGGCGACCGGCGTGGACGGCGGTGAGTGCGGCACTGTCGTCGTCCACGTCCGGCAGGGGGCGCAGCAACGCCTCGGCGTAGTTGAGGGTGACCTCCGGGAAGAAGCGCGCCGTCTCGACGTCGTCGCCGACGACGACCGTCTCCGCCGATCCGGACCAGGGCAGGCCCGACCAGTCCAGGAACGCCCGCCAGAACAGCGGGGCCCGGTGGACGGAGAAGGCGTGGAGGTCGGCCGGGTCGGTCAGGGACCTGCCGGCGAGGCGCTCGCACACGGCGCGGAAGTCGGCCAGCTGGCTGGCGCGCGCGGGGCGGCCGCCCTGCGGCGCGGGGTCAGTGGGGGCGGTGAGTGTCACGTCGGTGTCCCGTCGGGCGTGCGGGGTCGGGCAGGAGCAGGGGGACGAGTGCGGGGCCGTCGAGGGGGACCGGTGCGGAGCAGGCGAGGGAGGCCTCGTACGCCGGCGGTACCGCGACGGCGGCGAGCGTCCAGGGCCCGGAACGGGTGCCGCGCCGGTCGCGGGAGACCGTGACCCCGGCGGGCGGCGTCGACAGGCCGGTCCCCTGCGCCTTGAGGACCGCCTCCTTCTGCGTCCAGGAGCGAGCGGCGGCCCGGGCGCGTTCCGCCGGCGGGAGCGCCTGCACGGCGGACACCTCCGACGGCGACAACCACCCCTCCTGTGCGGTCGCACCGGTCCACGGGGAGATCCGTTCGACGTCGATGCCCACGCGGAGTCCGCGGGCCAGGACGACCAGGCCGAGGTCGTCGCTGCGCGAGCAGTTGACGTCCCACAGCGGGGCCGGCAGGTCGAGGCGCGGCCGGCCGGAGGGATCGGTGACGAGGGGGACGTCCTCGGGGGCCCGACCCAGGACCTGGGCGAGCACGGTGCGCAGAGCGGCGCGCAGTGCGATCCGGCGGCGGCGCACCGGAGGCGCGCCCCGGTCGGCGGAGGCGCGCTCACCTGCGGTCAGCACGGCAGCGGCACCGGCGAGTTGGTCGTCGGTGACGTCCAACCGGACCTGCCACACGTCCACCCGCGTCCTGCGCCGCCCGAGCCCCGCCACGCGGTGTGTCGGCTCCCGCGGCAGGTGCAGGAGGGACATGGAACGAGGCTGCCACGGTGCGGCGGCGCACCACGTCGCCAGGACGGGGGTGCTCACCCCATCGAGGGGGGCGTCCGGTCACTCCCGGTGACGGCGGCGGGGGCGCGCCGCCAGGACTAACCTGGGGTCCCGGCCCCCCGCGCACCCGGCGCGACGTGCGTGGCCCGAAGTCTCAGGAGACGGTCTCGTGACCTTGCGCGGCGTGCTCGACGTCGTCCTCACCGACCCCGGCATGGCCCGCGTGGTGGCCGCCGCGGGGAACGCGGAGCTGGCGGTCACCGCCCCGCCGTCGGTCCAGCCGCTGGTCGCGGCCGCGCTGGCGGCGGCCGGCGGGGACGGCGGCGTCCCCGTCCTCGTCGTGACGGCGGGGGAGCGGGACGCCGACGCCGTGGCCGACCAGCTGCGCTGCTTCCTCCCCGACCGGCGCACCGAGGTGTTCCCCGCCTGGGAGACGCTGCCCCACGAGCGGCTCTCCCCGCGCGCGGACACCGTCGGCCGCCGGCTGGCGGTGCTGCGCGACCTCACGCACCCGGGCGCGAACGGCGCGGTCGACGTGCTGGTCGCGCCGGTGCGCAGCGTGCTGCAGCCGCTGGCCCCCGGCCTGGGCGACCTCGTCCCGGTCGAGCTCGCGCCCGGGGACTCCGCCGAGCTCGACGACGTCGCGCAGGCGCTGTCCGACGCCGCGTACACCCGCGTCGAGCTGGTGGAGAAGCGCGGCGAGTTCGCCGTCCGCGGTGGGCTGCTCGACGTCTTCCCGCCGACCGAGCCGCACCCGGTGCGCGTGGAGTTCTGGGGCGACGAGGTCGACGAGCTGCGCTACTTCTCCGCCGCCGACCAGCGCTCCCTCGACGAGCGGCCCGAGCGGCTGTGGGCCCCGCCGTGCCGCGAGCTGCTGCTCACCGAGCAGGTGCGGGCGCGCGCCGCCGAGCTGGCCGTCGAGCACCCCGGGCTGCTGGAGATCCTCGGCAAGCTGGCCGAGGGGATCGCCGTCGAGGGCATGGAGTCGCTGACCCCGGCGCTGCTGGGCGACGCGCAGATGCAGCTGCTCACCGACCTCGTGCCCCGCGGCACGCACGTGCTGGTCTGCGACCCCGAGCGGGTGCGCAGCCGGGCCGCGGACCTCGTGCGCACCGCCGAGGAGTTCCTCGCCGCCTCCTGGGCCACCGCCGCCGAGGCCGGGGAGGCGCCGCTGGACCTGGGGGCGTCGTCCTTCCGCGACCTGGCCGACGTCGAGTCCGCCGCCCGCGCCCGCGGCCTGCCGTGGTGGAGCACCGGCGCGTTCACCCTCGCGACCGAGGACGACGACACCCACGTCACCCTGGACGCGACCACCGTCGACCGCTTCTCCGGTGACGTGCCGCGCGCCATCGACCAGCTGCGCACGTGGTCACGGGCCGGCTGGCAGCTGGTGGTCACCTTCGCCGGGCCCGGCCCCGCCCAGCGCGCCGCCGACCAGTTCGCCGAGGCCGACCTCGGTGCCCGCCTGGTGCCCGACATCGCCACCGCCCCCGAGCCGCGGCTGACCCACGTCACCCAGGGCAACCTGGAGGCCGGCTTCACCTTCCCCGGCGTGGGCCTGGCGCTGCTCACCGAGCACGACCTGACCGGGCAGCGCGGCACCTCGATGCGGGACGCGGTGAAGATGCCGGCCCGCCGGCGCAACGCCGTCGACCTGGTCCAGCTGCAGCCCGGCGACCTCGTCGTCCACGAGCACCACGGCATCGGCCGCTACATCGAGATGGTCAGCCGCACCGTCAACGGCGGGCAGCGCGACTACCTGATCGTCGAGTACGCGCCGTCCAAGCGGAACCAGCCGCCGGACCGGCTGTTCGTGCCCACCGACGCCCTCGACCAGCTGACCCGGTACGTCGGCGGCGAGGCCCCGGCGCTGTCCAAGCTGGGCGGCGCGGACTGGCAGAAGACCAAGGGCCAGGCCCGCAAGGCGGTCAAGCAGATCGCCGCGGAGCTGATCCGGCTCTACTCGGCGCGCATGGCCACCCAGGGGCACGCCTTCGGCCCGGACACCGTCTGGCAGCGCGAGCTGGAGGACGCCTTCCCGTTCCAGGAGACCCCCGACCAGCTGGCCGCGATCGACGAGGTCAAGACCGACATGCAGAACCCGGTCCCGATGGACCGGATCATCTGCGGCGACGTCGGCTACGGGAAGACCGAGATCGCCGTGCGCGCGGCGTTCAAGGCGGTGCAGGACGGCAAGCAGGTCGCCGTCCTCGTGCCGACGACGCTGCTGGCCAACCAGCACTTCAAGACCTTCTCCGAGCGGTTCGCCCAGTTCCCGGTGACGGTGAAGGTGCTGTCCCGCTTCCAGTCCGACGCCGAGAGCGCCGAGACGCTGCGCCAGCTGGCCGCCGGGGAGGTCGACGTGCTCGTCGGCACCCACCGGCTGCTGCAGCCGACCACCCGCTTCAAGGACCTCGGCCTGGTCATCGTCGACGAGGAGCAGCGCTTCGGCGTCGAGCACAAGGAGTACCTGAAGACCATGCGGACGGCGGTCGACGTCCTGTCGATGTCGGCCACCCCGATCCCGCGCACCCTGGAGATGTCGCTGACCGGCATCCGGGAGATGTCGACGATCCTCACCCCGCCGGAGGAGCGGCACCCGGTGCTGACCTACGTCGGGGCGTGGGACGACAAGCAGATGGCCGCCGCGATCCGCCGTGAGCTGCTGCGCGACGGCCAGGTCTTCGTCATCCACAACCGGGTGCAGTCGATCGACAAGGCGGCGGCCAAGATCCGCAACCTGGTGCCCGAGGCCCGCGTCGCCGTCGGGCACGGGCAGATGAAGGAGCACGAGCTCGAGCGGATCATGGTCGGCTTCTGGGAGAAGGAGTACGACGTCCTGGTGGCGACGACGATCGTCGAGTCCGGCCTGGACATCCCCAACGCCAACACCCTCATCGTCGACCGCGCCGACACCTTCGGCCTCTCCCAGCTGCACCAGATCCGCGGCCGGGTCGGCCGTGGCCGTGAACGGGCCTACGCCTACTTCACCTACGACCCGTCGCGCCCGCTGACCGAGACCTCGGTGGACCGGCTGACCACGATCGCGCACAACACCGACCTGGGCGCCGGCATGGCCGTGGCGATGAAGGACCTCGAGATCCGCGGGTCGGGCAACCTGCTCGGTGGCGAGCAGTCCGGGCACATCGCCGGGGTCGGGTTCGACCTCTACGTGCGGCTGGTCGGCGAGGCGGTCACCGACTACCGGGCCCAGCTGTCCGGTGAGGAGGTCCCGGCCGAACCGGCCGAGGTGCGGGTCGACCTGCCGGTGGACGCGCACCTGCCACACGACTACGTGCCCGGCGAGCGGCTGCGGATGGAGGCCTACCGCAAGGTCGCCTCGGTGCAGTCCGACGAGCAGGCCCAGGCGGTGCTCGACGAGCTGACCGACCGCTACGGCGCCCCGCCCGCGCCGGTGCTCAACCTGCTGGCCGTCGCCCGGTTCCGCGCCGCCGTGCGGAAGTGGGGGATCACCGAGGTCTCGATGCAGGGCCGGGCGATCCGGATCTCGCCGGTCCCGCTGCGGGAGTCCCAGCAGATGCGGCTGGCCCGGCTGGCCGACGGCGCGACCTACAAGTCCACCGTCGACACCATCTCGCTCAAGGTGCCGGTCGGCCCGGACCGGCGGACGCCGCTGCGGGACGTGGCCCTGCTGGAGAACCTGCACGCGCTGCTGGCCGCCGTCCTCGAGCAGCCGCAGAAGGACCCCGTCCTCCCCGCCGTTCGCTAGCTCACGGCGGGCCCCCTGGACGGGGCCGGACGGGGCTGCCTGCGTCGTGGGTCACAGGGGTTGTGGCACCCTCCGGGGCGTGCACAGCCGTCGCCTGACCGCATCGCTGGCCCTCGGTCTCGTCACGCTGGCCGGGGTGGCCGGCTGCCGTACCTCGCCCAACGTCGCCGCCTACGTGGGCGACGAGCGGGTCACCGTTGCCCAGCTGCAGACGGCGGTGGACGAGCGGCTGGCCGACCCGGCGCTCGCCGCGGCCACCGAGGGCCGGCAGGACGAGTTCACCCGCCTCGTGCTCACCCGGATGGTGCAGGCCGAGGTCTACGCCCAGGCGGCCGAGGAGTACGGGGTCACGCCGTCCGACGCCGACGTCCAGGCGCTGCTCGACGAGCTGATCGGCGACCAGGACCCCGAGGCGCTCTACAGCCAGGCCGCCGCCCAGGGCGTGGGGCGGACCGACATCTTCGAGACCGTCCGCCAGCAGCTGGTGCGCCAGCGCATCGCGGTCGCGGAGGGGCTGGCCGAGGGGCTGTCCGAGGAGCAGCTGCGCGCCGACTACGAGGAGGCGCTGCCCTCCCTGTCGCAGGTCTCCCTCGGTTACGTGACCGTGCCCGACCAGGCCGCCGCCGACGCCGCCGTCGCCACGCTGCAGGCAGACCCGACCGCCTACCCGGCCGTCGCCGCCCAGTACCCGTCGAACACCACGCTGCCCCAGGTGACGCCGCGCGCGGCCGACCAGGTGCCGACCGCCATCGCCGACCGGGTCACCGCGGCCGCACCGGACAGCGCGTTCTCGGTCGCCGTCCCGGAGGTGGGCGGCGTGCTCGTCGTCTTCGTGGGTCAGCCGGTCGTGCCGAGCTTCGAGGAGGCGCGGGGCGACCTGGAGGACGCCGCCGCCTCCGAGGTCGACGACGCCGCGCAGCAGCGGGTCGCCGACGTCCGCGACGGCCTGGACATCACCGTCAACCCCCGCTACGGCACGATCGAGGAGGGCCAGATCGTCCCGGCCGACGGCGGGGTCGTCGACATCCTCGACGGGGGCGGGGGCACCGGCGCGGCCGCCGGTCCGGCGGCTGCCGGAGACTGACGGCGTGCCCGTCGCGCTCGCCGTCACCGTCAGCCCCTCGCTCCCCGGCCTGCTCGGCCCCGCCGGCTGGCGCGCCCTGACCGGCGAGCGGCCCGTGGTCGCGCTGCCCGGCGCCGCGGCGACCGCCGCCGCGCTGCGCGCCGCCGGCTGGGCCGTCGAGGACCTCCCCGACGCCGCCGCGGCGCAGGCCCGGCCCGACCAGGTCGTCGCCCTCGTGGCCGGGGAGGACATCGACGCCGCCGAGGTGGTCGACGGCGCGCCGACGCCGGCCGGCACCCGGCTGCTCGACGTCGTCGCCGTGATGGACCGGCTGCGCTCACCCGGCGGCTGCCCGTGGGACGCCGAGCAGACCCACGCCTCGCTGCGCGGGTACCTGCTGGAGGAGGCGCACGAGGCCTACGACGCGATCGTGGACGACGACCCGGTGGCGATGCGCGAGGAGCTCGGCGACGTGCTGCTCCAGGTCGTCTTCCACGCCCGGGTGGCCGCCGAGGCCGCGGGGGACCGCCGGTTCACCGTCGACGAGGTGGCCGGCGACCTGGTCGACAAGCTGGTCCGCCGGCACCCGCACGTGTTCGGGGACGCCGGTCCCCGGGACGTCGCCGAGGTCGAGGCGGGCTGGGAGGAGATCAAGAAGGCCGAGAAGCAGCGTCGCTCGCCGACCGAGGGCGTCTCCCGCTCCCAGCCGGCCGCGGCGTGGGGCGCGGCGCTGGTGCGCCGGGCCGGCCGGGCGGGGCTGCCCGTCCCGGAGCCGGCCGAGCTGTCCACCCGCAGCCCCGAGGAGCTGGGGGAGCGGCTGCTCGCGGTCGTGAGCGGGGCCGCCCAGCGCGGCTGGGACGTCGAGGACGCGTTGCGCGAGGCGGTGCGCCGGTACGCGGGCGAGCTCGACGCCGCGGCGGAGGAACGCGTCCGGGACTGACCGCCCTCCGACGCGCGGGACACCGCGTCCGGGGCCACCATCGTGGTGTGGCCAGCTCGGGACGGTCGGGTGCCGGCGTACCCCGGCACTGCTCGTGGATCGCCGGTGCGGTCTTCGTCTGGCTGGTGGGCGGGGTCGTCGTCGGGGAGTTCCTCGACGGTCCGTTCGACCCGCTCCGGGTGCTGGTCAACGTGGTGCTCGCCGGCCTGGTGGCCGGGTTCGTCGCCTGGCTGTTCCGAGGCGCCGACCACGGCGGGAGCTGACCCGCCCCGGTCGCGAGGGCCGGGCTCCCGGAGCCCGGCCCTCGCGACCGGCCCTGGTCAGGCGGAGGCGGGCGGCCCGTAGGTCAGGTGCGCCACCCCGTTGCTCAGGCTCTCGGCACCGAGGAGGGACAGCGGCGTACGGGGGGCGCCGTCGGGGAACAGCCGGATGCCGGTCCCGACGGCCAGCGGGTAGACGTAGAGGTGCAGCTCGTCGACCAGCCCGTCGGCCAGCAGGGCCCGCACCAGGGTGATGCTGCCGCTCACGTAGAGGTCGCCGTCCGACTCCGCCTTGAGCGTGCGCAGGCGCTCGGCGTCGTACCCCCCGACCACCGTGGAGTTCCGCCACACCGACTCGGCGTCGGACAGCGTGGAGGAGACGACGTACTTGCGGGTGTCGTTGAAGAACGGCGCGCCCTCGTCGTCCTCCGCGGTGCGGGTCGACCACGCCGGCGCGAACATCTCGAACGTCGTGCGGCCGAGCAGGATCCCCGACGCCGACCCCGTGAGGGCGCCGATGGAGGCGGCCAGGTCGTCGGGGAAGCCGTAGTCGACCGTCCACATGGGGGCGTCGGTCACCCCGTCGACGGTGGTGAACTCGTGGACCTTGATCGCGCCCAAGGCGTGCTCCTCAGCGTGTCGGTCCGGCGCGCCCTGCGCGCCGGCGGAACGGTGTCGTGGAGGAGACGATGACCGACGCCGCTTCTCATCGGTGCGACGACGCGGTGTCCGCGAGTCGGCCCGCGGGCGGGCCGTCCACGCGCGGCGGGTGAGCGCTCCCGCGGGGGCTGGCTAGGCTGCCCCCGTGCCCAGCATCGACGCCGTAGGCGCGCGGGAGATCCTCGACTCGCGCGGAAACCCCACCGTGGAGGTCGAGGTCGCCCTCGACGACGGGACGATCACGCGGGCCGCGGTGCCCAGCGGCGCCTCCACCGGCGCGTTCGAGGCGGTGGAGCTGCGCGACGGCGGGGAGCGCTACGGCGGCAAGGGCGTGACCAAGGCCGTCGACGGCGTCCTCGACGTCATCGGCCCGGAGCTGGTCGGCTACGACGCCAGCGAGCAGCGGCTGGTCGACCAGCGGCTGCTCGACCTCGACGGGACGCCGGACAAGTCCCGCCTCGGCGCGAACGCGATCCTCGGGGTGAGCCTCGCGGTGGCCAAGGCCGCCGCGGAGTCCGCCGGGCTGCCGCTGTTCCGCTACGTCGGCGGGCCCTCGGCGCACCTGCTGCCGGTGCCGATGATGAACATCCTCAACGGCGGCGCCCACGCCGACAGCAACGTCGACGTGCAGGAGTTCATGATCGCCCCGATCGGCGCGGCGACCTTCGCCGAGGCGCTGGCCGTGGGCACCGAGACCTACCACGCGCTGAAGTCGGTGCTGAAGGGCCGTGGGCTGTCCACGGGCCTGGGTGACGAGGGCGGGTTCGCCCCCGACCTGCCCAGCAACCGCGACGCGCTGGACCTCATCGCCGAGGCGGTCGAGAAGGCCGGCTACACCCTCGGCACCGACGTCGCCCTGGCGCTGGACGTCGCCGCCACCGAGTTCCACGCCGACGGCGGCTACGACTTCGAGGGGCAGACCCGCTCGGCGGAGTACCTCACCGACTACTACCGCGAGCTGGTCGACGCCTACCCGATCGTCTCGATCGAGGACCCGCTGTCGGAGGAGGACTGGGACGGCTGGATCGCGCTGACCGCCGCGCTCGGCGACCGCGTGCAGCTGGTCGGCGACGACCTGTTCGTCACCAACCCGGCCCGGCTGGCCGACGGCATCGAGCGCAAGGCGGGCAACGCGCTGCTGGTGAAGGTCAACCAGATCGGCACGCTCACCGAGACCCTCGATGCGGTGAACCTGGCCCACCGCAGCGGCTACCGCTGCATGATGAGCCACCGCTCCGGCGAGACCGAGGACACCACGATCGCCGACCTCGCCGTCGCCACCGACTGCGGGCAGATCAAGACCGGCGCCCCCGCGCGCAGCGAGCGGGTGGCCAAGTACAACCAGCTGCTGCGCATCGAGGAGGAGCTCGACGACGCGGCCCGGTACGCGGGTGCGGCGGCGTTCCCGCGGCTGAGCGCCCGATGAGGTCCGCCCGCCGATGAGCGCCGCGCGCGCCCGCCGGGGCGGGCCCGCGCCGGCCGGGCGCCGCTCGACCGGGCGGCCGATCACCCACGCGGCGTCCCGACCGGTCCCGGCCGGCTCCCGCGCGGGCGCGGGCAGCCGGCCGGAGGCGCGGCGGCCGGGTCGCCGCACCCCGCGGACGACGGCGGCCCCGGGCACGCCCCGGCGGCCGCTGTTCACCGGCCGGGCGGTCCTGCTCGGCGGCCTGGTGCTGCTGCTGGCCCTCACCCTCGCCGGGCCGGTCCGCCAGTTCCTGGCCGGGCGGGCGGAGCTGACCCGGCTGGCCGCCGAGGGCACCGAGCTCGACCGGCGCATCGAGGACCTCCAGGACCAGCTGGCCCGCCAGGGCGACCCCGCCGTCATCGCCCGCGAGGCGCGGGAACGGCTGACCTACGTGCTCCCCGGCGACCGCCTCGTCGTCGTGGTGGACGGCGACGCGGTCGAGGGCGACGCCGGCACCGTGCCCGAGCCGGACGACGGTGACCTGCCCTGGTACGACGCACTGCTGCAGTCGGTCGCCGAGGCCGACGGCGACGAGGAGCCGAACGAGTGAAGGAACCGGTCACCCCGGCGGAGCGGGAGGTCGTCGCCCGCCAGCTGGGCCGGCCGCCGCGTGCGGTGCGCGCCGTGGCCCACCGCTGCCCGTGCGGGCAGCCCGACGTCGTGGAGACCTCGCCGCGGCTGGAGGACGGCACGCCGTTCCCCACGCTGTACTACCTGACGTGCCCGCGGGCCAACGCCGCCGCCAGCCGGCTGGAGTCGGCCGGCCGGATGCGGGAGTGGCAGGACGAGCTGGCCACCGACCCGGAGCTGGCGGCGCGCTACCGCGCCGCCCACGAGGCCTACCTCGCCGAGCGCGACGCCCTCGGGGTGCTGCCGACCCGCAACACCGCCGGCGGCATGCCCGACCGCGTCAAGTGCCTGCACGCGCTGGCCGGTCACGCGCTGGCCGCCGGCCCGGGCGTCAACCCCATCGGCGACCGCGCGGTGGCCGAGATGGGCGAGTGGTGGGCGAACGGCCCGTGCGCCCAGGAGGACCGATGACCCGCGTCGCCGCGATCGACTGCGGCACCAACTCCATCCGCCTGCTCGTCGCTGACGTCCCCCCGGAGGGGCCGCACCGCGACCTGCTGCGCCGGATGGAGGTGGTCCGCCTCGGTCAGGGCGTCGACGCCACCGGCCGGCTGGCGCCCGAGGCGATCGAGCGCACCCGCGTCGTGCTGGGCGAGTACGCCGCGCAGGCGCGGGAGCTGGGGGCCGCGGCGGTCCGGATGGTGGCGACCAGCGCCAGCCGGGACGCCGCCAACCGCGCCGACTTCGAGGACATGGTCGTCGCGACCCTCGGCCAGCTGCCCGACGTCGTCGCCGGGGACGAGGAGGCGCGGCTGTCCTTCCTCGGGGCCACCGCCTCCCTCGACGCCGCGGTCGCCGCGCACGGTCAGCCCGCGCCGCACCCGCCGTACCTGGTGGTCGACATCGGCGGCGGGTCGACCGAGTTCGTGCTCGGCGACGCCGGCGGGGTCCGGGCGGCCCGCTCGGTCGACATCGGCTGCGTCCGGCTCACCGAGCGGCACCTGCACGGCGACCCGCCCACCGCTGACGAGATCCAACGCGCCGAGGCCGACATCCGCACGGCGCTGGCCGACGTGGCCGCCACGGTGCCGGTGCACGAGGCGGCCACCCTGGTCGGGCTGGCCGGCTCGGTGACCACCGTCGCGGCGCTGGCGCTGCACCTGCCCGTCTACGACCCGGTGGCCATCCACGGCTCGCGGATCCCCGTGGCCGGCGTCCGCTCGGTGACCGCCGGCCTGCTCACCGCGACCCGCGCACGGCGGGCGCTGGAGGCGGTCATGCACCCGGGCCGGGTCGACGTCATCGGCGCCGGCTCCCTCATCCTGCGGGTGGTCATGGACGCCTTCGCCCTCGACGACGTCGTGGTCAGCGAGCACGACATCCTCGACGGCATCGCCCTGCAGCTGGCCCGCGGCTGACCCCGGCAGAGGGGGTGGTCAGGCCGCCCGGTCGGTCCCTACGTTGCCGGACGTGACGGTCTACCGGATGGACCACGTCGGCGTCGTGGTCGAGGACCTCGCGGCTGCTGTCGCCTTCTTCGTCGAGCTGGGCCTGGAACTGGAGGGCGAGGCGACCGTCGAGGGGGAGTGGGTGGACCGGCTCGTCGGACTGGACGGCGTCCGGGCGGACCTCGCCGTCGTGCGGACCCCGGACGGCCACGGCCGGGTGGAGCTGTCCACGTTCCACACGCCGGTGACCACCACCCGTGCGCCGAGGGCGCCGGTGAACACCCTCGGCATCCCCCGCCTCACGTTCGCCGTCGACGCGGTCGACGCCGTCCTCGACCGCCTGCGTGCCCACGGCGCCGAACTCGTGGGTGAGGTGGCGCAGTACGGGGAGGTCTACCGGTACTGCTACGTCCGCGGCCCCGCCGACGTCATCGTCGGGCTGGTCGAGGAGCTGGGTCCCGCGCGCGGCTGACCCCGGCTCAGGTGGTGCCCTGGTTGATCCCCGGGGGCAGCTTCCCGGTCAGCTTCTCGTAGCTGGCCGCGGCGCCGCGGGCGGCCACCAGGCGCCCGGCGGCGACGGCCAGCCCGGAGACCGCGGCCCAGGCCAGCGCCTCGGGCCAGCTGACCCCGGGTGCCGCGGGGTTCTTCGGGGGCGTCGTCCCGCGCACGCCGTACCAGGCGGCGTCGGTCGCCTTCCGGACGGCGATCCCCGCCGGCACCGCGAAGCCCGCCGAGAGCAGCTTCCAGGTGAGCGGGGCCTTCTGCTTCTTCTTCCTCGCCACGACGGTGATCATGCCGGGGTCCCCGTCGGCACGCAGATCACGGGTGGTTCCCTGACGGGGTGGCGACCGATGCGGCCGGCTTCCCGGTGACCCGTACCCCCGCCGGCGTCGTCCGCGGGGCGCGGAGGACCCGCGACCTCGCCGTCCTGGACGCCCGCATCTCCGGCTGCCGCGCCTGCCCCCGCCTGGTGGCCTGGCGGGAGGAGGTGGCCCGGGTCAAGCGGGCCTCCTTCCGCGACGAGGACTACTGGGGCCGGCCGGTGCCGGGGCTCGGCCCGGCCGACGCCCGGATCGCCGTCGTCGGGCTCGCGCCGGCCGCGCACGGCGGCAACCGCACCGGCCGGGTGTTCACCGGCGACCGCAGCGGCGACTGGATCTTCGCCGCGCTGTGGCGGGCCGGGCTGGCCAGCCAGCCGACGTCCACCCACGTCGGGGACGGGCTGGAGCTGACCGGCGTCCGGGTGGCCGCGGCGGTGCGCTGCGCCCCACCGGCCAACGCGCCGACGCCGGAGGAGCGCGACACCTGCTCGCCGTGGCTGGCGCGGGAGCTGGCGCTGCTGCCGGAGCTGCGGGTCGTCGTCGTGCTCGGCGGGTTCGGCTGGACGGCGCTGTGGCCGGTGCTGGCCGAGGCCGGGTACCGGCTGCCCCGGCCACGTCCGGCGTTCGGGCACGGGGTCGAGGTGACCCTCGAGGGGCCGCGCGGTCCGCTCACCCTGCTGGGCAGCTACCACGTCAGCCAGCAGAACACCTTCACCGGCAAGCTCACCGAGCCGATGCTCGACGCGGTGCTCACCCGGGCCACGGACCTCGCCGCGGCCCTGCCGGGACCGGTGTCGCGGCCCTAGGCTCCCTCCATGGCGCAGCGTCCGGTCGTCCTGGTCGTGGGTGGCGGTTACGTCGGGCTGTACACCGCCCTGCGGCTGCAGAAGAAGCTCTCCCGGGGGAGGGCGGAGATCGTGGTGGTCGACCCGCAGCCACACATGACCTACCAGCCGTTCCTCCCCGAGGCCGCGGCCGGCTCGGTGGAGCCGCGCCACGTCGTGGTCCCGCTGCGGCGCACCCTGCCGCGCTGCCGGGTCATCACCGGCGCGGTCACCGGGCTCAGCCACGCCGAGCGCCGGGCCAGCATCGCGCCGATCGAGGGGCAGCCCTTCGAGCTCTCCTACGACGTGCTGGTCATGGCCGCCGGCTCCGTGGCCCGCACGCTGCCCATCCCCGGGCTGGCCGAGCACGGCATCGGGTTCAAGAACGTCGGCGAGGCCATCTACCTGCGCAACCACGTGCTCGCCCGGCTGGACGCGGCCAGCTCGACCGACGACCCCGCCGTCCGGCGCCGGGCGCTGACCTTCACGTTCGTCGGCGGCGGGTACGCGGGCGTGGAGGCCTTCGCCGAGCTGGAGGACATGGCGCGGTACGCCGTGGAGCACTACTACCCGCGGCTGTCGCCGTCGGACATGCGGTGGGTGCTGGTCGAGGCGATGGGGCGGATCCTGCCCGAGGTCGACCTCGACATGGCCGCGTGGACGGTCAAGCAGCTGACCGCCCGCGGCATGGACGTCCGGCTCAACACCCGCCTGGAGTCGGTGACCGACTGCCACGTCCGGCTCAGCGACGGCGACGAGTTCGACAGCGACACCCTGGTCTGGACGGCGGGCACCAAGCCCAACCCGGTGCTCGCCGAGACCGACCTGCCGCTGGACGGCCGCGGCCGGGTCGTCTGCGAGGCCACCCTGCAGGTGGAGGGGATGCCCGACGCGTGGTCGGCCGGTGACCTCGCCGCCGTCCCCGACCTCACCAAGGAGGCACCGGACGCGACCACGGCACCCAACGCCCAGCACGCCGTCCGGCAGGCCAAGCGGCTGGCCGACAACATCGTCGCCGTCCTGGGCGGCGGGCAGCCGCAGCCCTACCGGCACGCCTACGCCGGCTCGGTGGCCAGCCTGGGCCTGCACAAGGGCGTGGCGCAGGTCTACGGGGTGAAGCTCAAGGGCTGGCCGGCCTGGTTCATGCACCGCACGTACCACGTCAGCCGCGTGCCCACCTTCAACCGGAAGGCCCGGGTGGTGGCCGACTGGACCCTGGCCGCCGTGTTCCGCCGCGAGGTCATCTCCCTCGGCCAGCTGCAGGACCCGCGGCGGGAGTTCGTCGCCGCCGCCAACACCGGGCGGACCGGCGCGCTGCCCCCACCGTCGGCGGCCGACCGGGCCCAGTCCCGCCCGGCCCAGGCCTCCTGAGGGCCGGTGCCGGTCGGGCTACCGTGCGCTGCGGGCCCCCGTAGCCCAATCGGCAGAGGCAGGCCCCTTAAAAGGGTCCGAGTGTCGGTTCGAACCCGACCGGGGGCACAGCGTGACGGCATGCGCGGAGGGAGTTCCGGAACGCGGGGCCGGAGCCGTCCAGAGCCGGACGACGGTTGACGCCTGCCGGATGACGGGTCACGTTCTCGCTGCCGCCCGAGCCCACCGGGGCGGTCGCCGAGCCTGAGAGCGAGGCCAGGTCATGGCCCGATCGCGCACCCCCGTCGCACCCCGCGGTCAGGCGGAGCGCTGACATGCGCAGGGCACCCACCGTCGTCGCGCTCGCGGCCGCCGCGGCCCTGCTCGCGACGTCCCCGGCCACCGCCGCCGACGACGGCGGCACCGACCTCGTCAGCGGGGTCGAGGGCACCAAGGCCGCGCTGGTCCGCATCGAGACGTCGGTGATCGCGGAGATCGTGCACATCAACCACTCCACCGGGGACGTGGAGCTGCTGCGGGGCCGCTACACCGTCCCGCTGGACACCGGGACCGGCGTCTACACCTCCGCGGACGGCGTCATCGTCACCTCCGGGCGGACCGTGGAGATCGACCAGGAGACGGTGTCGGTCTCCTCGGCCAACCAGCTGTTCACCGACCAGCTGGGGCTCACCCTCACCGGCAACGACGGCGACATGGCGCGGCGGGCCACCACGAACGACCGGTTCTGGAGCGCGCACCTGACGCACTGCTACGACCGCGTCGAGCACTGCGTCCTGTTCACCGTCCCCGAGTACACCGTCATCCCGTACACCGGCACGCCGACCCGCGTCCAGGCCGACCTGATCGGTGCGCCCGACGGGCCCGGCGGGGTCGCCGTCCTGCGCATCGCCGGCGGTGGCGGGACGCCGACGGCGGAGCTGGCCGGCGACGGGGAGGCGGCCCCGGCCGACGCCCTGCTCGCCGGGTTCGACCAGCCGCCCGCCGCCGGCCAGCCGCCCGTCACCCTGCCCGTGCGGACGGCCGAGGGCTCCGACCAGCTGACCGCCGAGGGCAACCTCCCCGCCGCCCTCGCCGCCGGGATGAGCGGCGGCCCGGTCGTCGACCCCGAGACCGGGCGGCTGGTCGGACTGGCCACGACCGCGGAGGACGGGACGCCGAGCCTCGTCCCGGTCGCCGACGTCCGGACCGCGCTGGACGCCGCCGGCGCCCCGCCGAGCGCGTCGGCCTTCGACGCGGTGTTCCGCCGCGGGGTCGACCACCTGGCCGGTGGCGCGTCGGGTGGCGCGGCGGCCAGCGCGTTCCAGGAGTCGCTCACCTACTACGACTCGGCCCTGGCCGCCCAGCACCTGCAGACCGCCCAGGCACAGGGGCAGGGGGCGGGCGCCGCGTCGGACACCGGCGACGAGGGGCCGCTCAGCGGCACGACCGGCTGGGCGGTGCTCGCCGGGGCGCTGCTGCTCGCCGCCCTCCTCGCCGCCCTGGTGGTCCGGCGCGGCCGGGCACGGCGGCCCGCGGCCGGGCGCGGCGGCGGAGGGGCCGGGCGACCGGCCCGCGCCGGAGGGAGGGCGCCGGACCCGGTGCCGGCCACGGCGGCCGGTGGCCAGGTGCCGCCCACCACGACGGCCGCGGCACCCCGCAGCGGTCGCGGTCCCGCGCCGGACGGGGCCGGCCGGTCGGCGGCCGACCTCACCACGGCGGCGCCGCGGGTGGTGCCGGTGGCCGTCCCCCCGCCGGCCCGCGCCGGCAGCGACCCCTCGACCGGGCCGGCCGCGGGCGCCGCCTGGGCGCGGGTGGCCGCACCGGCGGGGGAGTCGCCCGGCTTCTGCTCCGACTGCGGGAAGGGGCTGCGGGCCGGGGCCCGCTTCTGCGGTGCGTGCGGTGCCCGGGTCGGATGAGATGGCCCTGCCGCAGTCCCTGCTGGAACCCGGTGGGCACTTCGGCGACTACCTGATCGAGTCGATCGTCGGCCGGGGTGGGATGGGCGTGGTCTACCGGGCCCGTGACACCCGCCTCGACCGGCCGGTGGCGCTCAAGCTGCTGGCCCCCGAGCTCACGGTGAACAGCAACTTCCGCAGCCGGTTCGTCCGCGAGTCGCGGCTGGCGGCCGCCGTCGACCACCCCAACATCATCCCGATCTACGAGGCCGGGGACGCCGGGGGCCGGCTGTTCCTGGCGATGCGCTTCGTGCGGGGCGTCGACCTGCGCACCGATCTGGACCGGCGCGGCTGCCTCCCGCTGGACGAGGCGCTGGACGTGCTCGCCCAGACGGCGGCGGCGCTGGACGCCGCCCACGACGCCGGCCTGGTCCACCGCGACGTGAAGCCGGCCAACATCCTGCTCGCCGACTCACCGCACGGTGGCCGCCGGCACGTGTACCTCACCGACTTCGGCCTCACCAAGCGCTCGGCGTCGGAGTCCGGGCTCACCGCCACCGGACACTTCCTGGGCACGCTGGACTACGTCCCCCCGGAACAGATCCGCGGGGAGCCGGTCGACGCGCGCGCCGACGTCTACGCCCTGGCCTGCGTGGCCTACGCCGTCCTCGTCGGCCACCCGCCCTTCGACCACGAGGACGACGCCGCGGTGCTGTGGGCGCACATGTCCACCGACCCGCCGCCGCCCAGCCGGGAGCGCCCGGAGCTGCCGCCCGCCGTGGACGACGCGCTGGCGGCCGGCCTGGCCAAGGACCGGGACGACCGGCCGGCCACCTGCGGGGAGCTGCTGGCCCGCATGGGCGCCGGTGCGGTCGAGCCGCCGGTGCGCGAGCGGTCCGTGGGCCGGCCCCGTCCGGAGCCGTCGCCGGGCGGGCGCCGGGGGCCGCGGCGGCCGGTGCTCCTGGCGGTGGCCGCGGCGCTGGTGCTGGCCGTCGCGGCCGTCGCCGTCGTGCTGCTGCGCGGCGAGCGCGGGTGGACGACGTTCACCGACCCCGGCATCCCGTACCGCCTGGACGTGCCCGGCGACTGGGTCGCCCGCACCGACGGCGCCGGGGACAGCGCCGTCACCGTGCTGTCCCCGGCGGAGCTGCCCGGCCTGTTCGCCGACGACCCCGCCGCCATGGCGGCCGCCGCGGCCACCGCCGAGGACGACCCCGGCTCCGTCGTCGGTCTGGCGGTCTACCAGCGCCCCAGGCTGGGCGGCGCCTCGGCCGCGGTGGTCCTGGAGTCCGCCCGGGCGCTGCTGCCGGGCCAGGACGCCACGCTGACCCCGCGGGGGACGACCCCCGCCGGCGACCTCGAGGCGCAGCTGATGACCGGCCAGTTCGGCCTCGCGGAGGACGTCGCGCTGCAGGTGCGCGTGCTGGCGCTGGAGTCCACGCCCCCGCAGCTGCTGGTCCTCTTCGCGCCGCCGTCGGAGTTCGCCGCCGAGTCGGCGACCTTCGACCGGGTCGTCGGCTCGCTGCGCACCACCGGCTGACCGGGAGGACAGGCATGACGCGGACCCCCCGACGACCGGCGCAGGACGTCCTGCAGGTCGAGGGCCCGGGCCGGGCGTGGACGTTCCCCCGGGAGCAGCCGGTCGTCGTCGGCCGCGACCCGCGGTGCGACGTCCACGTGACCGACGAGCGGGTCAGCGGCATGCACCTGGCGCTGCGCTGGGAGGACGACGGCTGGCTGCTGCGCGACCTCGGCAGCCGCAACGGCACCTGGGTCGACGGGGTCCCGAAGCAGCGGGCGCGGGTCGGCGCGGGACGGGAGGTCAGTGTCCGCGTCGGCGGCGAGGACGGCACCGAGCTGCGGCTGCGCTGCGGGCCGGCCGGCACCGCCGCCCCGGCGGAGGACGGCGCGGGGCGGCAGGTGCTGGTCATCGGCCGCGACCCCGGGTGCGACGTCGTGGTCCCCGACGACCCCGTGCTGTCCCGGCGGCACGTGGCCGTGGAGGTCCCGGCCGACGGCGGTGCCGTCCTCCGTGACCTCCGCAGCTTCAACGGCACCTACCTCAACGGCCGCCGCATCCACGGCGCCGAGGCGCTGCGGCCGGGCGACCGGATCGGCGCCGGCGGCAGCACCTTCGCCTGGGACGGGCGCACCGTCACCCTGGCCGGCGCGCGACGGCCGGCGCTGGACGCCCGGCACCTCACCGTCACCACCGCGCAGGGCCGGCGCCTGATGGACGACCTGAGCGTCACGGTGCGGGCGGGGGAGCTGGTCGCGGTCATCGGCCCGTCGGGTGCGGGCAAGTCCACCCTGCTGGGGGCGCTCACCGGGCTGCGCCCCGCCGGTGCCGGCCGGGTGACGTGGGACGGCCGGGACCTCTACGACGAGTACGAGCAGCTGCGCTTCCTCATCGGGCTGGTGCCGCAGGAGGACATCCTGCACCGCCAGCTCACCGTGCGCCGGGCCCTCGACTTCGCCGCCCGCCTGCGCCTGCCGCCCGACACCACCGCCGAGGAGCGGGCGCAGCGGGTCGCGGAGGTCCTCGAGGAGGTGCGGCTGACCGCGCAGATCGACCAGCGCATCGACTCCCTCTCCGGCGGGCAGCGCAAGCGGACGTCGATCGCCCTGGAGCTGCTGACCGCCCCGCAGATGCTCTTCCTCGACGAGCCGACCTCCGGCCTGGACCCCGGCCTGGACCGGCAGGTGATGGACGGCCTGCGCGCCCTCGCCGACGCGGGCCGCGTCGTGCTGGTCGTGACGCACAGCGTGCTGGCCCTCGACCGGTGCGACCGGGTGCTGCTGCTCGCGCCCGGCGGCCGGGTCGCCTTCTTCGGACCGCCCGACCGGCTGCTGCCGTTCTTCGGCGTCCGGGACCACCCGTCGGTCTTCGCCGCCCTCGAGGACCCGGGGTGGGTGGAGCGGTTCGCCGAGTCCACGCTCCAGCGCCGCTACGTCGAGCCGACCGGCGAGGGCGTGCCGCCGTGCCCCGCGGGCACCGCCCCCGTGCCGCCGCGGCCGGCCCCGCTGCGGCAGCTGGCGACCCTCGTGCGCCGCAACCTGGCCGTCGTCGCCGCGGACCGGCTCTTCCTCGCCCTGCTCGTCGGCATGCCCGTCGTCCTCGCGGTCATGGCGCACGCCTTCCCGGGGGAGGGCGGCCTGTCGATGTCGGCGGCCGGGGGGAACCCGGCCGAGGCGCAGCAGCGGATCATCGTGCTGGTCGTGGGGGCGGCGCTGATGGGGGCGGCGCTGGCGGTCCGGGAGCTGGTGGGGGAGCGGCCGATCTTCCGCCGGGAGCACGCCGTCGGCCTGTCGCCGGCGGTCTACCTCGCCGCCAAGGTGCTCGTCCTGGGCGGGTGCGTGACCTTCCAGTCGGTGGCGTTCTGCCTCCTCGCGCTGCTGGGTCTGCCCGGTCCGGACGACGGGCTGGTCCTCCCGTGGCCGCGGCTGGAGATCGCCGCCGCGGTCGCCGCGGTCGGCGTCACCATGACCATCGCCTCGCTGGCGGTGTCGGCGTTCGCCCGGTCGGCCGACCAGACGATGCCGGCGCTGGTCGCGCTGGTCATGGGGCAGCTGGTGTTCTGCGGCGGGCTGTTCCCCCTGGCCGGGCGGGCCGGCCTGGAGCAGTTCTCCCTCGTGCTGCCCGCCCGGGCCGGCTACGCGGCGATGGCGGCGACGGTCGGCCTGCAACCCCGCGACGGGCCGCAACCCGACCGGCTGTTCGAGGCCACCGCCGGGCAGTGGGCGCTGGACATGGGCCTGCTGGCCGCGCAGTCGACGGTGTTCCTCGCCCTGGCCGCGTGGGGGCTCACCTGGACCGTGAAGCACACCGGCGACGGGAGGTGAGGGCAGCGGGACCCCCGTGCGGGTGTCTTCGCCGGGGTCAGGAACGCAACGGCCCGTCCAGGCGTTGACCTGGTCGAGTGGGTGCAGCACCGTTGGGCCCACGAACCGCCAGGTCACCTCGAGGAGATGACGATGCCCAGCCACAACCCGGTCTTCGGCCGGGGCTTCGCGAACGCGGGCGCCGGCAACGGCCAGCAGTCCGCCCAGTGGGGGGCCCCGCAGTACGGCGCCCCCCAGTACGGTGCGCCGCAGTACGGCGCCCCGACGCAGGACCCGTACGCCGCCCCGGCGCCGTACGCCCGCTCGCCGTACGCGCCGTCGACGACCCGCTACATGACGATGGACGACGTCGTCCAGAAGACGGGTCTGTCGTTCCTGGTGACCGTCCTGGCCGCCGCCGCCGTCTGGGCCATGCCCGGGCAGGCCGCGTGGGGCCTGGCGCTGCCGGCCGTCCTGGTCGCGTTCGTCCTCGGCCTGGTGATCTCGTTCAAGCAGATCGCCAACCCGGTCGCCACGCTGGCCTACGGCGCGCTGTACGGCGTCGCCCTCGGCGCCATCAGCGAGGCCTTCAACACGATCTACCCCGGCATCGTCGTCCAGGCGCTGATCGGCACCTTCGGTGTCTTCGCCGGCATGCTCGTCGTCTACAAGACCGGCGCCATCCGGGTCACCCCCAAGCTGACCCGCTGGATCGTCGGCGCGATGTTCGGTGTCCTCGCGCTGGTCCTGGTCAACCTGGTCGCCGGCTTCTTCACCCCCGGCGGGCTCGGCCTGCGCGACGGCGGCCCGATCGCCATCCTGTTCAGCGTCGTCGTGATCGGCATCGCGGCCTTCTCGCTGCTGCTGGACTTCGACATGGCCGACGAGGCGATCCGCCGCGGCGCCCCGGCGAAGTTCGCCTGGTACATCGCCTTCGGTCTGCTCGTGACCGTCGTCTGGCTGTACCTGGAGATCCTGCGGCTGCTGTCCTACTTCCAGGACAACTGACCGAGGGCCCCGCTGCCGGGGCCAGGACGGACCAGTGGCCCGGTCCCCGTGAGGGGGCCGGGCCACTGGCCTGTCCGGGCTCAGGAGAGGCGCTCGAGCACCATCGCCATGCCCATGCCGCCACCCACGCACATGGTCTCCAGGCCGAAGGTCTTGTCCTCGGTCTGCAGGCCGTTGATCAGCGTGCCGGTGATGCGGGCACCGGTCATGCCGAACGGGTGGCCGACGGCGATCGCCCCGCCGTGCACGTTGAGCCGGTCGATGTCGATGCCGAGGTCGCGGTAGCTCGGGATGACCTGCGCGGCGAACGCCTCGTTGATCTCGACCAGGTCGATGTCGCCGATGCTCATGCCGGCCCGCTGCAGCGCCAGCTTGGAGGCGTCCACCGGCCCGTAGCCCATGATCTCCGGGGACAGGCCGGTGACGGCGGTCGAGACGATGCGGGCCAGCGGGGTCAGGCCCAGGTCGCGGGCCTTGGTGTCGCTCATGACCACGACCGCGGCCGCACCGTCGTTGAGCGGGCACGCGTTCCCGGCGGTGACCCGGCCGTCGGGGCGGAACACCGGCTTGAGCGAGGAGATGCCCTCCAGCGTGGTGCCCGGCCGCGGGCCGTCGTCGGTGCTGACGACGGTGCCGTCCGGCGTGGTGACCGGGGTGATCTCCCGCTCGAAGAAGCCGCTGGCGATCGCCTGCTCGGCCAGGTTCTGGCTGCGGACGGCGAACTCGTCCATCTCCTGGCGGGAGACGTCCTTGAGCAGCGCCAGGTTCTCGGCGGTCTGGCCCATCGCGATGTAGATGTCGGGCAGCTCGCCGTTCTCCCGCGGGTCGGTCCACCCGTCGGCACCGCTCTCCGCGGTCTTGGCCACCCGCGTCCCGGCGTCGGCGAACACCGGGTTCTTGGTGTCGGGGTGGGAGTCGCTGCTGCCCTTGACGAACCGCGACACCATCTCCACCCCCGCGGAGATGAACACGTCACCCTCGCCGGCCTTGATCGCGTGCATCGCCATGCGGGTGGTCTGCAGCGACGAGGAGCAGTACCGGGTGACGGTGGTGCCCGGCAGATGGTCCATGCCGAGCAGCACGCTCACCACGCGGCCCATGTTGTAGCCCTGCTCGCCGCCGGGCAGGCCGCAGCCGAGGATCAGGTCGTCGATGTCGGTCGGGTCCAGCGCCGGCACCTGGTCCAGCGCGGCCCGCACGATCGTGGCGGTGAGGTCGTCGGGGCGCAGGTCCTTGAGCGAGCCCTTGAAGGCGCGGCCGATGGGGGAGCGCGCGGTCGCGACGATGACGGCTTCGGGCATGGGTCCTCCACGATGAGGCGGATCCGACGGGGGACGCCGGACGTCGGGGCGGACCCGAACCTACTCCCCGGTAACGGCCGCCGGGCGCCGCGTCAGCCGACCGTCGTCTGCTCGGCGCGCTCCGCCTGCTCGGCCGTCGGGATCTCCGGCGGACGGCGCCGGCGCAGCCGTGCCCAGGGCCCGCGCGGACCGGTCTCCGAGCCGCGCACCTCGGTCGCCTGGACCTCGGTGCCGGTCCGGCCGGCGGCCTGGGCGGCGGCGCGGGCGACCGGACGGACGGTGTCGCGGCGCAGGTTGCGCAGCCCGCGGTCGGCGGTGGCCGGCCAGACGCCGATCGCGTCGGCCACCGAGGGCAGCAGGACGGCGGCCGCGGCGGCGTACCCCGCGCCGCTCGGGTGGAACTCGTCGACGCTGAACAGGCCGCGGTCCTTGGCGAACGTCGGGCCCAGGACCGACCCCAGCGACACGGTGCGACCACCGGCCTCGACCACGGCGATGGTCTGCGCGGCCGCCAGCTGCCGGCTCCAGCGGCGGGCCAGCAGGCGCAGCGGCTGCGCGATGGGCCGGATGGTGCCGAGGTCGGGGCAGGTACCGACGACGACCTCGGCACCACCCTCGACCAGGCGGCGGACGGCGTCGCGCAGGTGGCGCACCGAGACCGACGGCCGGGTGCGGCTGGTGACGTCGTTGGCGCCGATCATGATCATCACGACGTCGGGGTGCTCGATGAGCGCCTTGTCGACCTGCTCCTCGAGCTCGTGGGACTCCGCACCGGAGACCGCGAGCCGGACCAGCCGCACCGGCCGCTCGGCCAGCTCGGCGAGGGCCGCGGCGAGCAGGACGCCGGGGGTCTCCGCGGCCCGCCGCACGCCCAGGCCCACCGCGCTGGAGTCACCCAGGACGGCCAGGACGATCGGCTTGCCGCGCCCGCGGCCGTAGATGCCGTTGCCCGACGGCGGGTCGCCCTTCGTCGTCCGTGACTCCACGCGCCGCCGGGCCGACCGGGCCTGCGCGCGCAGGAGGGCGACCATCGCCGCCCCCACCAGCCCCACCCCGCCGCCGCCGTAGGCGGCACCGGTGGCCAGCCGCCATGCCGTGCCCGCTCGAGTCACCGCCGTCCGACCTCCCCAGCTGCGTGGACCTCTGTCCCGCAGGTTAACCGCCGCCTACGTTCCCCCCGTGGCAGATTCCCTCGCACGGGTCACCGCCGGACCAACGGACGGTGAACGCAGTCAGGTCATCGTCGACGTGCTGGTCGACGCCTTCTCCGAGCTGATGACCGCCGACGCCGACGCGTTCCGCACCAAGTTCCGCAAGATGGCGGCCGACCCGTTCGCGTTCTACCGGGGCAGCGCCTGCCTCTTCTACGCGGACATGGCGCACCTGGAGGACCGCTGGAGCGACGAGCGCACCGGCCGGGTCTGGATCCAGGGCGACCTGCACGCGGAGAACTTCGGCACCTACATGGACGGCGGCGGGCGGATCGTCTTCGACGTCAACGACTTCGACGAGGCCTACCTGGGCCACGTCAGCTGGGACCTGCGCCGGTTCGCCGCCAGCTTCGCCCTCCTGGCGTGGCGCAAGGCGCTCGGCGACGACGTCATCGGGGACCTGCTGCGCGGGTACCTCGACGCGTACCTGGACCAGGTGGCGGCCTTCACCCGGCTCGAGGACGACAAGTCCTTCGCGCTGGTGCGGGAGAACACCGAGGGCGCCGTGCACGACGTGATCCTGCGGACCAGCGCGCGCAGCCGGCTGACCCTGCTGGAGCGGATGACCGTCGTCGAGGGCTACGAGCGGCGCTTCGCCGAGGGGCCGCGCAACCGCCGGCTGGACGGCGCCGAGCGCGAGCGGGTGCTGGCCGCGCTGGAGCGGTACCGCCGGACCGTCTTCCCCCCACGCCGCCGCCGCGACGTCGCCTTCGACGTGAAGGACGTGATCGCCACCGGCGGCTTCGGCATCGGCAGCGCCGGGCTGCCCGCCTACAACGTGCTCATCGAGGGCTACGACCAGGCGCTGGAGAACGACGTCGTCCTGTCGCTGAAGCAGGGCAACGTCCCGGCACCCAGCCGGATCGTGCGGGACCCGCAGATCCGCGGCTTCTTCGAGCACGAGGGCCACCGGACGGCGATCTCGCAGCGGGCGCTGCAGGCCAACGCCTCCCAGTTCCTCGGGCACACCGAGATCGACGGCGTCGGGTTCGTCGTCCAGGAGCTCTCGCCCTACGAGGTGGACCTGGACTGGGACGACCTCACCGAGCCCGAGGAGATCGCCCCGGTGATGGTCCAGCTGGGCCGGGCCACGGCGAAGATGCACTGCGTCGGTGACGCCGACAGCGACCACACGCTGGTGCCGTTCCAGACCGAGGACGCGATCACCGCCATGGTGGGTGAGCGGCGGGCGGAGTTCACCGCGGACCTGGTCGACTTCGCGCACTCCTACGCCCGGGACACCCAGCGCGACCACCGGCTGTTCGTGGACGCCTTCCGCGCCGGGGCGATCCCGGGGATCAGTTCGAGCGGGTCCCACCCGCTCCGCCGCTGACCTGCGCCGGCAGGTACGCGGCGATCCGGTCGGCCAGGTCGCCGGGATCCCACCGGTGCCCCCTGCCGGGCACCTCCGCGCGCTCGGCGGTGGGCAGCGCGCCGACGATGGAGTCGGCGGCGTCGGCCATGAACGGGAAGGTCTCGGTGCCGAGCAGGACCACGGTGGGGGCGGTCACCGACGCCCACAACTGCCGCCTCGGTGCCGACTGGGTCCACGCCAGCGCCTCGGCGTCGGCCTCGAGGGCCGGTGCCATCCGCTCGAACAGCGGCCAGTGCGGGCCGGCGCGCATCTCCTCGAACCACTCCGGCGGCATGCCGTCGGTGTACAGCCGCCAGATCCCCTCCCGGTCGTCGGCGGCCACCAGCGCCCGCACGGCGGCCAGGTACTCGGCCCCGCCGCTGCCCAGCTCCTCGTCGAGGGGCACCTCCCAGAGCAGGAGGCGCTGCACGCCCGGCACCTGGGCCGCTGCTGCCAGGGCGATCGCGCCCCCCGAGGAGCTCCCGTAGAGCCACGCCCGGCCGCCGACCAGCTCGAGCAGGGCACGGATCGCGGCGACCTCGCCGGCCAGCCCGAACGGCGGGACGCCGCCGCTGTCGCCGCGGCCGGGGCGGTCGTAGTGGACGGCGTCGAAGCCGCGCGCCGCCAGCTCGGAGGTCAGCGCGCGGGTGTCGGGGTCGACGGCGCGGAACTGCCCCGCGCCGCCGACGAGGACCAACGGCTGCCCGGCGCCCTCCCGGTCGTAGGCGATCCGGACGCCGTCCTCGGTCTGCACGTACCCGGTCACGCCTCTACGACCGGCCACGGCGCCGGAACTCAGCGCCCGCCGCCGGCCGGGCTCAGCGTGCCCGACGGCCCCGCCGCGTCCGCAGGTAGTCGGCGACGACGTACTCGCCCAGCCGCTCGCTGTCGGGGGTGAACACCCGGCCGCCGGCCCGCTGGGTGATGTCGTGGACGAAGTGCACCAGGCCCGGCTCCGGGTCGAGGGCGAACACGTTCATCGTCGCGCCGGACCGGGCCACCCGCTCCACCTCGGCCACGGTGCGCGCGATCGTCTCCGGCATCGGCGGCCAGCAGAAGAACGGCGTCCCGTCGTCCTCCAGGTGGGCGGTGGGCTCCCCGTCGGTCACCACCAGCACCACCGGCTCGGCGTCCCGGTGCCGGGCGAGGAACCGCCGGGCCAGCATCAGCCCGTGCTGCAGGTTGGTGCCCTGCAGGGTGTCCACCGACAGCTCCGCGAGGGTCTCCGGGCGCAGCACCTGCGCGGTGGAGGAGAACCCGATGATCTGGATCGCGTCCTGCGGGAAGCGGGTCGTGACCAGCGAGTGCAGCGCCATCGCCGTCGACTTGGCCGCGCCCCACGTGCCGCGCAGCGCCATCGAGTAGGAGAGGTCGACCAGCAGGGCCACCGCCGCGCCGGTGCGCCGCTCGGTCTCGACGACCTCGAAGTCCTCGACGGCGATCCGGACCGCCCGCCGGCCCTCGACGTGCGGCTCGTGCGCGGTGCGCAGGACGGCGTTCTTCACCGTCCGGACGACGTCCAGCGGCTGCTCGTCGCCGAACTGCCACTCCCGCGAGCTGCCGGTGAGCTCCCCGGCCGCGCCGGCGTCGGCGACGTCGTGCTCGCCCCGGCCGGTGGCGTCCAGCTGGGCGAACACCCGCCGCAGCGCGGTCGCGCCCAGTCGCCGGACCGCCTTGGGAGAGAGCTCGAGCTTGCCGTCGGAGCGGTTCAGGTAGCCCTGCCGCTCCAGCTCGCGCTCCATCTGGCGCAGGGCGGCGAGGTCGTCGACGGCCGGCCGGCCCAGCGCCCGCTCCAGCAGCTCCTCGTCGACGTCGGACAGCGAGGCGCCGGCGTAGCCCTGGGAGAGCTGGTTGGACAGCGCCTCCAGGTCGGCGAGCTCGGCCACGGCGCTGGTCGCGTCGCCGAGGCCCAGGGACTGCTCGCCGTCGGGCACCTGGCCGCGCTGGCCCCACGGCAGGTCGGGCCGGGCCTGGCGGAGGGCGTCCTGCAGGTGCGCCATCTCGCTGGCCAGCCCCATGTCGGCCATCGTCTGGGCCATGAGGTCGGCCAGCTCGGCCCGCTGCTCGGGGGAGAGGCCGGCCATCATCCGTTCCTGGGCGGCGGCGCGGCGGGCGAGGGAGTCGATGAGCTCCTCGATCGACTGCGGGTCGTCCGGGAAGAACTGGCCGTGCTTCTGCATGAACTGCTCGAACTGCTCGTCGGTGTCCTCGCCGCGGTTGTGCGCGTCGATGAGCTGCGAGAGGTCGGCGACCATGTCCTTGACCGCCTGCATGTCCTGCTCGGTGGCGTTCTCCAGCGCCTGCTTCATCGAGGTGAAGGAGCTGTCGAGCACCTCCCGGCGCAGGAGGTCCTGGATCTGCTCGTAGGCCTGGCGGGCCTCCGCCGAGCGCCACTCGTAGTCCTTGAGCGCGCGGACGGCGCCCGCGGTGTCCTCGGGCAGCGCGTCGAGCTCGGCCTCCTTGAGGCGGGCCATGTCGTCCGGGTCGGGGAACAGCTCCCGCCGCTCGGCCTCGACGGCGCGGTCCAGCAGCTCGCGGACCTCCTGCAGCGTGCCGTCCATGCGCCCGGCCGTGCGGGCCTGGCGCAGCCGCTCGCGCACCGACCGGCGCAGCTCGTCGAGACCGCGGCGGCCGTCCATGCCGCGCCGGAGCAGCTCGCGCAGCGCCTCGCGCACGCCACTGCCGCCGAGCACGGAGTCGCCGATCTCGTCGACGGCACTGCCCAGGTCGTAGGGCGGGGCCAGCGGGTCGGGCCCGCCCCGCCAGCGCCCGTACCGGTAGCCCTTCCCGGGCCTGCGCACCACCTCAGGCCCCGTACACCGTGCGGGTGCCGTCGGTGTCCTTGGCCAGCCGACGGGTGAGGTACAGCCCCTCCAGGGCGAACTCCACCGCGGCGGCGGCCTGCTCGGCCGACTGCTCGCCCTCGGGCACCCCCAGCCGGCCCAGCAGCTCGGCCAGCCTCGGGATGGTGCCGAGCTGGCCCAGCAGCGCCGCGGCCGGCACCAGCTCCCCGGACTCGACGGTCTCCCCGCCGGTGAAGTGCTCCTGCAGGCCGGTCAGGTCCAGGCCGGCGCAGCGGGCGCGGAAGGTCTGCGCGGTCGCCTGGCGCAGCAGGTGCTCGAGGATCTCCAGCTCCCGCTCGTCGTCCGGGTCGGCGCCGGAGTCGGCGAACTCGACCTTGCCTCGGCTGGCCGGGACGACGCTGGGCAGGTCCACCACCCGCGCCACCGGCCGGGTCTCCCCGGCGACCGCGGCCCGGCGGACGGCGGAGGCCGCCACCGTCTCCAGGCCCGCGATCGCGAACCGGGCACTGACGCCGGAGCGCTGGTCGACGTGGCTGGACTCGCGGACCAGCCGGGTGAACCGGGCGACGATCTCGGCCAGGTGCTCGGGGATGACCGGGGTGTCGAGGTGCCCGTCGCCGGCCGTGCCCAGCCAGCTGGTGTGCGCCTCCTGGCGCAGCAGCCGGATCTCGTCGGCGAGCTCGATCGGGTAGTGGGTGCGGACCTCGGCGCCGAAGCGGTCCTTGAGCGGGGTGATGATCCGCCCGCGGTTGGTGTAGTCCTCGGGGTTGGCGCTGGCCACCAGCAGCAGGTCCAGCGGCAGCCGCACCCGGTAGCCGCGGATCTGGATGTCGCGCTCCTCCAGCACGTTGAGCAGCGCGACCTGGATGCGCTCGGCGAGGTCGGGCAGCTCGTTGACGCTGAAGATGCCGCGGTTGGTGCGCGGCACCAGGCCGTAGTGCACCGTCTCCGGGTCACCCAGGGTGCGGCCCTCGGCGACCTTGATCGGGTCGACGTCGCCGATGAGGTCACCGACGCTGGTGTCGGGCGTGGCCAGCTTCTCCCCGAAGCGCTCGCTGCGGTGCAGCCAGCCGACCGGGGTGGCGTCGCCGTGCTCGGCGATCTGCCGGTGCGCCCAGACGCTGATCGGGTGCAGCGGGTGCTCGTTGAGCTCGCTGCCGGCCAGCACCGGCGTCCACTCGTCGAGCAGACTGACCAGGGTGCGGATCAGCCGGGTCTTGCCCTGGCCGCGCTCGCCGAGCAGCACGAGGTCGTGCCCGGCGATGAGGGCGCGCTCGACCTCGGGGACGACGGTGTCCTCGAAGCCCACCATGCCCGGCAGGCTGGGCTCGCCGGCGCCGAGCCGGGCGAGCAGGTTGGCGCGGATCTCGGCCTTGACCGGCCGGAAGGCGGCACCGCTGTCGCGGAGCTCGCCGAGGGTCGTCGGAGCGGGGGGAGCGGAGGCGAAGGCGCCAGGGTCCGTCACCCCAGCCACGGTACGACGACGGTGCGACGCTGGGCACCCGTTCGAGGGCCCCCACCTGCGCACCCGCCTGGGAGGATCCCGGCATGGTCGCGCACGAGGTGCCCCTGCTCGCCGGGGCGGAGATCGCCGCCGCGGCGGCGCTGCTCGACGGGGTCGTGCGGCACACGCCGCTGGAGCACTCCCGTGCCCTGGCCGGCCGGGTGGGTGGGCCGGTGTGGCTCAAGTGCGAGAACCTGCAGCGCACCGGCTCGTTCAAGATCCGCGGCGCGTACACGCGGCTGGCCCGGCTGTCGCCCGAGGAGCGCGCCCGCGGGGTCGTCGCCGCCAGTGCGGGCAACCACGCCCAGGGGGTGGCGCTGGCCGCGCAGCTGCTCGGGATCCGGGCGACGGTGTTCATGCCGGAGTCCGCCCCGCTGCCCAAGGTGGCCGCGACCCGCGGGTACGGCGCCGACGCGCGCCTGGCCGGGCACGACCTCACC
This sequence comes from Geodermatophilus sp. SYSU D00079, assembly GCF_054050635.1. Taxonomy (NCBI): domain Bacteria; kingdom Bacillati; phylum Actinomycetota; class Actinomycetes; order Geodermatophilales; family Geodermatophilaceae; genus Geodermatophilus; species Geodermatophilus sp. SYSU D00079. The sequence continues at coordinate 63,963 of NZ_JBJGZS010000001.1, read as the reverse complement.
GAGGCCATGGCCGCGGCGATCGAGCACTCCGAGCGCAGCGGTGCGGTCTTCATCCACCCGTTCGACCACCCCGACGTCATCGCCGGGCAGGGCACGGTCGGGCTCGAGGTGCTCGACCAGTGCCCCGACGTCGCCACGGTCGTGGTGTGCACCGGCGGCGGTGGCCTGGTCTCCGGGGTGGCGGCGGCGGTCAAGGACCGCCGTCCCGACGTCCGGGTGGTCGCCGTCCAGGCCGCCGAGGCCGCGGCGTTCCCCGGTTCGCTGGCCGCCGGCCGCCCGGTCGCGCTCGACGGGATGGCCACGATGGCCGACGGCATCGCCGTCGGGGCTCCGGGCGAGCTGACCCTCGCCCACGTCCGCGACCTGGTCGACGAGGTGCGCACGGTCACCGAGGAGGACCTCTCCCGCGCGCTGCTGTTCTGCCTGGAGCGGGCCAAGCTCGTCGTCGAGCCCGCGGGCGCCGCCGCGGTGGCCGCCGTGCTGGCCGACCCCGCGGCGTTCCGGCCGCCGGTGGTGGCCGTCGTCTCCGGCGGCAACATCGACCCGGTCCTGCTGCTCAAGGTGGTTCAGCACGGCATGGCCGCGGCCGGCCGCTACCTGCGGCTGCGGCTGCGGGTGCCCGACCGGCCGGGGTCGCTGGCGGCCGTGCTCACCGAGCTGGCCGACGTCGGGGCCAACGTGCTGGAGGTCGAGCACGAGCGGACGGCGACCCGGCTGGACCTCGGTGAGGTGGAGGTGTTCGTCGTCCTGGAGACCCGGGGCCCCGAGCACGCCGAGGAGGTCCTCGCCCGCCTGGACCGGGCCGGCTACGCGGTCACCACCGGCTGACGACGAGTTCTGCCGCTCCGGGCAGTCCACCCCTCGTGTCCCGCACCCGGCGGGACGCGGACGAGGTGGGGAGAGTCGTGGACCAGCGCGTCGCGCACGGGGCCCGGGCGGGCCGAAAAGCAGTCGGAGAGTGTCGGCACCCGGCCCTAGCGTGCCCCTCATGACCGACGCGATAGTCGTCGAGGGGCTGGTGAAGCGCTTCGGCGCGACCACGGCCCTCGACGGGGTGGACCTGACCGTGGCCGAGGGTTCCGTCCTCGGGCTCCTCGGTCCGAACGGCGCGGGCAAGACGACGGTGGTGCGCATCCTCACCACGCTGTTGCGCGCGGACGCCGGGCGGGCGGAGGTGGTCGGCCTCGACGTGGTGCACGACGCCGACGCGGTGCGCGCCTGCATCGGGCTGACCGGCCAGTACGCCGCCGTCGACGAGTACCTGACCGGGTTCGAGAACCTGGAGATGGTGGGCCGGCTGTACCGGCTGGGCCGCCGCGAGGCCCGCTCGCGGGCCGGTGAGCTGCTGGAGAGGTTCGACCTGACCGGTGCGGCCGACCGCCCGGCCAAGACCTACTCCGGTGGCATGCGCCGGCGGCTGGACATCGCCGCCTCGCTGATCGCCCGACCGCGGGTGCTGTTCCTCGACGAGCCGACCACGGGCCTGGACCCGCGCAGCCGGCTGTCGATGTGGGAGTTCATCGCCGACCTCGCCGGCGGCGGGACGACGATCCTGCTGACCACCCAGTACCTGGAGGAGGCCGACCGGCTGGCCGACCGGATGGTGGTCATCGACCGCGGCCGGGTGATCGCCCGCGGCACCGCCGACCAGCTGAAGGCGCAGGTCGGCGGCCAGCGACTGGAGCTGACCGTCGGTGACGCCGGGGAGCTCAAGGAGGCGGCCGGCCGGCTGCGCCCGCTGGCGGTCGACGAACCGCAGCTGGACGAGTCGACCCGCCGGCTGTCCCTGCCGGTCAGCGGCGGTACCGACGACCTCGCGGAGGCGCTGCGGCTGCTCGAGGGCACCGCGGTCGAGGTGCTCGACATCGGGCTGCGCCGCCCCGACCTCGACGACGTGTTCCTCACCCTCACCGGCCACGCGGCCGAGGAGACGACGAACGCCGCGGCCGACGCCCGCGGTCCCGGTGACCGGACGCCGGCGCGGACCGGAGGAGGTGCCCGATGAGCAGCACGCTCGCGCAGACGCTGGCCGACAGCGCCACCATCACCCGGCGCAACCTGATCAAGGTCAAGCGCGTCCCGGACCTGCTCGTGTTCGCGACGCTGTCGCCGATCATGTTCGTGCTGCTGTTCCGCTACGTGTTCGGTGGCGCCATCCAGGTGCCCGGCGGGGTCAGCTACGCGGAGTTCCTGCTGCCGGGGATCTTCGCCCAGACGGTGGTGTTCGGCAGCACCATCACGGGGGCGAGCCTCGCGGAGGACCTGCAGAAGGGGCTGATCGACCGGTTCCGGTCACTGCCCATGTCGCGCTCCTCGGTGCTGGTCGGGCGCACGGTCGCCGACCTCGGGCTCAACGTCATCTCGATCGCGGTGATGGCGCTGACCGGGCTGGTGGTGGGGTGGCGCATCCACACGTCGGTGCCCGAGGCGATCGGGGGCTTCCTCCTCCTGCTGGTGTTCGCCTTCGGCATCTCCTGGCTGATGGCGCTGGTCGGTCTGCTCGTCCGCACGCCGGAGGTGGTCAACAACGCGAGCTTCATCGTGATCTTCCCGTTGACCTTCGTCGCGAACACCTTCGTGCCGCTGGAGACCTTCCCCTCGGTGCTGCGCACCTTCGCGGAGTGGAACCCGGTGTCGGCGGTGGTGCAGGCGGCGCGCGACCTGTTCGGCAACACCGTGCCGGGGGCCCCGGCGCCCGATGCCTGGTCGCTGCAGAACCCGGTGCTCTACACGGTCATCTGGACGGTCGTGATCCTCGCGGTGTTCGTGCCGCTGTCGGTCCGGGCGTACATGCGCACCGCCAGCCGCTGACCTCCGGCGGCTCGCGTCAGGGGATGGGCGCGAGCCGCCGGCAGGCGAGGGTCAGGACGATCTGCCGGCCGGGGCAGGGGGCCCGGCTCACCCGCAGGACGGCACCTGGCCGCGGTGCGGTCCGGTGGCACCGCAGTGACACAGTGGGCGGCGATGAGCGCCACCGAGACCACCGCCGCCGTCCCGTCCGCCGACAACCCGCTGCTGGAGCCGTCCGAGCTGCCGTTGCAGCTGCCGCCGTTCGCGGCGATCACCCTCGAGCACTGCCGCGAGGCGCTGCTGGCCGGGATGGCCGAGCAGCGGGCCGAGGTCGCCGCGATCGTCGGGTCGGCCGAGGCGCCGACGTTCGACGACACCGTGGTGGCGCTGGAGCGCTCCGGCCGGCTCTACCGCCGGGCCGGGGCGGTGTTCCACAACCTCGCCTCGTCGGTGTCCTCGGACCGGCTGCGCGAGATCGAGCGCGAGCTCGCACCGCTGGAGTCCGCGCACTCCGACGCGCTACGCCTGGACCCGGCGCTGTTCGCCCGCATCGACGCGGTCCACGCCGGCCGGCACGAGGCGGGGCTCGACGCCGAGGCGGTGCGGCTCGTCGAGCGCTACCACCTGGACTTCGTCCTCTCCGGCGCCCGGCTGGACGACGCGGGGCGGGCCCGGCTGTCGGAGCTCAACCAGGAGCTCTCGGCCCTGTCGACCACGTTCGGGCAGAACCTGCAGCTTGCCACCGAGGCCGCCGCGGTGGTCGTGCGCGACGTCGCAGAACTCGACGGTCTCGGCGACGAGGAGGTCGCGGCGGCGGCCCGGGCGGCCGCCGACCGCGGCACCGAGGGGTTCCTGATCCCGCTGCTGCTGCCCACCGGGCAGCCGGTGCTGGCCAAGCTGCGCAACCGGTCGCTGCGGCAGCGGGTCTTCGAGGCCTCGGTGGGCCGGGCGTCGTCCGGGGAGCACGACAACGGCCCGGTCGCGGCGCGGATCGCCCGGCTGCGGGCCGAGCGGGCGCGCTTGCTGGGCTTCGCCACCCATGCCGACCTGGTGCTCGCCGACCAGACCGCCGCCAGCACCGAGGCGGTCGACGCGATGCTCGGCTCGATGGTGGGCCCGGCGCTGGCCAACGCGCAGGCCGAGGCGGCCGCGCTCGCGGAGGTCGCCGCCCGCGACGGGGTGACCGACCTCGCGCCGTGGGACTGGGCCTTCTACAGCGAGCGGGTGCGGGCCGAGCGCTACGCGGTCGACACGGCGGCGTTGCGGCCCTGGTTCGAGCTGGACCGCGTGCTGGTCGACGGGGTCTTCCGCGCCGCCGAGCTGCTCTACGGCTACCGGTTCACCCCGCGCCCGGACCTCGCCGGCTACCACCCCGACGTCCGGGTCTGGGAGGTCACCGACGCCGACGGGCAGACCATCGGCCTCTACCTGGGCGACTTCTTCGCCCGCGAGGGCAAGCGCGGCGGGGCGTGGATGAGCTCGTTCGTCACCCAGTCGCGGCTGCTCGGCACGCGACCGGTTGTCGTGAACAACCTCAACGTGACCCGGGCCGCCGACGGTCGTCCGACCCTGCTCACCCTCGACGAGGTGAACACGCTGTTCCACGAGTTCGGGCACACCCTGCACGGGCTGAGCTCGGCGGTCACCTACCCGCGGTTCGCCGGCACCGCCGTCCCGCGGGACTTCGTGGAGTTCCCGAGCCAGGTCAACGAGATGTGGGCGCTGTGGCCCGAGGTGCTCGGGGGCTACGCCCGGCACGTCGAGACCGACGAGCCGCTGCCGGCCAGCGTCGTCGAGGCCATCGAGGCGGCCCGGCTGTGGGGCGAGGGGTTCGCGACCCTGGAGTACCTGGCCGCGACCCTGCTCGACCAGGCCTGGCACCGGATCACCCCGGAGACCGGGATCGGCGACCCGGCGGAGTTCGAGCGGGCCGCGCTGGCGTCCGCCGGCGTCGCCTACGACCTGGTGCCGCCGCGGTACCGGACGACGTACTTCCAGCACGTGTTCGCCGGGGGCTACGCGGCCGGCTACTACTCCTACATCTGGTCGGAGGTGCTCGACGCGGACACCGTCGAGTGGTTCCGCGAGAACGGGGGCCTGCGCCGGGAGAACGGCGAGGTCTTCCGGGAGCGGCTGCTGTCGGTGGGCGGGTCGGTGGACCCGCTGGAGGCCTTCCGCGCCGTCCGCGGCCGGGACGCCGACCCGACGCCGCTGCTCCGCCGCCGCGGGCTGCTGCAGGGCACCTGACGACGACGCGAGCGGAGTGCCAGGGGCGCGTTCCCCGCGCCGTGGCACTCCGCTCGGGTCAGGCGGTCACAACCAGGGCAGCCCGAGAACGACGTCGAGGTCGTCGGGGCCCTCGCCCTCGCGGACCAGCCGGTTGGGCTGGCGGTGGCCGCACGCCGTGCAGCGGTGGACCACCTGCCAACCCTTGCCCGACTTCTCCACCAGGCCGATGGGCTCCATGGGCGCCCGGCACCCGCTCGCCCGGTCGCCGGGCAGGTCGTCGACGTGCAGCGACCACAGGCACACGGGGCAGTGGTTGCGGTAGTGCCCGTCGGTGTTGGCCGGCACCGGGGAGCCGCAGTGGACGCAGGCGAACGCGGTGTTCTCCGCCCGCCGGGAGCGGACGGGACGGGGCACGGGGGAGCCCCCGGTCAGGGGACGAAGGGCTCGACCGCGACGACCTCGACGGTGATGTCCCGGCCGTTGGGCGCCTGGTAGGTGACCGTCGCCCCCGGCGCCGCGCCGAGGATGGCCGACCCGAGGGCCGACTCGGGCGAGTAGACCTGCAGCCCCGTGGTGCCGGCGATCTCCCGGGAGCCGAGGAGGAACTTCTCGGTCTCCTCGTCGCCCTGGAAGCGGATCGTGATGACGGTGCCGGTCGCGGCGTGGGTGGCCGTCGTCGGCGCGGCGCCGACCTTCGCGGTGCGCAGCAGGTCGGTCAGCTGGCGGATGCGGGCCTCCTGCTTGCCCTGCTCGTCCTTGGCGGCGTGGTACCCGCCGTTCTCGCGGAGGTCGCCCTCCTCACGGCGGGCGTTGATCTCGGCGGCCATCGCCGGACGGCCCGCCACCAGCTGGTCGAGCTCGGCCTTCAGCCGGTCGTGGGCCTCCTGGGTCAGCCAGACGCCCTGGTGCTGCTCGTCAGTCGGGGTGGACACGGCGCTGCTCCTGAAATGTCGGTGGCCGCCCCCCGTCTGGGGAACGGCCGCGTTCAGAACGGTCAACGTAACACCGTCCCAGGGCGGGGTGTTCCACTCTCCGCGTGCGCGCGGGGTCCGAACGACCCGGTCCCGGCGGGTGACGCGTGCCACGTCCACCCGATCGGTTGGTCCGGGAGCGGCGGGGCCCCCTCCGGACGGGGGATGATGTCCCGGTGACCGAAGCAGACCCGTTGCGCCTGCTCGCCGTGCACGCCCACCCCGACGACGAGTCGAGCAAGGGCGCCGCGACGATGGCGAAGTACGTCGCGGAGGGCGTCCGCGTGATGGTGGCGACCTGCACCGGAGGCGAGCGCGGCTCCGTGCTCAACCCGGCGCTGGACCGGCCGGAGGTCTGGGAGCGGCTGCCGCAGATCCGGGTCGAGGAGATGGACCGGGCGCGGGAGATCCTCGGCATCGAGCAGGAGTTCCTCGGCTTCGTCGACTCCGGCCTGCCCGAGGGCGACCCGCTGCCGCCGCTGCCGGAGGGCTGCTTCGCGCTCGTGCCCACCGAGGAGGCGGCGGCGCCGCTGGTGGAGCTCATCCGCCGGTTCAAGCCGCACGTCATCACGACCTACGACGAGCGGGGCGGATACCCCCACCCGGACCACATCAAGACCCACGAGGTCTCCGTGCACGCCTTCGACGCCGCCGGGGACCCCGACCGCTACCCCGAGCTCGGGGAGCCCTGGCAGCCGCTGAAGCTCTACTACCACATGAGCTTCACGCTGCCCCGCACGCGGGCGTTGCACGAGGCCATCATCGCCTCGGGCCACGAGTCCCCCTACGCGGAGTGGCTGGAGAACTGGGACCCGGACCGCGACATGTCCCACCGCGTCACCACCAAGGTGGACTGCGCCGAGTACTTCGCCGTCCGGGACGCCGCGCTCATCGCGCACGCGACCCAGATCGACCCCAACGGCCGGTGGTTCGCCTGCCCGCTGGAGGTCCAGCAGAAGGTGTGGCCCACCGAGGACTACGAGCTGGCCCGGTCGGTCGTCGACTCGCCGGTGCCCGAGGACGACCTGTTCGCCGGCGTCCGCAGCGAGGTGACCGTCCGATGAGCCCCGCACTCGCCTCCGTGGTGCTCGCCGCCAACGACGAGCAGCTGCCCTCCGACGTCGGCAAGGCCGGCCCGATCGGCCTGCTGCTCATCGTGCTGCTGCTCATCGCCACCGCGCTGCTGGTGAAGTCGATGAGTGGGCACCTCAAGCGGCTGCCCCGCAGCTTCGACCCGGCCGACGAGGGCCCGCGGGTCGTCGTCCCGGACACCCCGGCCGAGCTGCTCGAGGAGCGCAAGGAGCCGGGCCAGGAGCTGCTGGACACCCTGCGCCGGGCGCCGCTGGCCATCGAGCCGCCGCGCCGGGACGACGACGGCCGGCCGGGGGCCCCGAGGGGCTGACCGGCCGGCCGCTGCCGGGTACCGGACCGTCCCCGGCGGGCCGGGGACGGCGGGCGGTCACTGCTCCCAGCGGTGCGCCACGTCGATGACGAGCCGGTCGACGTGCGCGGAACCCCCCTCGACCAGGAACACGCGGAACGGCAGCTTCGCCCGGGTGCCGATGCCGAGGCCGGTCCGGCCCTCGAAGGAGTCCAGCCACCGCACCTGGCGCAGGGTCGAGTAGCCACGGACGTCGACCAGCTCGCGCGGGTTGGCCGGCGAGTACGTCGGGTCGCCGTTCTCGTCGTAGGCCGCCGCGCCGAGCGTCACCTGCAACGCCGCGCCGCCCCGGAGCGGGACGGTGACGCCGCTGCCCTCCTGCCGGACCGCCGGCACGTAGCGCACCGACCAGGCGTCGAAGCCGGACACCTCGGCGACGTCGACGACGACCCGGTCGAAGCAGGCGTGCCGCCCCGCCCGGACGCCGGACACGAGGTCGTCGCCGGGCTCGGTGGGGTGCAGCGACTTCGGCTGCGACCCCCAGGTGATGCCGCAGTAGGGGCTGGCGCTGGCGGCGGCGGGGGCGATCACACCCAGCGCGGCGAGAGCCGCGACGAGGGCGACGAGGATGCGGGTCCGGGTCATGGGAACCTCCTGCGAGTTCGGTGTGGACGTCGTGAGAATCCGCCGAAGCGCGTAGGTGTCACCAGGGTCCGCTGCGTGGAGAGACGACGAAAGATGCCCGTTTCCGTCATCACGATCTGACCAGAGAGCGGCGCGCCTGCTCGACAAGCTGTGGCACATGTGCGCTGCGTGACCTGGCGGGGTACCCCTCGCCCGTGCCCAACCGACTCGCGACCGCCACCAGTCCCTACCTGCTCCAGCACGCGGACAACCCCGTCGACTGGCGGGAGTGGGGGGACGCGGCGTTCGCCGAGGCGCGGGAGCGCGACGTCCCGGTGCTGGTCTCGGTCGGCTACGCCGCGTGCCACTGGTGCCACGTCATGGCGCACGAGTCCTTCGAGGACGACGCGACGGCGGCGCAGATGAACGCCGACTTCGTCTGCGTGAAGGTCGACCGCGAGGAGCGGCCGGACGTCGACGGCGTCTACATGACCGCCACCCAGGCCCTGACCGGCTCCGGCGGCTGGCCGATGACGGTGTTCACCACGCCCGACGGGCGGCCCTTCTACTGCGGCACCTACTTCCCGCCCCGGCCGGCGCACGGCATGCCCGCGTTCCGGCAGGTGCTGTCGGCGGTCTCCGACGCCTGGCGCACCCGGCGGCAGGAGCTGGAGTCGGCGGGCACGCGGATCGTCGAGGCCATCTCCTCCCGCCTCGAGCTCGGCGCCCCCACCCCCGTGACGGCCGGGGACCTCGACGCCGCCGTCACCGCGCTGGCCGACGGCTACGACGAGCGCTGGGGTGGCTTCGGCGGGGCGCCGAAGTTCCCGCCGTCCATGCTGCTGGAGTTCCTGCTCCGCGCCTCCGCCCGCGCCGGGGACCCCGCGGCGTTGCGCATGGCCCGCGGCACGCTCGAGGCCATGGCCCGTGGCGGCATCCACGACCAGCTCGCCGGCGGCTTCGCCCGCTACTCCGTCGACGAGCGGTGGGTCGTGCCGCACTTCGAGAAGATGCTCTACGACAACGCCCTGCTGCTGCGGGTGTACGTGCACCTGTGGCGGGCGACCGGGGAGCCGTGGGCCCGTCGGGTCGCGGACCGGACGGCCGCCTTCCTGGTCCGGGACCTCGGCACCGCAGAGGGCGGCTTCGCCTCCGCCCTCGACGCCGACACCGAGGGCGTCGAGGGGCTCACCTACGTGTGGACCCCCGCGCAGCTCGTCGAGGTCCTCGGTGAGGACGACGGCCGGTGGGCCGCGGAGGTGTTCGAGGTGACGGCGCGCGGCACCTTCGAGCACGGGACGTCGACCCTGCAGCTGCTCCGGGACCCCGAGGACACCGCCCGGCTGGCCTCCGTGAGCGACCGGCTGGGTGCGGCGCGCGCCCGCCGTCCGCAGCCGGCCCGCGACGACAAGGTCGTGACCGCGTGGAACGGACTGGCGATCGCGGCGCTGGCCGACCACGGTGCGCTCACCGGCGACCAGCGGTCGGTCGCGGCCGCCCGCCGGGCCGCCGGACTCGTGGCCGACGTGCACTGGGTCGACGGGCGGCTGCGGCGGGCCTCGCGGGACGGCGTCGCGGGCGCCCCCGCCGGCGTGCTCGAGGACTACGGGGACCTCGCCGAGGGCCTGCTGGCGCTGCACCAGGCCACGGCGGAGGGGCGCTGGCTGGAGCTCGCCGGAGACCTGCTCGACGTCGTCGCCGAGCAGTTCATCGACGCCGACGGCTGGCACGACACCGCCGCCGACGCCGAGGCGCTCGTGCACCGGCCGTTCGACCCCACCGACGGGCCCACCCCCGCGGGGATGGCAGCCGCGGCGGGCGCCGCGGTGACCTACGCCGCGCTGGCCGGGTCCCCCCGGCACCGGGAGCTGGGTGCGGCGGCGGTCGGCTCCCTTGCGCCCCTGCTCACCCGGGCGCCGCGCGCCGTCGGGTGGGCCGCGGCCGTGGGGGAGGCGCTGCTCGCCGGCCCGGTGGAGGTGGCGGTGAGCGGTCCGGCGGGGCCGGAGCGGGACGCGCTGGAGGCGGCAGCGCGGGCGGCGACCAGCCCCGGCGCGGTCGTGGTCGCCGGCGAGCCGGACGCGCCCGGGGTGCCGCTCCTGGCCGGCCGTCCGCTCGTCGACGGGCGGCCCGCTGCCTACGTGTGCCGGGGCTTCGTGTGCACCGCACCGGTGACCGACGTGTCCGCCCTGAGCGCAGCGCTCAGCCCTTCCTGAGCGCACCGCGGCGTCTTACGCTGCAAGCGTGTAATCACCACGCCGCCTGGAGGTCGTCGTGCACGGACACCACTCCCGCTTCTCCGACTCACCGTTCGCCGGCATGCGCGGCTTCCGCGGGCGCGGTCCGGGCGGCCGCGGTCGCGGCCCCGACGCGCCGCCCCCCGTGGAACGCGCCGAGGTGGCCGGGTGGTTCGCCGGCCGGTTGCCCGACGGCTGGTTCACCGGGCCCGTGGAGCTGGCCGTCGACCGCGACGAGATCACCGTCGTCGGCACCCTGCCCGAGCCGGCGCCCGGCGAGGGTGACGCGGCGGCCGCCCGCGCCGGCCGGATCGCCCGCTTCCGGGAGGAGACCCGCGAGCAGCGGATGGCGATCGCCGACGCCGCGCAGGCCCGCTACGGCCGGTCGGTGGCCTGGGGCGCGGCCTGCGGCGACGCCCGCGAGGTCTTCACCAACCTGTCGGTGCCGGTGATGACCCGGCTCCGGCAGCCCGAGCGCCTGGTGCTCGACACCCTGGTCGACGCCGGGGTCGCCCGGTCGCGCTCCGAGGCCCTGGTCTGGGCGGTCCGCCTCGTCGGCGAGCACGCCGAGGCGTGGCTGGCCGAGCTGCGCGACGCGATGGCCGCGGTGGAGGAGGTCCGCGCGCGGGGTCCCCGCACCGAGTGAGCTCTGCCAGGCTGGCCGGGTGCCCGACCCGGTCGACCTGCTGCGCACCGCCTACACCGACCTGTCCCGGGTGCTGTCGTCGCTGAGCGCCGGGGAGGGCTGGCAGCCGACCGGGTGTGCCGGCTGGACGCCGGTCGACCTGGGGTTCCACCTGCTCAGCGACGCCCGCCGGGCCCTGGTCGCCCTGCACAGCCCGGCGCCGGGCCGGGCGGACACCACCGCCGTCGACTACTGGCGGGCCTGGCGTCCGCCCGCGCCCGACGACGAGGACGAGCTGTGGAACACCCGCGCGGCGGCCAGCCTCCAGGGCGGCCTGGGAGCCGTGCAGCGCCGGTACGCCGAGGCCGCGGCCGCCGTCGTCGTGGCCGCCGGACGGGTGGGCGCCGACGACGTCGTCCGCACGCAGGGGGCGACCCTCACGGTCGCGGACCTGGTGTCCACGCTCGTCGTCGAGGCCGCCGTCCACCACCTGGACCTGGTCGTGCACCTGGACAGACCGGGGCCGGCCGCGGCGCCGCTGGCTGAGGTCCGCCGGGTGCTGGAGGGGCTGCTGGGTGGGCCGCTGCCGGCCGCGTGGGACGACGCCACCGCGGCCCGGCGCGGCACCGGGCGCGAGCCGCTGACCGCGGAGGACCGGGCCGCACTGGGGACGGCGGCCGAGCGCTTCCCGCTGTTCGGCTGAGGACGCCGCCGGCGCGTCGTCCCGACCAGGGACACTGGCCGGGTGACCGCCGACGCCGCTGCCCCGACCGCGACCGACGTCCTGGTCGTCGGAGCCGGACCGGCGGGCGCTGCGGCCGCGGCCTGGGCGGCCCGCGCCGGGCACGAGGTGCTGCTCGCCGACGCCGCGGTCTTCCCCCGCGACAAGACCTGCGGGGACGGCCTGACGCCACGCGCGATGGCCGAGCTCGACCGCCTCGGCCTGGGCGACTGGGCGCGGGGCCACGCCCGCAACCGCGGGCTGCGCGCCGCCGGGTTCGGCCACGAGTGGCAGCTGCCCTGGCCCGGCGGGGAGTTCCCCGCCCACGGCAGCGCGGTGCCCCGCACGGAGCTCGACGCGCGGATCCGCGACGTGGCCCTGCACGACGGCGCCACCCCGCTGGAGGGCGCCCGCGCGGTCGACGTCGAGCGGGACGGCGACCGGGTGACCGGGGTCGTCTTCGAGGTCGGCGACGACGCGGTGACCGTGGGGTGCCGCCGGCTGGTCGTCGCCGACGGCGCCCGCTCGCCGCTGGGCCGGGTGCTCGGCCGGGAGTGGCACCGGGGGACCGCCTACGGCGTCGCCGCCCGCGGCTACGTGCGGTCCGGGCGGGCGGACGACGAGTGGATCTCCTCCCACCTGGAGCTGCGCGGGGCCGAGGGCGAGCTGCTCTCCGGCTACGGCTGGGTGTTCCCGCTCGGGGCGGCGTCGGGGCAGGTCAACATCGGCGTCGGCACGCTGGCCACCGCCCGGCGGCCGGCGGGGGTGCAGCTCAAGGCGCTGCTGGAGACCTACGCCGACGCCCGGCGCGACGACTGGCGGCTCGACGGCCCGGTCGAGGCGCCGGCCTCGGCGCTGCTGCCGATGGGCGGGGCGGTGTCCCACGTCGCCGGGCGGAACTGGGCGCTCATCGGGGACGCCGCCGGCTGCGTGAACCCGCTCAACGGCGAGGGCATCGACTACGGCCTGGAGACCGGGCGCAGCGTCGTCGGCCTGCTCGACGAGGACGACTGGACCGCGGCGTGGCCGGCGACCCTGCGGCGGCACTACGGCGAGGCGTTCTCCATCGCCCGCCGGCTGGCCGGCCTGCTCACCGTGCCGCGGTTCCTGCCCGCCGCCGGCCCGGTGGGCATGCGGTCGCGGGCGCTCATGACCCTCGCGCTGCGGGTGATGGGCAACCTGGTGACCGACGCCGACCGCGACCTGGTGGCCCGCCTCTGGCGCACCGCCGGCCGGTTCTCGGTGCGCCTGGACGACCGGCCACCGTTCAGCTGAGCGGGGCCCCGGAGGGGTCCCCGAAGCTGGACGGGAGGTGGGCCGAGGGGGAACCCGCGGCGCAGCCGCGGCTGCGGCCGAGCGGGGGGCCGGAGGCTCCCCCGAGGACGCAGGGGTGGGGCTCGACGCAGCAGGGGCACGGCACCTGGCCGCGGTGTCTGACCGGAGGTCAGACGAAGGGGGAGTTGTAGAGAGCGAAGTAGACGGCGATGTAGTGGCAGATCGCGGCCACGATCGTCAGCGCGTGGAAGACCTCGTGGTAGCCGAACACCCCGGGCCACGGATTGGGCTTCTTGACCGCGTACGCGACACCGCCGGCGGTGTAGAGCACACCGCCGACGGCCAGCAGCACCAGCGAGGTCACCCCGGCGATGTGCAGGATGTCGGTGAGGATGAAGACGGCCACCCAGCCCAGCCCGATGTAGAGCGGCACCCCCACCCAGCGCGGCGCGGTCGGCCAGCTCAGCTTGAGGAAGACGCCCGCGAGCGCGCCGGCCCAGACCCCGGCGAGGATCCAGTAGCCCGTCGGCTGGTCGACGGCGAGCAAGGCGAAGGGCGTGTACGTACCGGCGATGAACAGGAAGATCATCGAGTGGTCGAGCCGCTTCATGACCTTCCAGCCGCGCGGTGACCAGCGCCGCCGGTGGTACAGCGCGCTGATGCCGAACAGGCCGCAGATGGTCAGGCAGTAGACGGCCACGGAGAACCCGGAGCGGGCGCCGAGCACCGCGGCGAGGGGCACCAGCACGGCTCCGGCCACGATCGCACCGAAGAACGCGAACAGGTGCAGCCAGCCGCGCAGCCGCGGGCGGGTGTCGGGGTGGTCCCAGTCGTCGTCGGCGAAGTCCGCCGCCGTCCAGGTCTGCTCGACGCGCTCGCCCTCGGCGAGGACGGCGCCGACGGCCTGGCCGCGAGGCGCCTGCACCTCGGCGCCGTCCGCCTCGATCCGCACCGGTTCACGGTCCTCGGGGGGAGCGCTCATGGACCGAGGTTACGCAGACGTAGGTGGACCCGCAGCGGCACGCGGAGTGAGCTGCCCGACGCTCCGGACCGCCTTCGCGCAGGTCGGTGACGGGTACCCGGGACGTGCGCGCGGGGGGCCTAGGGTGACGCCTCGTGGGGGTGCGGCAGTGGGTGCGTGACGTCCTCACCGGGGTCTACGAGCGCCGGCTGGCCCGGGCCCTGGTGGGCGCCGACATCCCCCGCCACGTCGGGGTGATCGTCGACGGCAACCGCCGCTGGGCGCGGGCCATCGGGCTCGACGACCCCAACGCCGGGCACCGGCGGGGCGCCGACAAGATCGCCGCCTTCCTCGGCTGGTGCGACGAGGCCGGCGTCGAGGTGGTCACCCTGTTCCTGCTCTCCACCGACAACCTGTCCCGGCCCGAACCCGAGCTGGTCCCGCTGCTGCGCATCATCGAGGGCGTCGCCGAGGACCTCGCCGCCCCCGACCGGCGCTGGCAGCTGCGGCCGGTCGGGGCCCTCGAGCTCCTGCCGGCCGAGACCGTCGCCGTCCTCAAGCAGGCGGAGGAGACCACCCGCGACCGGCCGGGGGCGACGGTCAACCTCGCCGTCGGCTACGGCGGACGACGGGAGATCGCCGACGCCGTCCGCTCGCTGCTGGCCGAGCACGCCGAGCGGGGGACGACGCTCGACGAGCTGGTCGGCGCGCTCGACGTGGAGCACATCGCCGAGCACCTCTACACCCGCGGGCAGCCCGATCCCGACCTGGTCATCCGGACCAGCGGCGAGCAGCGCCTGTCGGGCTTCCTGCTCTGGCAGACCGCGCACTCGGAGTTCCACTTCACCGACGTCTACTGGCCCGACTTCCGGCGGGTGGACTTCCTCCGCGCCCTGCGTGCCTACGCCGCGCGGCACCGCCGGTTCGGCAGCTGAGAAACTCCTGCTCATGGCGGCCCGACCTCTCGACGTCCCCCTGGCCTACGTGGAGCTGGGGCTGCGGTTCGACCGGCTGGAGTCCGGCTTCGTCGACGCCTACACCGGCGACCCCCGCATCCGGGCCGCCGTGGAGGACGAGCCGGCGCCCACCCCGCAGGGCCTGCGCGACCAGGCCCGCTCGCTGCTGGGTGAGCTGGGCGCCTCCGGTCTCCCGGCGGACCGCGTGGACTTCCTGCGCGGCCAGCTGGTGGGTCTGGAGTGCAGCGCGCGGAAGATGAGCGGCGAGCCGGTGGCCTTCCTCGACGAGGTGAGCAGCTACTTCCAGGTGGAGCTCACCCTGGGCGACCCCGCGGCCTACGCCGCCGCCCACACCGAGCTCGACGCCCTGCTGCCGGGCAGCGGCCCCCTCGCCGAGCGGTACGCCGAGCACCGGCGCCGCGAGGAGTGCCCGCCCGAGCGGCTGGCCGAGGCGGTGCACGCGCTGTCCAGCGCGCTGCGCGACGAGGTCCGCGGGGAGTACGGGCTGCCGGAGGCCGAGACGGTCCGGTACGAGGTGGTCACCGACAAGCCGTGGTCGGGCTTCAACTACTACGAGGGGGCCTACCGCTCCCGCGTGGCCATCAACGCCGACCTGCCGCACCGCCTGGGGCAGCTGCCGCACCTGGTGGCCCACGAGTCCTACCCGGGCCACCACACCGAGCACTGCCGCAAGGAGCAGGGGCTGGTCGGGCGGGCCTCCCGGGTGGAGCACACGGTCTTCCTGGTCAACACCCCGGAGTGCCTGATGGCCGAGGGGCTGGCCGACCTCGGCGTGCAGGCCTCGATCGGCGAGGGCTGGGGCCCCTGGGCCGCGGAGGTGCTCGGTGACCTGGGGCTGCGCTTCGACGGGCACCTGGCCGAGCGGGTCGCGGCCGCGGCGGCCCCGCTGAACCGGGTGCGCCAGGACGCCGCCGTCCTCCTGCACGACCGGGGCGCCGACACCGACGAGGTGGCCGCGTACCTGCAGCGCTGGTCGCTGGTGAGCGCCGACCGGGCGCGCCAGCAGCTGCGCTTCCTGACCCACCCGCTGTGGCGCGCCTACACCACCACCTACGTCGAGGGCTTCGACCTGCTCTCGGCGTGGCTGGACGCGCGCCCGGCGGGCCAGCGCGTCGCCGACCGGTTCGTGCGGCTGCTGGACGAGCCGCTGACCCCGGCCGCCGTCGCCGGCGAGCTGCGCGCCGCCTGAGCCGATGGCGTCCCGCGACCCCGAGGAGGCCCGCGACCTGGGGCTGTGGACGGCGGGCTGGCTGGCGGTCCTCCTGGTGGGCGGCCTGTGGTGGGTGGGTGACCTCCGCCTGCAGTGGCCGGTGCTGGTCGTCCCGCTGGCCTGGGCGCTGATCGCCGGCCGGCCCCGCCGCTCCCGCTGATGCGGCTGGTGCGCGTGGTGCCTCGACAGGGTGACACGACGTCGTCCGGACACGTTCCTGTCACCTCCCGGGCCTAACGTCCGCAGTGGACGGCGAGCTCACCTCGCCGTCCACGGGAGGCCCGGTTGGTGCGACAGCGTTCGTCGACCCAGGGGGCCGGTGCCCGGCCCCTGTGCCGGGGCCCGGCCGCCTTCGAGCCGGGGTGCAGACCGCGCCCCACGGGAGTCGACTCGTGACCACTCGCCGCACGTTCGTCCTCGACACCTCCGTCCTGCTCTCCGACCCCGGTGCGCTGCTGCGCCTCGGCGACTCCGACGTGGTGCTCCCGCTCGTCGTGATCGGTGAGCTGGAGGACAAGCGCAACCACCCCGAGCTCGGCTGGTTCGCCCGGCAGGCACTGCGCCTCCTCGACGACCTGCGGGTGACCCACGGCCGTCTCGACGCGCCGGTCCCCGTCGGCGAGGAGGGCGGCACCCTGCACGTGGAGCTCAACCACAGCGACCCGTCGGTGCTGCCGGCCGGCTTCCGCAACGACAGCAACGACAGCCGGATCATGGTGGTGGCGCTCAACCTGCGGGCGGAGGGCCGCGACGTCTGCCTCATCACCAAGGACGTCCCGCTGCGGGTCAAGGCCGCGGCGGTGGGCCTGGAAACCGACGAGTACCGGGCCCTGGACGCCGTCGACGCCGGCTGGACCGGGATGGCGGAGCTGTCGCTGGAGGACGCCGAGCTGTCGGCCCTCTACGAGGACGGCGAGGTGTTCGTGCCGGCCGCGGCCGAGCTGCCCCCGCACACGGGGCTGGTGCTGCTGTCCTCCCGCGGCTCGGCGCTCGGTCGGGTCACCCCGGACAAGCAGGTGCGGCTGGTCCGTGGCGACCGCGAGGCCTTCGGCCTGCACGGGCGGTCGGCGGAGCAGCGGGTGGCGCTGGACCTGCTGCTGGACCCGGAGATCGGCATCGTCTCCCTCGGCGGGCGGGCCGGCACCGGCAAGTCCGCGCTGGCGCTGTGCGCGGGCCTGGAGTCGGTGATGGAGCGGCGGGCGCACAAGAAGGTGGTCATCTTCCGCCCGCTGTACGCCGTCGGCGGCCAGGAGCTGGGCTACCTGCCGGGCAGCGAGGGCGAGAAGATGTCGCCCTGGGCCCAGGCGGTGTACGACACCCTGGGCGCGCTGGTGTCCAAGGAGGTCCTCGAGGAGATCGCCGCGCGCGAGCTCATCGAGGTGCTGCCGCTCACCCACATCCGGGGCCGGTCGCTGCACGACTCCTTCGTGATCGTCGACGAGGCGCAGTCGCTGGAGCGCGGCGTGCTGCTCACCGTGCTGTCGCGGCTGGGCTCGGGGTCGCGCGTGGTGCTCACCCACGACGTCGCCCAGCGGGACAACCTGCGGGTGGGCCGGCACGACGGGATCGCGGCGGTGGTCGAGCAGCTCAAGGGCCACCCGCTGTTCGCGCACGTCACGCTGACCCGCTCCGAGCGCTCGCCGATCGCCGCCCTGGTGACCGAGATGCTGGAGGACCTCCCGCTCTGAGCCCGCGGCCGCCGACGGCGCCGCCCCGCACCGGCGCCGTCGGCGGCCACGGCGGCCACTCCTGCGGTCTCCCGTCCCCTCTCGCGGTGCAGCAACACCGCGAGAGGGGACGGACGACCGCAACAGTGGGACAACGCCCGGCACTCACGCGGTGCTCCACGTGCTCGCGCGGCACTGCAGGACCGCAGGAGTCTGCGAAGGACCGCACAGGGTGGCCCGCGGCGACCCATGACGAGCCCCGGCAGCGGGTACCGCCGAGAGACGCCGGGATCAGGAGGCGGAGGCGGGCGGATCCGGGTCGGGGTCCGCCGCCGGGGGACGGCGGGGCGTGCCGGCCCAGCGCAGCAGCGCGACCGCTGCCCACGCCGCACCCAGGCACCACGGCAGCCGGACGGCGACCTCCTCCATGCCGAGGTCGCCCCGCACGCCGAGGACCAGCACCGGCAGCGCGAGGACCAGCCCCACGGCGAGCACGTCCCAGCGCAGCGGGCTCATCTCCCCGGGGTCTCCAGCCGCTCGCACAGCAGGGAGGCCCACCGGTGCGCCGTGGCGCGGGTGCCGTCGAGGAGGGCCACGGGCGTGGCGGTGCGGGAGAGGACCGCCGCCGGGTCGGCGGTGAGGTCGCTGTCCTGCACCATCAGCGCGTCGACCCGGGCCAGGCCGTCCAGCCACGGGCCGACGTCCTCGGGCTTGCGGGTGGCCTCGACCACCGCCCACACCCCGGCGGGGGCGAAGACGGCGACCAGCTGCTCCAGCCAGGTGCTGCCGCCGGCGCGCAGCGGGGCGTCCACGGCGACGATCGTCAGCGTGCCCGAGCGGTCGATCTCCTGCTTGCGCTCGAAGGCGGCGTCGATGCTGCTGATGCGGTTGCCCTGCGGCGCGAGCGCGGCCAGGTCACCGCGGGAGGCCCACTGCAGCCGCTCGGCATCCAGCCGCAGGGAGGCCGCCAGCGAGCGGGCGGCGGCGAGGGTCTCCACGCCCGGGCCCACCAGGAGCAGCACCTCGCCGGGGCCGGTGGGCAGCGCGGGGGGCGTCGGCAGGCCGGCGGCCAGCGCCCGGGTGAGCGCCGCGTAGGTGCCGCGGCGGGCGACCTCGGTGGCGAAGTCGCTGCCGAGCAGCCGCTCCGGGACGCCGAGCTCCAGCAGCCGGCGGACGACGGCCTGCTCGGCTGCGCCCGGACCCGGCTGGACCGGCCCAGCGCCGTGCGGGTCCTCGCGGACCGACGTCACGACCATCGGCGCGCTGCGGCGCCACGAGGCCGCCCGCTTGTCCACCGGTAGCCGGGTCACGGTGGCCAGGCCGGAGGCGGCGCCCGAGGTGCGGGCGACCTGTCCGCCGGCGCCGGGACGGCGGATCGCCGGCGGCACCGGGGGGCGGGACAGCAGCGGCGGGACGGCGAGGGCGGTGCCCGGCGCCGGCGGCGGCAGCAGCGACAGCGGCGGCAGGACGGTGGTGGCGTCCAGGGGGAGGGGGGCGGGGTCGCTCGCGGTCGGGGCGAGCGCCTCGGCGACCACCTCCCACTCGTCGGCCTCGGCCTCGGCGTCGACGTACACGGGGATCTCGGCGGTGTGCGCCTCGGCGAAGGCGTAGTCGTCGAGGTACTCGCCGTACCCGTAGGCGTCCTGCCCGGCGGTCTCCTCGTGCGTCGCGGAGCCGGCCAGCACGCCGCGCAGCAGCTGGGTGAGGGCGGCGTCGGAGGTGTCGTGCGCGAGCGCGGCCCGCAGCACCTCGGCGATCGCCTCCTCGCGGGACGTGATGGGGCCGGTGCTGAAGTCCGGCTCGTGCACCCAGTCGGGCACGCGCGGGGGCTCCGGGGCGGCGGGCGCCGCGACCGGCGGCACCTGCGCGGCCACGGCCGGCTCGGCGACCACCGGCGGTGCGGCGGGTGCGTCGGTGACCTCCGGGGCGACGGACGGCGCCGGGACGTCGGCCGGCGTCGGGGCGGTCGCCACCGGGGCGGGGACCGGGGTCGCGGGCGCCGGTGGGGTCACAGCAGGCGCAGCGACCGGCATGGACGGCACCGTCGCGGGGCCGGCCGCGGGGGCGGGGCCGGCCGCAGGCGCGGGACCCCACAGCGTGGCCGACGCCGGGTGCTCGGCGGACACCGCCGTCGGCTGCGCGGTCGGGGCAGCGGCGACAGGGGCCGCCGAGGCGACGGGAACCGGCGGGGCGACGGGGGCCGGCGGCGGGACGGGTGCGACCGGGGCGGCGGCGTCCCCGGCCAATAGCTCCCACGTCGGGACCTCCCCGGTCACCGGCTCCGACACCGGAGCCGCGGCCGGCTCCTCCACGGGCGCGGCCTCGGCCGCCTCCCACGCGTCCGCGGCAGTCGGCTCCCACGCGTCCTCGGGTGCCGGTGCCCACGTGGGGGCGGGTGCGGCGGCGGCGACCGCGGCGATGGCCTCGTCGACCGCCTCCCGCACGTCGACGTCCCGGGCGACCATCTGGGCCAGGGCGGCGGTGAACGGGGAGGGTGCCGGCGCGACGTCCACCGGCGGGGGGGTCCGCCGCGGAGCGGCGGTCCGTCCGGCGGCGGTCCGCGCCGCGGAGGCGCGGGCGGGCTCGGCGGCACGGGCCGGCTCGGCGGCCCGTGCCGACCCCGTTGCGGCGGCGCGGGTCGGGGCGGCCGACGGCCAGCTGCCGGCTCGCGGGGAGCGGCGGTCGGTGGCCGGGCGGCCGGGACGGGCGGCGGCGCGCGAGTACAGGCCCACGGGCGGCTCGTCGTCCCCGGCGAGCAGCCCGGCGACCTCGTCGACCGGGTCGGGCAGCACCGGGGCGCGGCGCAGGGCCGCCTCGATGCGGGCCGCGGACTCGGCGCGGGAGGCCGGACGCCGCTCGACGGGGGTGGGCGCGATCTCCTCCACCTCGGCGACGTAGCGCTCGGTGGTGAAGAAGCCCATGACCCCGCCGGTGCGGACCCGGCGGATCCCGACGATGCGCACGGACGAGCCGTACCTCTCTCGGGCGGCGGCGATGGCGGCCTCGCGCGAGGCGGCCTCAACGGACGGCAACGGCACCGTTCACCACTCCCAGTGACTCGATCTGGGCCGTCCGGGAGACCTCCGAGTAGGAGATCACCGGCAGGCGGGGGAGGATCTGACGCATCAGGCGGGACAGGGCGGCCCGGACCTGCGGGGAACACACGAGCACGGGGGCCAGGCCCAGCCGCTCGGCGTCGCCGAGCAGGCCGGTGCATCCGTTGACGAGCGCGTCGACGGTGCCGGCGTCCAGCGCGAGCACCTGACCGGCGTCGCTCTGCCGGACCGCCTCCAGGAGCCGCTGCTCGAACGCGGGCTCGAGGGTGAGCACGTGCAGCCGCTCGTCCGGGGTCACGTAGGGGTGGCTGATGGCGGCGCCGAGTGCCGCGCGGGCGGCCTCGACCAGCCCGTCGACGTCGGTGCCGACCTTGGCCCGCACCGAGAGCGCCTCGAAGATGCGCACCAGGTCGCGGATGGAGACGTTCTCGTCGAGCAGACCGTGCAGCACCCGCTGGATCTCGCCGAGGGTGAGCAGCGCCGGGGTGAGCTCCTCGACCACGACCGGGTGGGTGCGGCGGACGGTCTCCACCAGCAGCCGCACGTCCTCCCGGCCGAGCAGCTCGGCGGCGTGCTGGCGCACCACCTCGGCCAGGTGGGTGGTGATGACCGAGGAGCGGTCGACGACGGTGGCACCGGCCATCTCCGCCTGCCGCTGCAGCTCGACCGGCACCCACTTGGCCGGCAGCCCGAACACCGGCTCGCGGGTGGCCTTGCCCGGCAGCCCGTCCAGGGCGTCGCCGATGGCCAGCACGGTGCCGGCCGGCGAGGTGCCCTTGGCGGCCGGGACGCCGTTGAGCCAGATGACGTACTGGGACGACGGCAGGTCCAGGTTGTCGCGGGTGCGCACCAGCGGGATGACCAGGCCGGTGTCCATCGCGACCTTCCGGCGCAGGGCCTTGACGCGGTCGAGCAGGTCGCCGCCGCGGGCGGTGTCGACCAGGTCCACCAGGTCGAAGGCCACCTCGAGCTCCAGCGGGTCTACCCGCATCTTCTCGACGATCGCCTCGGGGGAGTCCGGCTGGGCCTCGTCGGCGGCCCCCGCCTCCGCGGCGGTGTCCTCGTCCTCGGTCGGCGCGTCCTTCATGCGCGCGGCCATGAGCAGGAACGCGCCGCCGATGATCAGGAAGGGCAGCTTGGGCAGGCCGGGGATGAGGCAGAGGGCGATGGCCGCACCGCCGGCGATGCGCACCGGCTGCTGGAACCGGCCGAGCTGGGCCAGCAGGTCGCTGCCCATGTCCCCGTCGGAGGCCGAGCGGGTGACGATGATGCCGGTCGCGGTGGACAGCAGCAGCGCCGGGATCTGGGAGACCAGGCCGTCGCCGACGGTCAGCAGGGAGTAGGTGGAGACGGCGTCGCCGGGCGCCATGCCCAGCTGCATGACGCCGATGGCGAACCCGCCGATCAGGTTGATCAGCGTGATGATGATGGCGGCGATCGCGTCGCCCTTGACGAACTTCGAGGCACCGTCCATCGAGCCGTAGAAGTCGGCCTCGGAGGTGACCTCGGTCCGCCGCTTGCGCGCCTGCTCCTCGTTGATCAGCCCGGCGTTGAGGTCGGCGTCGATCGCCATCTGCTTGCCGGGCATCGCGTCGAGGGTGAAGCGGGCGCCGACCTCGGCGACGCGGCCGGCACCGTTGGTGATGACGACGAACTGGATGATCGTGAGGATCACGAAGATCACCAGGCCGACGATCAGCGACCCGCCGATGACGAAGTGCCCGAAGGCCTCGATGACCTTCCCGGCGTAGCCGTCGGTGAGCACCAGCCGGGTCGAGGACACGTTCAGCGCCAGCCGGAACAGCGTCGCGATGAGGATCAGCGACGGGAAGACGGCGAAGTCCAGCGGCCGCTTGATCTGCATCGACACCAGCAGGATCAGCAGCGCGGCGGTGATGTTGAAGCCCAGCAGCAGGTCCAGCACCGCCGAGGGCAGCGGCACGACCAGCATGAGGACGATGGCCACCACGCCGATGGGGACGGCGGCCTTCGTCAGCTTCTGCACGAGTCAACTCATCGGCAGTTCGGCTTGAGCGGGGCACCGGCGACCGTGCCGTCCGTCCCTCCCGTCACAGGCGCCCCAGCGGGTCAGCGGCGGCGGCCGGCCCTGGGCAGGCCCTCGACGTCGGGGGCCTCGAAGCCCGGCCGGTGCAGCCCGCCCCGGACGCCGCGGGCCGACAGCTGCATGACGAAGGCGAGCACCCGGGCGACCGCGGTGAACAGCTGCGCGGGCACCTCCTGGCCGAGCTCGCAGGAGGCGTGCAGGGCCCGGGCGAGCGGGATGTCCTGGACCATCGGCACGCGCGCCTCCTCGGCCCGCTCGCGCAACTTCGCGGCGATCTCGTCGGCGCCCTTGGCCACGACCCGGGGCGCGCCGCGGTCGGCCTCGTACTTCAGCGCGACCGCGACGTGCGTGGGGTTGACCAGCAGGACGTCGGCGGTGGCGACCTCGCTCATCATGCGGTTGCGCGACATGGCCAACTGGGCGGCCCGGCGCTGCCCCTTCACGTGGGGGTCGCCCTCGGACTGCTTGTGCTCCTGCTGGATCTCGTACTTGCTCATCTTGAGCTTCTTCATCGTCTGCTGGCGCACGACGACGTAGTCGGCGACCGCGATGACCAGGCCGGTGACCGCCACGACCCGGATCATGAGGATCGCCGACTCGGTGAACGTGGCGGTGACCGCCGACAGCGGCAGCGCCCCGGACGCCGACACGAGCTCCTGTGCCCGGTCGCTGGTGACGATGACGACGGTGAGCAGGGCGGCGGTCTTGATCACCGCCTTGGTGGCCTCCCACAGGCCGTGGGTGCCGAACATCCGCTTGAACCCGGGGAACGGGTTGAGCTTCTTGAGGGTCGGTTTCATCGACTTGCCCGACACCGTCACCCCGCCCTGGGCGGCCGTGGCCAGGGTGCCGACGACCATGAGCCCCAGCGCCATCGGCAGCAGGGCGGTGAGGAAGGTGGTCAGCGCCTGGCCGAACAACGCCGACAGGGCGGTGGTCTCCGGGTGCGTGGCGATCGCGCCGATCTGCACGAACAGCGTCCCGACCCCGTCGAAGGCGTTGCCCACCAGCATCGGCAGCAGCACGCTGGCCGCCGCCGCACCCACCCACGTGCCCAGCTCCTGGGTCCGTGGGATCTGCCCCTCCTTGCGCGCCTTCTTCAGGCGCTGGGGAGTCGGCTTCTCGGTCTTCTCACCACCCGGTCCGTCCTGGGCCACGGGTCACCCGCTCCGGAGGGAGACCATCGCCCGGGTCGCGGCGTCCAGCAGCGCGTCGAGGGCGGAGGGCAGCAGCGGGAAGGTGAGCCCGAGCAGGGCGAGGGTGAGCATGATCTTCACCGGGAAGCCGAACGCGAAGATGTTCAGCGCCGGCGCGGCCCGGCTCAGCAGGGCCAGGGCGACGTCGGCCAGCAGCAGCACCGCGACCATCGGCCCCGCGATCTGCAGCGCGGCGAGGAACATCATCGCGAACGCGGTGAGCAGGACCTGCCCCAGCTGCTCGGTGGGCACGTCGCCGCCGACCGGCAGCCCCTCGTAGGAGGTCGCGAACCCCCGGACGATGAGCAGGTGCCCGCCGCTGGTGAACAGCAGCGTGGTCGCCAGCAGGTAGTGCAGCCGCCCGATGGAGCCGGTCTGGGTCATCGACAGCGGGTCGTAGGCCGGCTGCATCGTGAAGCCGCCGGTGATGTCGATGATGTCGCCGGCGTACTGGACGGCGGCGAACAGCAGCTGGACGACGAACCCGAGGGCCGCCCCGATGACGACCTCGGTGATCGCGCCCACGACGAGGAAGCCCGCGGTCGGCTCGGGCAGCTCGGGGGCGATCCGGCTGAGCAGGGCGACCGACAGCGCCAGCGCGAGCGCGCCCTTGACCGGGGCGGGGATGCTCCGTGAGGCGAACGGGGGCGAGAGCATGACGAAGCCGGCCGCCCGGGCGGTGCCGAGCAGCAGCGCCGCCAGGGTCGTCGCCGGGACCTCGAGGTCCACGGCGGCTACGTCCGGTCGAGCAGCCGCGGCAGCGTGTCGAACAGGCCCTGGGTGAAGCTGACCAGCTCGGAGAGCACCCAGTTGCCGGTGACCAGCAGCGCGATCGCGACGGCGATCATCTTCGGCACGAAGGACAGGGTCTGTTCCTGGATCTGCGTCGCCGCCTGGAACAGGGAGATGAGGAACCCGACCAGCAGGGCGGTCAGCAGGATGGGGGCGGCGACCTTCGCGGCGACGAGCATCGTCTGGACCGCGATCTCGGTGACGTCGGCGTCGCTCATCAGCCGTAGCTCCCGACCAGCGCCGTCGTGATCAGCGCCCAGCCGTCGACCACCACGAACAGCAGCAGCTTGAACGGCAGCGACACGATCGTCGGCGGCACCATCATCATGCCCATCGCCATGAGCGCGGCGCTGACCAGCATGTCCAGCACCAGGAACGGGATGAAGACGACCAGCCCGATGATGAAGGCGCTCTTGAGCTCGGAGAGCACGAACGCCGGCACCAGCGTGGTCATGCTGACCGCCTCCGGGGCCGCCGGTGCCTCCTCGCCGGAGAGGCCGACCATCAGCTGCAGCTCGTCCTCGCGGGTGTTGTCGAGCAGGAACTCCTTCAGCGGCACCACGCCGACGTCGTAGGCCTGGGTGACCGTCATCTGCCCGTCCAGGTAGGGCTGCACCGCGACGTCGTTGATGTCCCCGAAGACCGGGCCCATGACGAACAGGGTCAGGAACAGCGCGATGCCGGTGAGCACCGAGTTCGGCGGTGCCTGCGCCATGCCCAGCGCGTTGCGGGTCAGCGACAGCACCACGACGATCTTGGTGAACGAGGTGACGAGCATGAGCATCGCCGGGGCCACCGACAGCACCGTGATGGCCAGGATCAGCGTGATGGTGCTGCTCGGGCTGCCGCCGCCGACGGAGATGTCCACGCCGCCGTCGACCGCGGGGACCACCGGGGCGGTCGGCGCGGTCGGCGCGGTGGGTGCGGTCGGGGCCGCGGAGGCGGGGCCGGCCAGGAGGGAGAGCAGGACGCCGACGAGCGCCGCCAGCAGCAGGACCAGGCCCACCCGCCGCGCGAACGGGGCGCCCCGCACGGGGACGGTGGGGGTGGTCATCAGCGGCGGACCGTCCGCTCCCGGAGCTGCTGCACGGCCGCCGTCCAGCCGGCCCGGTCGAACACAGAGCCGGAGAGGACGCCGGTCGAGGCGGCCGTGGCCGGCCGGGCGGCGAGCGCCTGGCGCTCGGCGATGGCCTCCTCGACGGTCTCGCCGTCGACCTCGGCCAGCAGCGTGACCTGCTCCTCGGTGGCCCCCACGACCAGCACGCGGCCGGCGATGCGGACGACGTTGACCGAGCTGGCCCGGCCCATGCGCTGGCGGGCCACGACCTCGATGAGCCCGTTGCCCTGGCCCAGGCCGCGCTTCTTGGCCACTCGGGCCGCGAACCACAGCACGCCGGCGATGAAGGCCAGCGACAGGACCAGGCGGATGATCATCCAGGTCATGGGGTGGCCTGCCCGATCTCCGAGTGGGCGTCGGTGACGATCTCGCTGATCCGCAGGCCGAAGTCCTCGTCGACCACGACGACCTCGCCGCGCGCGATGAGGGTGCCGTTGACCAGCAGGTCGGCCGGGGCGCTGGCCGCGCGGTCGAGCTCGACGACCTCGCCCGGGTGCAGCGAGAGCAGCTCGCCGACGGTCATGCGGGTGCGGCCGATCTCGACGGTGACCTCCATCGCGACGTGCCGCAGCAGGTCCAGGCTGCCGCGCTGGGTCCGCGGCTGGGGGAGGGTCACCTGCAGGGCGAAGCTCGCCTCCACGGTGCCGTCGCCGGCCAGCAGGGGGACGGCGACGAACATGCCCTTGTCGCGCAGCCCGTCCATCGCGGTGTCGGGGTCCTCGGTGCGCTCGGAGTCCACGCGCACCCGGCCCAGCGTGCCGGCGGCCGCCTCGAGGGCCGGGCGCAGCGCGACGGCGACGTCCATGGGGCCGACGGGGGAGTTGGCGAGGGCGTCGACGATCTGCGCGGAGACCACGAGGACGACGTCCCCGCTGACCTCACCGGACAGCCGCGCCATGACGGCGGCGGCGGCCTGGGCCGGCAGCAGGACGGCGTCGGGGTCGCTGACCGGCGCGCCCGGCGCGAGCTCGACGGCGGCCGGGACGTGGACCGCGGCGGCGCGGGCCGCCGAGGCGACGACGGCGATCACGGTCTCGGAGGCCTGCGAGTGCTCCACGGAGGCGGTCATGCGGTGTCCTTCTGGGCAGCGAGGGGGGTGGGCACGATGGCGGCGGCGAGCCGGCGTCGGTGGTTGCTGGCGATCGCGTAGGCGAACGTCACGTCGTTGGTGGTGACCTCCAGCGGCGCGTCCTGCGGGTGGCGCAGCAGGAGCACGTCACCGACGGCGAGGGAGAGCAGGTCCTCGGAGGAGACCTCGAGCGGGGTGAACCGCACGCCGACCTCGACCGGCACCTGGGTGAGCCGCTCGGTGAGGGCCTCGAAGGCCCGCCGGCGCTTGGCCTGCGCGGACTCCGACAGGTGCGGGGAGGCGGCGTTGTTCAGCGCGGGGGCGAAGGAGGAGAAGGGCAGCACGAGGGTGGCCTCGCCGGACCGGTTGCCGACCGCCATGCCGAAGGAGGCGACCATGACCGTGTCCGAGCCGGCCGCGGCCTGCGCCAGCTGCGGGTTGTACTCGAGGTCGCTGAGCTCCGGCTGCAGCTCGGCGATGTGCGCGAAGGCGGCGACCCACTCCTGCAGCAGCCGGTTGAGCAGGTGGTTGGTGATGGTCGTCTCCATCACCGTCATGGGCCGGTCCGGCTGGTCGGAGCTGCCGGAGCCGCCGAGCATGTGGTCGACGGCGGCCATCGCGATGTCCAGCGGGTAGGCCAGCAGTCCCTTGCCGGCCAGGGGCTCGAGGGTGAACGTCGCGATGAACGACGGGTTGGGCAGCGTGGCCACGTAGTCGTCGTAGGAGTGCTGCTCGATGCCCTGCAGCTCCATCCGGGCACCGGCGCGCAGCATCGTGGTGAGGACGGTCGTCGCCTGGCGGGCGAAGGCCTCCTGACCGATCTGCAGGACGCGGACGTGCTCGCGGGAGAGCTTGGTGGGCCGGCGGAAGTCGTAGGTGCGGGGCTCTCCGCGCCGGCTGCGCGTGCCCGGAACTGACAGCGGGCCCTGGGTGGGTCCGTTCTCGGGGCGGGTCACGCACCCCTCATCGGCTGGGAACGACGCCGCCCTGACCGGCGGCGCGGGGCGCTGCCGATCAGGGCGGACGGGTGTGACTGGTGGTGCGGGTGCTACTGGGTGACGTACTCGGTCAGGTAGATGCCCATGACCATCGGGACGTCGTGCTCCGTGTAGGCCTCGATGATCTTCTGCTCGAGGGCCTCCTTGAGCGCGTCCCGGGCACCGGTGACGTCGGCGGCCTGCGCCTGCGAGTAGGTGGAGATCACCAGGTCGAGGGCCTTGGAGCCGTCGACGCCGCCACTGCCGTGGCCGCCACTGGCCGCGGCCGCGGTGTACTCCAGGGTGATGCCGATCTTGAGGTAGCCGCCCCCGGCGAGGTTGACCGCGATCGGCTCCAGCGCGGTGTAGCCGCCGTGCTCCGGCGCCGCGGCCTCGGCCTCGCCGCTGCCGGCGAACAGGAAGAAGTACGCGGCACCGGCGAGGGCGATGACCGCGACGAGCCCGATGACGAGGAACTTCTTCTTGCCGCCGCCCGCGCCCTCGGCGTCCTCGGGGGTCTCGTCCTTCTTCTTCTTAGCCATGGGTTCCCTCCTGGGCAGTGCCGGCAGCCAGGCCGGGCAGCAGTTCGTTCGCCTCCGCGGAGGCGGTGGACAGGACGACGACGTCGACCCGCCGGTTGACCGTGACGGCGTTCGGGTCCGACGGCGGCACCAGCGGCCGGGTGTCGGAGTAGCCGTTGGCCGCCATGCGGACCTGCGGGACGCCGTCGGCGGCCAGCGTGCGGACGACGGTGGTCGCGCGGTAGGCCGACAGCTCCCAGTTCGACGGCCACGGCCCGCCGGCGGTCACCGGCAGGTGGTTGGCGTGACCCTCGACGCCGAGCTGGTTGGGCAGGGTGATCAGGGTCGGGGCGATGGCGTCGAGGATCTGCCGGCCCCCGGGACGCAGCACCGCCTCCTCGGCGTCGAAGAGGACCTGGTCGGCGACGATGTGCACCACCAGGCCGCGCTCGTCGATCTCGAAGCGGGCGGCACCGGCGTGGCCGGCGGCCTCGAGCGCGGCCTCGATCTGCTGCTGCGCGGCGGACAGGTCCTCGAACTGCGCCTGCGCCTCCGCGGCGACCCGCTGCGCCTCGGCCATGGCGGCCTGCGCCGCGGCGGCGTCGACCTCGGCCTGCTCGACGGTCGGCTCCGGCGGGATGGCCGAGGCGATGTCGACCACGCCGGGCAGGCCGTCGAGCACCGAGCCGTCGGGCGTGGGCGAGGGCTGCACCGCGATGGGCCCGCCGAAGGCGTCCGCCATGCCCTTGGCCAGGGCGGCGAACTTCTGCTCGTCCACCTTGCTCATCGCGAAGAGCACCACGAACAGCACGAACAGCAGCGTCATCATGTCGAAGCCGGACACCAGCCACCGTTCGTGGTTCTCGTGCTCCTCGTGCTCCTCGTGCTTCTTGCCGCGTCGGCGGCCGTGACCGGTGCTCACGAGGTCAGGCCGCTTCCTTGGCCAGCGAGCCCGGCGGCACGAGCGAGGTCAGCTTGAGCCGGACGGCCCGCGGGCTGGTGCCCGCCTGGATCTCGGTGATCCCCTCGACGAGCAGTTCCATCTGGGCGGCCTGCAGTTCGCTGACCCGGAGGATCTTGGCGCCCATCGGCAGGAACCAGAAGTTGGCCGCCATGACGCCCCACAACGTGGCGATGAAGGCCGCGGAGACCATCGGGCCCAGCGACTCCGGGTCGTTGAGGTTGCCCATGACGTTCATCAGGCCGACGATGCAGCCCAGGATGCCGATGGTCGGCGCGTAGCCGCCCATGGCGTTCATGAACTTGGCGGCGACCTTGTCCTCGGCCTTCTTGGCCGCGATCTCGGACTCGAGGACGGTGCGCAGCTCCTCCGGGTCGGTGCCGTCGATGCCCATCTGCAGGCCGCGCCGGAGGAACGGGTCCTCGATCTGCTTCACCTGCGCCTCCAGGGCCAGGAGGCCCTCCTTGCGGGCCTTCTCGGCGAGGCTGACCAGCGTCTGGATCTGCTCGGTCGGCGGCGGCACCTTCGCCGGGAGCACGGCCATCTTGAACCAGTTGCCGACCTTCTTCAGGTCGTCCATCGTCTGGCTGGCCGCCGCCGCACCGAAGGTCGCGATGACGACCAGGACGATCGCCGGCAGGAAGATCAGGGACGTCGGGTCGGCGCCCTCCAGGATCATGAAGACGACCAGGGCGATGAGCGAGATGGCGAACCCGATCAGGGTGGCGGGATCCACGGGTCAGCGCTCCTCGCGGGCCGGGAAGGGGACGACGGAGGCGCTCGCGTCGTCCGCAGCCGGGCGGGACCCGGAGCGGTAGGTGCCGCGGTCCATCTCGTAGGCGGTGGCGAGGATGCTCGCGCGGTACTCACGGATCTCGTCGAGGACGTCATCGACGCTCTCCGTCACGACGTACTTCGTGCCGTCGACCAGGAAGACGACGGTGTCGGGGTGGCCCTCGACCCGTTCGACGAGGTCGGGGTTGAGCGCGAACCGCTCTCCGTTCAGGCGCGTCACACGGATCACGGGGGACCTCTTGGTCGATCGGAGGGGCTGGGGGGTGCCGCCGCAGCGGTACCGGTCTGTGGTGGTACATCGGTCTCGCGGAGGCGTGCCTTGAGCCGAACGGGTGGCCTCACCCCGTGGGGTGACCTGCGCGGACGCCGTCCGGGAACGCACGACGGCCCGGCCCCTCCGGAGAGGGAACCGGGCCGTCGACGCGGGCGGGTGCTATCGCTTCAGGTTGACCAGGTCCTGCAGCAGCTCGTCGGAGCTGGTGATGACGCGGCTGTTGGCCTGGAAGCCGCGCTGGGCGACGATCAGGCCGGTGAACTCCTCGGCCAGGTCGACGTTGGACATCTCCAGCGCACCGGCGTTGAGGGCGCCGCGCCCGCCGGTGCCGGCCTCGCCGATCAGCGCGAGCCCGGAGTTCGTGGCGGGCCGGTAGGTGCTGCTGCCGGCCTTCTCCAGCCCCCCGGGGTTGGGGAACGTGGCCAGGGCCAGCTTGCCGAGGACCTTCGTCTGGTCGTTGGAGAAGACCCCGGTGATCGTGCCGTCGTTGCCCAGGCTGAACGACTCCAGGACGCCGGCGCTGTAACCGTCCTGCTCCGTCGCGGTGGCTGTGGTCGGGCTGCCGTACTGGGTCAGACCCGTGATGTCGACGGTGACCGGGCCTGCCCAGTCGGCCGCGTTGGTGAGGGTCAGTGTCGTGGGAGCGGTCAGGTTCCCGGTGGCGTCGAAGGTGAGGGCCACCGGAGTCGCCGTCAGGTTGACCGGGGGGGCGGTGGTGGCCGGCGGCACCGGCGTCCCCGTCCCCGGGCGGGTGGCGTTGACCGTCCATCCCGACGCGGTCTTCTCGAAGACGTACGTGACGGGGACCTCCACCCCCAGCTTGTCGTACATGGTGATGGACGTCTCGATCTTCTTGCCGGTCTCGGCGGCCGCGGAGAGGTTGCCCGCGACGGCGCCTGTGCCGGTGCCCCGGGGTGCGGTGCCCTGGCCGAACGGGATCGACAGGCCCCCGATGGGACCGTTCGCGTCGACCACGCCGGTGACGGGGTCGGCCATCCAGCCCTGGAGGATCGCGCCGCTGTCGGTGAGCATGTTGCCCGCCGCGTCGAAGCCGAAGGACCCCGAGCGGGTGTACAGCTGCTGGTTGCCCTGCTGGACGACGAAGAAGCCGTCGCCCTCGATCATGAAGTCGGTCGCCCGGCCCGTCGTCTGCGTGGCGCCCTGCGCCCAGTTCGTGGTGATGCCGGCGACCTTGACGCCGAGCCCGACCTGCGCCGGGTTGCTCCCGCCACCGTTGTCGGTCGGCGCCCCTCCGGCCCGCAGCATCTGCGACAGGGCGGCCTCGAAGACCGTCGTCTGGCTCTTGTAGCCGACGGTGTTGACGTTGGCGATGTTGTTGCCGGTGACGTCCATCTTGGTCTGGTGGGCCTTCAGGCCCGAGATGGCCGAGAACATGGAACGAAGCACGGGGAGCTCCTCAGGGGTGGGCGTCGGTCCTGCGGGATCGGACGGAGGTCAGGCAGAGGTGGCAGGGGTGGCGGGGGTCTCGGCCGGCTTGGCCGCCGGGGTGGCGGTCTGGGCGATCTCGGTGATGCGGCCCATCTCGACGGGGGTGGAGCCGATCATGGCGACGGCGTCGGTGCTGCCGGAGCCGAGCCGGACGGAGGTCACGACCCCCGTCGTGCTGACCCCGGTCGAGTCGGTGTAGGTGACGGTGCGGCCGACCAGGGCACCGGCGCTGCTGGACCGCTGGAGCGCGAGCATCGACGCGTTCTGCTTGGTCAGCTCCTCCAGCTTCTCGACCTGGCTGAAGACGGCCGTCTGGGACATCATCTGGCTGCTGTCGACCGGCTTGGACGGGTCCTGGTAGCGCATCTGGGCCACCAGCAGCTTGAGGAAGGTGTCCTTCCCCATCTGGTCGTTGCGGTTGACCTGGGTCGTGGGCTGCGAGGTGGTCGCCACCCCGGACACGGGGGTCGTCATCGTCGGCTCCGTTCTCAGACGCGGACGTCCACGCCGGTGGACGTGGAGGTGGGGGCGGTGGGGGCCGGCCGGACCTCGGCGGGCTCGTCGGCCCGCAGCCACGGTCGGGGCCGCCCGTCGCCGCGGTCCTGGCTGCCGGCGTGCTGGTGGGCGGTGGTCCAGGCACTGCCGGCATCGCGGTCGACCGAGGCGTTCGTGCAGTTGAGGCCGGCGTTCTGGAGGTCCTGGCGCAGGTCCGGCAGCGCCGCCAGCAGGGCGGCGCGCCCGGCCTCGGTGGCCCCGCGCAGGGTCAGGTCGACCGACCCCTGCTGGAGGGTCACCTGCACCTCGACCTGGCCGAGCGTCTCCGGCGTCAGGACGACGGTCATCGTGTGCACGCCGTCGGGCGCGGTCCGGAGGACGGCGACGTGCGAGGCCACCTGGGTGCCCACGGGTGGGGCGGGTGCCGCGTCGGCCGGGGTGCCGGACGGTGCAGCGACCACGGTCGGGACCGCCGTCGGTGCCGACGCCGCGACGGCCGGCCCGGCCGGGGCGGGTGCGGCCGGGGCGGGGGAGTCCTGCTGCGGACCGGTGCCCGTGTCGGTGCCCCCCGACGGGGTCCCGGTCGCGGTCTCGACGGCGGCCGTCGGGACGGGCGAGCCGACGGCGGCGGGTGCCGGGGGCGGATCCTGGGTCCCAGCGGTGGTCGCGGGGACGGCTGCGGTCGCCGCGACGACGGTGAGCCCGGCGAGCGGGCCGGAGCCGTCGGCCGGGGTGGCGGACGGCTGCGCCACAGGCGCGGCTCCCGACACGGGGACGGTCGACGGGACCGCGACCGGCGCGCCGGTCGGGGTGCCGTCGGACGCGACGGCCGGGACACCGGCCGGGATCGCGGCGGGGACGACCGGGGTCTCGGCACCGGGGACGAGGGCGGCGGTGGCGCCCGGGACGGGCGTACCGACCGGGGCACCGGCCACGGAGAGGCCGGGAGCGGCGACGGCCTGGGCCCCGGCGGCGACGCCCCCGACGGGGAGCGCCTCCGTCGGGGCGGTCGGGGTGGCACTCCCGTGCAGCAGCAGCCAGAGCGCGGGGGGCATCCCGGTCACCGTCACCGTCCCCTCGGCCGGGAGGGCCTCGGTGGACGTCGGCGTCGCGGGCTCGTCGTCCGGGGTCGTCTCGCCGGCGGGTCCGTCGTCCTGACCACCGCGGCCGGCGACGGCGTCGTCCAGGGCGGCGGCGAACTGCTGGCCGGAGGCGGGATCGGCCGGGGCGGCGCCGCCGGTGGCGGGCGCGGCCGCGGGCGCGGCCGGCATCACGGGGGCACTCATCGGTAGGTCTCCGCCCTGCTCATCACGGACCGGACGTAGTTCTGCGTCTCGGGGTAGGGCGGGATGCCGCCCGAGCGGCTCACCGTCCCCGGCCCGGCGTTGTAGGCGGCCAGGCCCAGCTCGGTGGAGCCGAACCGGTCGGTCAGCTGGCGCAGGTAGCGGGCGGCGCCGTCGACGGCGGATGCCGGGTCGAGGGCGTCGACCCCGAGCCCGGCGGCGGTGGCCGGCATGAACTGCATGAGCCCCTGGGCGCCGGCCGGGGAGACCGCCGAGGCGTCGAAGCCGGACTCGGTCGACGCGACCGCCGCGAGCAGTGCGGGGTCCACGCCGTGCCGGTTGCCCGCGCGGGTGAACAGATCGGCGTACGGGACGCCGGACAGGCCCGCGCCGGAGGACGCCGACACCGTCGCCGCGGGCTGCTCGGGCAGCACCCGGCGGATGACGGTGGGGTTGCCCACCGACTGCACCTTGACCGTCTCGCCCGCCTGCGGGGCGGCGATCATCTTGCCGTCGCCGATGTAGACGCCGACGTGGTCGATGCCGGGCCGCCCGGAGCTGTGGTCGAAGAACACCAGGTCGCCGGGGCGGGCGTCGGCCAGCGAGGCCACGGCGGTGCCGGAGGTGGCCTGCTGCGAGGAGGTGCGGGGCAGGTCGATGCCCAGGTTGCCGAAGACGAGCTGGGTGAAGCCGGAGCAGTCCAGGCCCTTCGACGGGTCGGTGCCGCCCCAGAGGTAGGGGACGCCGAGGTACTTCTGCGCCTCGGTGACGACCGCCTGCTCGGAGGCGGTGCCGGCCCGGCCGGCGGATGCCGCGGTCGCCGACCCGGTGCCGGTGAGCCCGGCGGCCGCGGCGGCAGAGGCCCAGGCGCTGCCGGACGACCGCTGCACGGGGACGGCGAAGCGGGTCTGGATCTCGTTGATCCGGCTCTGCACGGCCATCAGTCCGTCCACGGCACCTCCCCGGAGGGGGCGCGGCGGCCGGATCGGCCGGTCACGAGGTCGTCCACGGTCCTCTCCTCGGCAGCCTGGTCGGCCAGTCGGACCGTCTGGAGGTGACGTTCCCGCAACCGCTCCAGTCCCTTGGTCCGCTGCGCGGCCGCCGTCCAGGCCGTGCGCACCAGTTCGGCCTGCTCGGCCGACGCGGTGGCCAGCGCCCGGGCGGCTGCGGCGTCCTCGGCGGCGACGCGGGCGAGCACCATCGCCGCGCGGAAGGCACCGGAGCTGACGGCGCCGGTCGGCAGCGCGGTGGCCAGGGCGTCCTCCGCCTCGCTGGCCCGGCGGTCGGCGTCCGCGGCCGCGCGGGCCGCGTCGGCGGCGGCCAGCGCGGCCGCGCGCTCCTCGACGCGGCGGACCTCCAGCACCGGCTGCAGGCGGAACGCGCGCCGCTTCACAGGGGCGGGGCGGAGGTCGTCACGCCGACCTCACGATCCGGTTCAGCCACGCCCACGACTCCGGGGCCGGCGTCAGCTCACCGGTGGGCTGCTGCAGGAACGACTCGATCGCCGGCGCCAGCTGCCGCGCACGGTCGACCAGCGGGTCGCTGCCGGCCTGGTAGGCGCCGATCTCGATGAGCTCCTTGACGTCGCGCAGCGCGCCCATGAGCCGGCGCACCTCGCGGGCGTCGGTCATCTGCGCCGGCGGGACCACCGCCCCGGCCACGCGGGAGATCGACTCGAGGACGTCGATGGCCGGGAAGTGCCCCGCGGTGGCGAGCTTGCGGGTCAGCACGATGTGGCCGTCGAGGATGGAGCGGGCGGTGTCGGCGATCGGCTCGTTGTGGTCGTCGCCGTCGACGAGCACCGTGTACAGGCCCGTGATCGAGCCCGTGGCGGCGGTGCCGGCCTTCTCCAGCAGCCTGGGCATCATCGCGAAGACGCTCGGCGGGTAGCCGCGGGTGGCCGGCGGCTCGCCCGCGGAGAGCCCGACCTCGCGCTGGGCCATCGCCGTCCGCGTGATCGAGTCCATGAGCAGCAGCACGTCGCGGCCCTGGTCGCGGAAGCCCTCCGCGATCCGGGTGGCCACGAACGCCGCCTTGAGCCGCACCAGCGGCGGCTCGTCGGAGGTGGCGACGACGACGACCGTGCGCGCCATGCCCTCGGGGCCGAGGTTCTCCTCGAGGAACTCCTTGACCTCGCGACCACGCTCGCCGATCAGCCCGATGACCCGGACGTCGGCGTCGGTGCCGCGGGTGATCTGCGCCAGCAGCGTGGACTTCCCGACGCCGGACCCGGCGAAGATGCCCAGCCGCTGGCCCTTGCCGCACGGGACCAGGGTGTCCAGGGCGCGGACGCCGAAGGTCAGCGGCTCCTGCACGCGGCTGCGGGCCAGCGGGTGCGGGGTCTCGCTGGCCAGGTCGACGAACTCGAGACCGGCGTCCAGCGGCGGGCCGCCGTCCACCGGCCGGCCCAGCCCGTCGAGGACCCGGCCGAGCAGCGCCTCTCCGACCGGCACCTGCAGGGGCATGCCGGTGGCGCGCACGGGGGCGCCGGAGTGCACGCCGGAGAGCTCGCCGAGGGGCATGCAGGTGAGCCGGTCGCGGGTCACCGCGACGACCTCGCCGAGCAGCCCGCGCGGGCCCGGGTTGACCTCCACGAGGTCACCGACCGAGGCGACGATGCCCTCGACGGAGAGGGTGAGGCCCATCGCCCCCACGACCTGGCCGGTGACCTGCGGCCGGGCGGCGGCCCGGGCGCGGTCGAGCAGCCCGACACCGCTCACGGGGCGAGCACCGCCCGCACCCGCTCCAGCGCCGTGCCCAGCTGGGCGTCGACGCGGGAGGGCCCGGTCTCCGCGACCGCACCGGCCCGCTCCACCGACAGGTCGCCGACGACCCGCACGGTGGCGGGCAGCTCCGCGAGCGCCTCCACGGGCAGCTCGGCGAGGTCGTCGGGGTGCAGCCGGACGACGGTGGGCGCGTCGGCGGGGCAGAGGGTCAGCGCCCGCCGGACCGCGTCGAGGGCGGGGGAGTCGGCGATGGCCAGCTCCCGGCAGAGCAGGTCCTCGACCAGGGTCAGCACGATCGAGATGACCGAGTCGCGGACGTCGTCGGCCACCGGGACGGCGGCCTCCTCCAGCTGCGTCACCGCCGCGCCGAGGGCCGCCGTGGCCGACACCATCCGCCGCTCCCACCGCGCCTGCACCTCGGCCAGGCGGGCCTCCGCGGCCCGCTCGGCCTCGGCCACGACCGCACCGGCGGCCTGGACCCCCTCGGCGTGGCCGGCGGCGTAGCCCTCGCGGTGCGCGTGCGCGCGCAGCCGCGCCAGCTCCTCGGCGTAGACGTCGCCCAGCCGGAAGGAGGGCCGGTTGGTCGGCGCCGGCATGTCGGCGGCCCGGCGGATCGTCGTCCGCCGCTCGACCGCGGGCGGCGTCTCGCGCTGCGGCGGGACGGTGCTGCGGTAGGGCGCCGCCGCGGCGGCCGGGGCCCCCCGCAGCAGCGCCGTCTCCCGCGGCGCGTTCTCAGGCGATGCCATGGCGCGCCTCCGCGCTGCGGTCCGCTCCTCGCTCGCCGGCGCTCACGCCCATGGCTCCGACGGCCCCGTCCAGGGGCCCGCCCCGAGCGTGCGAGGGGTGGGGAGGACGGGGTCCTTGTTCACGCGACGAACTCATCGTCGCCACCGCGCGAGATCGTCAGGACACCCTGCTCCTCGAGGGTGCGGATGACACCCACGACCTTGGCCTGGGACTCCTCGACGGTCCGGGTCCGGACCGGGCCGAGCAGCTCGATCTCCTCGGCGAGGTTCTCCGCGGCGCGCTCGGAGAGGTTGCGCACCACCTTGTCCCGGACGTCGGGGCGGACGCCCTTGAGCGCGGTGGCGAGGTCGTTGGCCTCCACCTCGCGCAGCACCAGCTGCAGGGAGCGGTCGTCGATGGAGACGATGTCCTCGAAGACGAACATCTGCGACCGGACCTGGTCGGCCAGCTCCGGGTCGGTGGCGTCGAGCCACTCGAGGATCGACCGCTCGGTCGGCCGCGGCGAGCGGTTGATGATCTCCACGAGGGTCTCGACGCCACCGACGGTGCTCATGTCCTGGTGCGCGAGCAGCGACCCCATGCGGCGGCCGAGCTCCTCCTCGACCAGGCGGACCATCTCGGGGGAGGTGCGGTCCATCGTCGCGATGCGGTGCGCGACCGCGGCCTGCTGCTCGGGGGCGAACCCGGAGAGCACCTCGGCCGACTGCGCCGCGGTCAGGTGGGCCAGGACCAGCGCGATCGTCTGCGGGTGCTCGTCCTTGAGGAAGGTCACCAGCTGGCGGACGTCGGCGTTGCGAAGCGAGGAGAACGGCACCTCGGAGTAGACGACGTTGAGCCGGGACAGGATGCCCTCGGCCTTGTCCTCGCCCAGGCCGGCGGCCAGGATCTCGCGGGCGAAGTCCAGGCCGCCCCGCCCGACGAAGCGCTGGGCGGTCATGAGGTGGTGGAACTCGTCGAGGACGCCGTCGACGTCGTCGGGCTCCACCGTGCCGAGCTTCATGAGCTCGCGGGTGATCTGCTCGACCTCCCGCGGGCGCATCTTGGACAGCAGCGCGCCGGCCTCCTCCTTGCTCAGCTGCGCGATGAACACCGCGGCCTTGCGGATGCCCGGCATCTCGACGGGCTGGCGCACGGCCGGGAGGACGGAGGTCTGCGCGGCCGGGGCCATCCCGACCATCTGCTCCACGCTGGCGAGGGTCATGACCGCTTCCCGCTCCCGCTCTCGCTGAGCCAGCCGCGCAGCATG
The DNA here is from genome assembly GCF_054050635.1 of Geodermatophilus sp. SYSU D00079. Lineage (NCBI taxonomy): Bacteria > Bacillati > Actinomycetota > Actinomycetes > Geodermatophilales > Geodermatophilaceae > Geodermatophilus > Geodermatophilus sp. SYSU D00079. The sequence goes on along the minus strand of NZ_JBJGZS010000001.1, from coordinate 25,529 downwards.
GCCGCGACCTCGTCCGGCTTCTCACTGACCATGGTGGAGATCTCGCCCCGCACCCGCTGCCGCTCGGCGGCCTCCAGTTCCGCGGCCGCGGTGTCGACCGGGACCTCGCGGGTGCTCTCGATGCGGATCCGGTCGAGCTCGGCGAGCACGTCGTCGGGCAGCCCCAGCTCCTCGTAGTCCTCGTCGTCCTCCCGGTTGCGGCGAGACCGCAGCCAGACGACGAGCACCAGCAGCGCGATGCCCAGCGCGATGCCGCCGGTCTTGATCATCGACCAGAGCTGCGCCTGCTGCTCCGCCTCCTGCGCGGCCTCCAGCTCGGCGGCGGCCTGGTCGGCGGCGGTCGTGTCGAAGGCCATCGAGGCCACGGTGATGTCGTCGCCGCGGGCGGCGTCCAGGCCGACGGCGTTGCCGATGAGGTCCTCGACCTGGTTCTGGTTGAGGTTGCCCGCGACCGCCTGGTCCATGACGACGGAGACGGTCAGCCGGTTGATGGCACCCGGCGCGCCCTGGACGGTCTCGACGGTCTCACCGACGGCGTTGTTGGAGGTCGTCGACTCCTTGTTGTACGTCGACTCCCCGTCCCCGCCGGCGTCCGCGGTGTTCTCCGGGCCGAGCACGCCGCCGACGGTGGCGCCGGTGCCGGTGTACTCCTCGGTGCTGGTGCTCTCCGAGACCGGCGGGGTCCCCTCCTCGTAGGTGTAGGTCTTCGAGGTGGTGTCGCGCTGGTTGAGGTCGAGGTCGGCGCGGACCGACACCTGCGCGTTGCCCGGGCCGAGCACCCGGTCGAGGATGACCTGCGCGTTGGCGGCCAGCCGGTCCTCGTACTCCTGCTCCAGCTGCGAGCGGGCGTCGCCGGCGGCCGCGGTGACGCCCTGGCCCGGCGCCGAGAGCACCTGACCGGTGGAGTCGGCGACGGTGACCTGGTCGGGATCCATGCCCTCGATGCTCGAGGAGACCAGGTTGGTCACCGCCTGGACCTGCCCACCGGACAGCGTCGTGCCCGGCGCCAGGTCCAGCAGCACCGAGGCGGTGGGCTCCTTCTCGTCGGAGACGAAGACCTCGTCCTCGGGCAGGGCCACGTGCACCACCGCGGAGCGCACGCCCTCCAGCGCCTCGAGGGTCTTGGCCAGCTCGCCCTCGAGGGCGCGCTGGTAGGACACCTGCTGCTGGAACTCGCTGGTGGTGATGCCCTGCTCGTCGAGCAGCGCGTACCCGGTGTCGGAGCCGGCGGGCAGGCCCTTGCCGCTCATCGACAGCCGCAGGTCGTACACGGCGTCGTTGGCCACCATGATCGTGCCGCCGCCGTCGGCGAGCTCGTAGGCGACGCCGGAGGCGTTGAGCTCGTCGACGATCGCCGAGGCGTCGGTCGAGGCGAGGTTGGAGAACAGCGGCGCCATCGTCGGTGCGGTCGTCCACCGGACGAAGAAGAAACCGCCCAGGAGCAGACCGGCGACCAGGAGGCCGATGACGACCTTCTGGCCCAGGCTGATCGTGGCCAGCGTGGAGCGGATCCGCTCCAGCGGACCGGCGAGGGCAGCAGGCATCAGACCGGCATCCTCATGATCTCGGTGAAGGCCTCAACGGCCTTGTTCTTGATGGTCACGACCATCTCGGTGGCGACCTTCGCCTCGGCGGCCGCGATCATGTAGTCGTGCACGTCCTTCAGGTCGCCGGTGACGGCCTGGGTGGCCAGCTCGCTGGACACCGACTGGGTCGCCTGCAGCTGGTCCAGTGCGGTGGCCAGGACGCCGGCGAAGCCGGCTCCCGTGGCGGACTGGGTCCCGGTGGCCGCCCCGGCGGCGGCGTCGACGTCGCCGAGCGCGCCGATCGACGGGACGCCGACGGTGGGCAGCGAGATGCCCGCGATGGGTGCGGTCATCAGTTCTTCCCGAGCTGGAGGGCGGCCTGGTAGGCGTTCGTGGCGCGCTCGACGATCGCGAGGTTGGCCTGGTAACCGCGCTGGGCCATGATCATCTGGGTCATCTGCTCCCCGAGGTCGATGTCGGGGTACTTCACGTAGCCGTCGGCATCGGCCAGCGGGTGGTCGGGCTGGTGGACCAGCCGGCCCTCGGCGTCGCCGAACTCGGCGCGGGCCACGCGGACGCCGCCCTCCCCGGAGCCGTAGTCCACGGCCTGGGCGACGATGAAGCGCTCCTGGAACGCGTCCTCGCCGGTGCCGCTCACCGTGTTGATGTTGGAGATGTTGTCGGAGACGGCGTCCAGCCACTTGCGGTGGGCGAGGAGTCCGGAGCCGGCGACGTTCAGTGCGTCGAACATCGCGTCACGCCGTCCGCAGGGCGGTGCGCAGGCTGTTGTACTTGCCGTCCAGCGCGTTGAGGGCCAGCTGGTAGCGCAGACCGGTCTCCGTGGCGATCACCGTCTCGCTGTCGAGGTTGACGTTGTTGCCGTTGGTGTTGGTCGGCTCCAGGGAGCGCGCGACGGTGCTGCCGCCGACCGTCGGCGTCTGACCGCTGCGCAGCTGGCTGCGCAGGGTGGACTCGAAGTCGACCCGGCCGGCGAGGAAGCCGGGCGTGTTGATGTTGGCGATGTTGTCGGAGGTGACGCGCTGCCGCTGCGCCAGCCCGCTCAGGGCCGCGTGCAGCGTCGTCATGGTGACGTCGCCGATCACCGGGCACTCGCCACGTGGGCAGGGCAGGACACGATCGACCTCCGGGTACGCGGGAGACACTCGCGAGCGAGTGAGGGGTCCGCCGATCCGTGGCGAGGGGCTGTGCTGTCCGTGCTCCTGTTCCATCGGCATCCCGAGCCCCAGACATGACCAGATGTCGCCCACGGGAGTGGCCCGAGTTGGCAGATGGTGTGAACGGGGCGGATGTGACTGCTGGGAGTGACCGGGCCCAGGAAACGACAGAGCCCCCCGCGGCACCGGGAACCGGTGGGCCGCGGGGGGCGGGGGAGTGCAGGAGTTACAGGGCCCGGTCGATGTAGGAGGCCACCGGCCGGGTGGGGGCGTAGGTCATGCGGGCGGCGACGTCGCGCTGCCGGCGGGACTGGATGATCGCCTCGACCAGTGCCTCGGCGACCTCGAGCTGGTGCTGCAGCAGGCGGGCGGCGCGCTCCCGCAGGTCCGGCGGGACGGGGCCGAGGCCGGTGGGTGGCACCCAGTCCTGGGCGCGTCGTCCCCAGGCCTCGATCTCCTCGGTGCGCTCGGCGTCCATGCTCGCCGCGGCGGCGAGGACCTCGCCCTCCAGGTCGTCGAGGACGGTCGCCCACTCCGCGGTGGGCTCCTCGGCCCGCCCGGGGGAGGGGCGGTCGGCGGTCATGCCGACGCGGCGGCGAGCGAGGCGGCGGCCTGCCGCCACGCGTCGCGCAGCGGCTCGACGACCTGCAGGCACGAGGCCACGCGGTTGCGGTCGGCCTTGACGTTGGCCTGCACGAGCTCGCCGATCAGCCAGGTGTAGAGCGCGGCGAGGCGGGGCCCGCCCTCCCAGGCGTCGACCTGCAGGCTGCTGCGCAGCTCGATCACGATCTCCTGCGCGTGCTGCAGCTGCTCGCTCGCCTGCTCGCGCGTGCCGCTGGTCAGGGCGGCCTGGGCGCGCTCGAGGTCGAGGGCGAGCCGGTCGTACAGCATCACCAGCAGTCGCTGCGGGGACGCGGTGGTGACCGTGTCACCCATGTACCGGGCGCGGAGGGATGCGGTGCTCATGGGGTACGGATCTCCAGGGTCAACGTCGGGGGAGCGGCGTCGGTGGGGGACGTCGGGAGCGGGTGGCTCAGGACCAGGACGGCAGGCTGCTGATCTGCCCGGCCAGCCAGGACGACTGGTTCTGCAGCGTGCCGAGGGCGGTCTCCATCGCCGTGAACTGCCGGGTCAGCGTCTCCTTGCGCAGGGCGAGGCGGACGTCCCAGTCGGCGATGCGCTCCTGGAGGTCCTTGGCGACGCTCTCGCTGCCCTTGGCCAGCACGGTCAGCGATCCGGTCGTGGTGTCCGACGCCGACTTGCCCAGCGCCTCGAGCTGCGCGGACAGCCCCACCGGCCGGGCGGTGGCGCCCGCGCCGGTGGTCGCGCTGAAGAACGTGCGCGTGGCGGCGGGGTCCGCGGCGAGCGCGGTGGAGAAGGCGGCCTTGTCGAACGTCAACCGGCTGCCGTCCTTGGTGAGCTGGATGCCGTAGGTGGCGGCGGACTTGCCACCGATGCCGGAGGAGACGATGTCGAGGACACTGCCGGCGAGGTCGCGCAGGGTCCGGTCGCCCTGCAGCGTCGCGGTGGCGCTGTCCTTCGAGGTGTAGTCGCTGACCACCTGCAGCGCGTTGTTGGCGGCATCCACCAGCGCCTGCACCTTGGCGGCGGTCGAGTCGGTGTCGCGCGCCACCGACACCGTCGAGGTCTCCCCGGCCTTCGACACCGTGATCGTGGTGTCGGGCAGCAGGCCGGTGAAGGTGTTGCTGGTGGAGGTGACCTCGTAGGCGCCGGTGCCGGAGCCGATCTTCAGCTTCGCGTCGGTGCCCTTGGTGAGTTCGACGAACGCGGGGCCGCTGACGACCTCGAACACGCCGGGGGTGCCGGCGGTCGCGGTGGTCAGCTGCATCCGGTACTTGCCCTCGCCGACCTGGACGACGGTCGCGGTGAGCCCGAGGTCCTTCTTCGCGTTGATCGCGGCGGCCGCCTCGGTGAGGGTCGCCGTCCCGTTCTTGTCGGTGTCGAGGTCGACCGTCGTGGTGGTGGCACCGACCTTGACGCCGATCGAGGTGGCGGTGAACTCGGTGTCGGCGGCGGCGGTCTTCCCGGCCGGTGCGGCGAACACGGTGTCGCTGCGCATCGCGTGGGTGGTGGCCAGCTGCTCGACGGTGAAGGTCAGGGCGCCGGCGAGCGCGCTCGAGCCGGCCGACGCCGTGACGGAGGTGTTGGAGCTGGTCGCCTTGTTGGCCGTCCAGGCCGAGTCGGTGGCGAGTGCGGCGGCAGCGCTGCGCAGCGAGTCGAACCGGAGGTTGACCGCGCGGTAGCCGTTGCCGTCGCTGTTGGTGGCGACGAGCTTGTTCTTCAGGAGGGTCTGCGGGTTCGCCTCGACCTGCATCAGCTGGCTGATGAGGGATGCGGTGTCCATGCCCGAGATCAGGCCGACGCTCGTGCTCATGCCTGCCATACCGGGGCCTCCTGTGGTCGAGGGGGTGATCGAGCGGGAAGGGGGGAGGCCCGGAGGCCTCCCCCCTTCACCTGGTGGTGCTCAGGTACTGCGGGTGGATCAGCGGAGCAGGCTCAGGACACCCTGGGGGACCTGGTTGGCCTGGGCCAGCATGGCGGTGCCGGCCTGGGTCAGGATCTGGGTCCGGGTGAAGTTGGTCATCTCCTGGGCCATGTCCGTGTCGCGGATCCGGCTCTCCGAGGCGGTCAGGTTCTCGACCGCCACGTTGAGGTTGTTGATGGTGTGCTCGAACCGGTTCTGGATGGCACCCAGATCGGCTCGCGTGTTCGACACCGTCTTGATGGCGGCGTCGATCTGCTTCAGGCCCTCGCTGGCACCCGAGGACTGGGTGAACTTCAGGTCGTACTTCGCGACGTCGTCGGCGGTGGTGGCGGTGGTCGCGGTGAAGGAGACCGCACCGCCGGTGAAGCTGGCGACGACGTCGGTGCCGAAGACGTTGGTCACGGCGTCCTTCAGGGCCGTCTCGCGAGCGGCGGACCCGGCGGTGGCCTCGTAGGAGACCGAGGACAGGTCGAGGGTCTTGCCGTTCATCGACAGCGTGCCGTTGAGCTTGCTGAACTCCTCGGCCTTGGTGAGGTCCGCGGTGCCGCTCGCGACGGTGACGACAGCGGCCGTCGCCACGCCCGCGGCGGTCGCCGCGGCCGTGATGCCCTGGCTGTCCGTGGTGATGTCCACGCCGTCCACGCCGAGGCCGGCGGCGCCCATGGCGGTGCCGACCTTGACGTTGATGGACTCGCCGACGTTGGCACCCACCTGGAACTTGCCGTCGTAGTTGCCGTCGAGCAGCTTGGTGCCGTTGAAGGTGGTCGTGTCCTGGATGCGGGTCAGCTCGTTCTTGAGCTGGGTGATCTCGGACTGGATGTTGTTCTTGGCGTCGTCGTTGAGCCCGCCGCCGTTGCTGGCCTGGACGGTCAGGTCGCGCATGCGCTGCAGGATCTTGTGCGTCTCGGTGAGCGCACCTTCAGCGGTCTGCACGACCGAGACGCCGTCCTGGGTGTTGCGGACGGCGACCTTGAGGCCACCGATCTGCGAGCGCAGGCCCTCGGAGATGGCCAGACCCGCAGCGTCGTCCGCCGCGCGGTTGATGCGGAAGCCGGAGGAGAGCTTCTCCAGCGACTTGCTCATCTGCCCGTCGGTGATCGACAGGTTGCGGTACGAGTTCATCGCCGCGATGTTGTTGTTGACGCTGAGACCCATGGTGTTCCTCCTTGGACGGGGTCCTGGTGTTCATCCCGCTGCATCCGTGCTGCGGGCCGTGCAGGTGGTCTTTCGGCGTGGGGCGCCTGGGACTTGAGGCGAACCGGCCGGGGATTTCGCCGGGGTCACCCGGGAGGGTCCTCAGGCGTACTTCCGCCGGCTCCGTGCGCGGTGGTCGAGGGCCTGCTGCCAGGCGGCCACCCAGCGCTCGGCGGTGTGCTCGGTGAGGTGGCCGGCGAGGACCGCCTCGCGGTTGGCGGCGGCCTGCTCCCGGCGCCGCTCGGGCTGCTCGACCGCCGTCGTGAGCGCCTTGGCCCAGTCCTTGGCGTTGCGGGCCCGCCAGCCGAGCCCGAACCGCTCGTACTCCGCGCTGGGTGAGCGGGCGAACCACACCCCGCGTGCCGCGTACTCCAGCGCCTTCAGCCAGCTCTTGGCGGTGTTGAAGCGGTCGATCCGCAGGGGCGCGATGCCGACGTCGAAGTGCTCGCCGACGGCCGCCGTGTAGGCGTCGATGCCGTCGATCCAGGGCACCTCGTCCGGCTCCTCGGCGAGCCCGAGGCGGGTGCGGGCGTTGCCCTTCTGGCCGAGGACGGTGAACCGGCTCCGGCCCGCCGTGCGGTCCAGCGCCTGCTGCAGCCCGGTCCCGACCTCCTCGAGGTCGTACGGGTGGTAGTACACGCTGCCGGTCCAGCCGATGGTGACGACGTCCGGCTCGCGCTCGTAGGCGGGCGGCAGCTCGGCGAGGCGCCGGGGGACCGCGTTGGGGACGACCGCACCGCGACCGTGCGGCGCGTACTCCTCCAGCAGTGCGGGCGTGGTGGTGGTGACCATGTCGGCAGCCCGGGCACACTCGGCGGCCCGCCGCGCCATGCCCTTGCGCACGAGGACGTCGTGGCTGGGCGTGCCGAAGGGGATGGCCGAGAGCAGGTCGTCCATCTCCACGACGACGGCGACGCCCTGGTCCTGCAGGACGCGGATGGTCTGCAGCATGGCCACCGTCTTGGGCAACTGCAGCACGACGACGTCGGCACCGCGGGCGTCGGCGTCGTAGACCTCGCCGCCCTCGCCGGGACGGACCATCGTCTCGATCCCGCGGGTCGTCTCGATCTCGACGTCGAAGCCGGCCGCCCGGATCTCCCGTGCGGGCTCGCGCACCCGGTAGTGGTCCTGGGCGTCCTGCCCGGCGTGCATGATCAGCACCTTCATGGGGTCGTGGCCTCTCTGCGGTCGTGCACGTGCGTCGGGGGTGTCCACTGCCGGAAGCAGGCAGTGCCGGAGGTCAGGCGGGGCGGGCCGTGCCGTAGCGCTCGCCGACCGCCCGCGCGCTGCGGGGGTGGGGGAGCGGGGGTGCGGCCACGGGCGGTGCGTTCCGGCCGGCCACCCGGTCGACGTAGGAGCGCTGCTGGTTGCGGGCCCGCACACCGCCGTCCGCCGGTACCGCCTTGCCCTCCCACACCTCGCTCATCGCCGCGTGCAGCAGGGTGAGCGCGCGGGCGCGCATCTGGGAGACGCGGGAGAGGGTGACGCCGAGGTCGGCGGCGATGTCGGTGAGCGACTCCCCGCCGAAGAAGTTCCGCTCGACGACCTCGTCGAGCCGGTCGGGCAGGGCCCGGATGGCCTCGTTCAGGTAGCGGGAGCGCTCGCTGCGCAGCACCGCCCGCTCGGGGGACTCGCCGGTGTCGGGGAGGTCGAGGGAGGACCCGTCCGGGCCGGTCTCCGCGTCGATGCTCACCATGACCGCGCGGTGGACGTCCACCTGCAGCGACTCCAGGTCGCTGCGGGCGATGCCGAGGCTGGCGGCGAGCTCCTCGCGGGTCGGGGGGCGACCCAGTGACATCGCGAGGGCGTCGGCCGCGGCGTCCGTGCGTCGCGCGGCGGCCCGCACGCTGCGGCTGGCCCAGTCGCCGGAGCGCAGCTCGTCGAGGACGGCGCCCTGCAGGCGCGCGAGGGCGTAGGTGGCGAAGGTGGCACCGGCGGACGGGTCGAACCGTCGGGCCACCTCCACCAGAGCCACCCGTGCACACGACAGCAGGTCCTCGCGGCTGACGTGGCCCGGCAGTGAGATGCGCGAGGCCACCGCGTTCACGGCGAACGCGGCGAGCGGCAGGTGCTCGGTCACCAGGGCGTCGACGTCGGAGACCGGGGTGCCGGCGCCGGCCCGCGCGAGGACGGGGGGCCGGGAGGCAGGGGTCCGCTCGGTCACCAGGGCGCGCGATGCTCTCACGCCCCCTTCCTCGGCAGGCCGGAGCGAGGACGGGACCTACCTGTCGGCACCATCTCGGGCGAACTTGAGGCCCTCGACTTGAGGCCTCATCCGGAGGTGCCGATGGCTGGAGCGAGAACCCGCTGGCAGCACCGACGTCTGCCGCGGGGAGAAGACGGAAGGACGGTGACGGGCGTGGACTACCAGCACCTGTCGACGTTGCTCTGGCGCGAGCAGGAGCTCCTGGACCTGCTGCTGTTCAAGGCCGAGGAGAAGCAGTACCTCATCGTCACGGGCAAGACCCGCTGGCTGGCGCGGATCGCGCACGAGATCGAGGTCGTCCTCGACCAGCTGCGCACCCTGGAGCTGGAGCGCGCCGCGGTCACCGAGGCCATCGCCGTCCACCTGGGGGTGGGCGACAATCCGTCACTGCGGAAGCTCGCCGAGGCCGCGCCGGCGCCGTGGAACGACCTGTTCGCCAAGCACCACGAGACGCTGCTGGTGCTGGTCACCGAGCTGCGCAGCCTCTCGGATGCCAACCGCGAGCTGATCGAGGGCGGCCTGGCCGCCCTCGGCGACGCCCTGCTGTCGGTGAAGGCCCCGTCGGCCGGCACGTACGGCTCGACCGGCCGGTCGACGGAGCGGTCCCACCGCGCCGTCACGCTGGACGGTGCCCTGTGAGCACCTTCTCCGGGCTGAACACGGCCACGACCGCCCTCTGGGCGCAGCGCCGCGGTCTCGACGTCACCGGGCAGAACATCGCCAACGTCAACACCGAGGGCTACTCCCGCCAGCGGGTCGACCTGCAGGCCATGGGCGGCACCGGCATGCCCGCCTTCTACTCGGTCAGCAACGGCACCAACGGCGGGGTCGAGGTGGCCGGCGTCGTGCGCATCCGCGACTCCTTCCTGGAGGGTCGCGCGCACACCGAGTACGCCACGCAGGCCCGGCTCACCGTCCAGAACGACGCCTACGAGCAGATCCAGCAGGCGGTCCGCGAGCCGGGCGACACCGGCATCCAGAGCCAGCTCTCCGACATGTGGGCTGCCTGGGGGGACGTCGCCAACCACCCGACGGACATCCCGGCGCGCAGCCAGCTGCTGCAGCGCACCCAGACGCTGGCCAGTGGCATCGCCGCCGCGCGCTCCGCCCTCGACGGCCAGTGGGCGCAGACCCGGGAGAGCCTCGGCGCCCTGGTCGACGACGTCAACGCCACGGCCGCCGACATCGCCAAGCTCAACGACTCGATCCGGCGGGCGACGCAGGACGGCAAGTCCGCGAACGAGTTGACCGACCAGCGCGACGTCCTCGTGCTCAAGCTGGCCGGCCAGGTCGGCGCCACCGTCCGCCCCGCTGAGAACGGCGTCGTCAACGTGCTCGTCGGCGGCGTGACCCTCGTGGCCGGCGGCACCGCCACGAGGCTCGCGACCCAGGGGGCCGTCAACCCGGACGACGTCGCCACCGACGCACCGCGCATCGTGACCGTCCCCGGCGGCACCAACGTGACCCCGGGAGGTACCGCCGAGGGCCAGATCGACGTCCTCACCCGGGTCGTCCCCGACTACCGCACCGGCCTGGACGCGGTCTCCCAGGACCTCGTGACGCGCGTCAACGCCCTGCACCGGCACTCCGGGGCCGAGGGCGCACCCGGGAGCTACGACCTCACGGGCGCTCCGGCCGGTGACCTGCTGACCTTCGACGCCGCCACCGGGGAGATCACGCTGGCGTTCACGGACCCGGCGAAGGTGGCCGCCTCCAGGCAGGCGCCCGAGTACAACACCCCGGGAGACCCGACCTCGGGAGTCAAGACGCCGGCGGCGGACGCCGGGGTCGCCGATGCGATCGCCCAGCTCCGGATCGAGACCGGCGGCGCTGACATGCGCTACCGCGGCATGATCGTCGAGCTCGGCATCCAGGCCGCCGTCGTGGAGCGCAACCTCGGCATCCAGTCGGTCATCACCACGAACGTCGACGCCGCCCGCGAGTCGGTGGCCGGGGTCAACCTCGACGAGGAGATGTCGAACATGCTGCAGTTCCAGCACGCCTACTCGGCCGCGGCCCGGATGGTGACCGCGATCGACGAGGCGCTCGACGTGCTGATCAACCGCACCGGCGTCGTGGGGCGGTGACCTGATGCGCATCACCCAGCGCGCCGTCGCGCTCACCAGCCTCCAGGGCCTGGGCCGCAACCTCGACGCGGTCAGCCGGCTCCAGGAGCAGCTCACCTCGGGCAAGATGATCACGAAGCCGGCCGACTCGCCCACCGGGACGAACCGGGCGATGCAGACCCGGGGCGACATCGCCGCGAACGCGCAGTACGCCCGCAACATCTCCGACGGCAAGACGATCCTGGAGACGACCGACTCCGCGCTGACGACCATGCTCGAGCAGGTCCGCCGCGTCCGGGACCTCACCGTGCAGGCCAGCAACACCGGCTCACTGGGGACCATGTCGCAGGGGGCCATCGCCGCCGAGGTCGACCAGTTGCGGGAGAGCCTGCTGGCGCTGGCCAACCAGACGGTGCAGGGCCGGCCGCTGTTCGGCGGCACCACCTCGGGCGCCCAGGCCTACGGCACCGACGGTGCGTACGTCGGCCGCGGGGTCGACCTGGACGATCCCAGCACCCAGATCTGGCGCCGCGTGTCGGACACCGAGACCGTGCGGGTGGACATCAGTGGCACCGAGGCCTTCGGCGAGCCGGGGAAGGACAACCTGTTCGTCGTGGTCGGGAAGATCGCCGAGGCCATCAAGAACCCGACCGACCCCACCGCGCTGGACACGCAGCTCGGCGCCCTCGACGAGGTGCGGAACACCATGCTGTCCGCGCTCGCCGACGTCGGCGCCCGCTCCCGGCGGGTCGAGATCGCGGCCCAGACCACCGCCGACCTCTCGCTGACCCTCAACAGCCGGCTCGCCGTCACCGAGGACATCGACCTGCCGAAGACGATCATGGACCTGGAGATGCAGAAGGTCGGCTACCAGGCGGCCCTGGCCGCCACCGCCAAGGCCCTGCAGCCCACGCTCGTGGACTTCCTGCGATGACCCTCTCCGCGGTCGCGACGCTGCCCCTGCTCGCGCTCACCGAGGCGCTGCCGGGCTTTCCCGGGCACCGGGACTACGTGCTCGTCACCGCCGACGGCGACGGCCGGCTGTTCTGGCTGCAGTCGATGGCGCCCGAGGGGCCGCGGTTCCTCGCCATCGACCCGGGTATGTACTTCCCCGAGTACGCGCCCGCGCTGCCCCGCTCGGTGTGCGCCGACCTGGAGCTCGCCGACCCCGCGGACGCCCGCGTGTACTGCCTGCTCACCGTCCCGCCGGAGGGGCCCGCGGCCGCGACGGCCAACCTGCGGGCGCCGCTGGTGGTGAACCCGCGGAACTGGCGGGCGGTGCAGGTCGTGCTCACCGACAGTTCGCATCAGATCCGGCGTCCCCTGCGCCGATAACACCCAGGGCGGCACCGCCGCCCGTCCGCCCGCTCCCGCGGGCACGCCAAGGACGGCCACCACACACCCATGGAGGGGTATCCGTGCTCACTCTCACGCGCAGCGTCGGCGAGACCATCCGCATCGGCGACGACATCGAGGTGCACGTCGTCGAGGTCCGCGGCGGCACCGTCCGCCTCGGTTTCAAGGCCCCGCGGGAGGTGACCATCCACCGCGAGGAGGTGTACCGGCAGATCGCCGAGGCCAACCTGCTCGCGGCCCAGGTCACCGCCGACACCCTGAGCGCGCTGGCCGCCTTCGTGCCCGCGGCCGGCGCACCGGGAGCGGCTCCTCAGGGTGAGCCCGCAGGTCACGAGACGGTCACGGAGGACACCGCGGGCTGACAGAACTGACTGGGGGATGTCCCCCTCCTGTTGGCGGAAGCTGCCGTCCACCCCATCGGGCGGCAGCTTCGCGCCAGCGACACGGGCAAGACCTGCCGAAGAGAAGGCCCGACAACTGCGTTCGGCACAGCGAGTGTTGTGCCGCTCCCCGGCGTTCGATGCGCGAGAGTTGCCCCAAGCACGTCACAGGGGGCGATCACCATGCAACAGAGCGCAGTCACCGCGACCGGCACCGAGGCCGGCGGCTTCGGCACCGGGTCCGACACCGTGGTCGTGCACGTCCAGCTGCGGCCGCGTCGCGGCTCGACCCGGCGCTGCCTGGCGGCGCTGGCCGAGCTGGCCGGCGGCCACCCCGACGTCTCCTTCGACCTCACGGGGCTGAGCAAGGACGACCGCGTCGTCCGCGTCACCGTGGGCGTCGAGCTCGGCCCGCGGGCCGCGGTCGCCCGGTTCTCACCCGAGGCGCAGGCTGCCTACGCCTTCGTCAGCGCGATGTTCACGACGCTGTACGACCACATGCCGGTCTACACGGTCGAGCCCAGCGGGGCCGAGCGTGCGGCCGCGGCCGACCTGGTCGCCCGCCTGGAATCGGGGTCGGCTGCGCAGGCCGCCGTCCCCGCCCCGCGCCAGTCCCTCCCGGCCGAGCAGATCCCCGCCTGAAGTCTCCCCGGACGCCGTCCTCGGTGCCCGGCGCGGCCACGTCTTCCCCACACAGTCGCCCAGGAGTCCTCCCGTGTCCGACCGCATGTCCACCACCCTCGACGTCCCCGCCGCCGCGCCCCGCGCGCCGCTGGTCTTCGGCGGCATCCCCGAGGCCGAGGGCTGGGCCCTCGCCCCGATCACCCCGCGCGACCGGGTGCACTTCCGCGTCGACCGGGAGCTGCCGCTGGACGAGTTCCGTCGCGAGCTGCCGGACGGCGTCACGGTCAGCTACGACCAGGGTGACGGCCTCTACCGGGTGGACGGCGCGTGCGGGTCGGCGCAGGTGCTGGCCGACTGGGTCCGGGCCTGGTGCGCCGGGCGCGGCTGCACGACGGTGGGCCTGCGGGCCGAGACCGACGTCCGGCGCCGCGCGGCGCGCGACCTGCCGCCGGCCTACCTCGACGAGCTGTGCCGCCACTACCTGCCGGTCAGCCTCAAGCGGTTGCAGCGCAACATGAGCACCCTGCGGCTGCACCTGCCCGACCCCGACGACCTCACCCAGCAGGTCAGCGAGTGGATCCTCAAGGCGGTCGGGCAGTACGACGAGACCAAGGGCGTCCCGTTCGGCGCCTTCCTCGCCACGCAGCTGTCCAAGTGGGTGCACGACCTGGGCCGCAACGCCCACGGCCGCACCGCCGCCGACACGGAGAACAAGCAGCAGAAGGCCATCGCCGCCTTCCTCGCCGAGCACCAGCGCAAGCCCAGCGAGAAGGAGCTGGCCGCCTACATGGGGCAGAGCGTGGCGACGCTGCGGCGCAACTCGCAGACGGTGGCGACGCTCAACGGGCTGCGCAACCTCCAGTCGCTGGACGGCGGCCCCGAGGGCACCGAGATCATGCTGCCCGACACCAGCGAGGCGCCCGACGAGATCATGGGGGAGGCCGAGCAGACGCTGCTGTCGCACGCGCTGACCGCCGCCTGCGCCCCGGACCCCACCGCGCGGCCGGACCAGCGGGCCGGCCAGCCCAACGTGCTCGGCTGGGCCACCTGGTACCTGACCACCTGGGGCGGCAGGACCAAGACGCAGCTGTCGGCCGACCTGGGCACCTCGGTGCGGAACATGAACGTGCACGCCGACCGCGTCGAGCGCAGCCTCCGGCAGCGGCTCGCCGAGCTCGCGGACTGACCCGTTCCGTCCGGAGAAAGGCCGGGATCACGGGTCGAGTGCCGCTCCCGCCTGCCGATATCTCACTCGTGATGGAACGCACGGGTCCCCGCCGCGAGAGCGGGACCGTGCCGGGGCGGGACGGCGCCCGATGAGCGCCCTCGCCGCGGGGGAGCCCACCCCCGAGGTCCTCGTGCCGCACTGGCTGGCCGCTGCCGACCGCGAGCAGCTGGCCGCCGTCGTGCGCCGGGCGCTGGAGCACTCCAGCGTGCACCCCGTCGCCGCGGTGCACCTCGCCGACGTGCTCACCGAGCTGCACGTGGCCGCCGCGCGCGACGCCGTCTGGCCGGCCCCGGCCGCCCGGGTGCGCCGGGTGACCGGCTGGGGCGCCGACGTGCTGCCGGTCCGGCTGTCCGCGCGGGAGCTCGCGAGCGTGCTCGACCTGCCCGCCCTCCCGCCGCTGGTGCGCACCGCGCTCGGCCGGGGACGCGGGTGAACGCCGACCCGCGCGGGGGCTCCGGCCTCCTGCAGCGGTTGCGCCCCGTGCCGGTGACCGTGGCCGACCTGCGACGGGCCGTGGCCGACGTCGTGCCGCCGCTGCAGACGTCGCGGCTGCGGATCGCCCTCGTCGAGGACCGGACCGACGGGCCCGTGCTCGTGGTCGTGGAGGACGAGCGGCGCCAGGCGGTGCCGCTGCGCGACCTCGCCGAGGACCTGACCGACGCCCGTGTCGCACCGACACCGGACGCCCTGTCGGCCGCGCTCGTCGCCTGGCTGGACCTGCGGCCCGTGCCGGACGCCGCCGCGACCCAGGCGGGGCTCGCCGTCCTGGACTGGACCGACCGGACACAGACCGCGATCGGCTGGCGGGTCGTCGTCCGCCGCGGGCGGACCGCGCTGCCGTGGACGCCGTCCCCCGCGATCGACGCGCGCGAGCTGCGCCACGTGCGGGAGGCCGCCACCGGCCGCTCCGCGGCCCTCGCCGGAGAGCTGCGGGTCGAGGGGCCGGTGGCGCTCTGGTCGCACCCGGAGGTCCCGCTGCTGGCGTCGGCCGTCCTGGTGCGCCCCCAGCAGCTGCTCGACCGGATCGCCGCCGCCGGCCTGGAGGTGGCCGACCCGCACGTGGTCGTCACCCCGAGCTCGGCGGTGGCCTGCGCCGGTGCGGGAGTCGCCGCCCGGCTCGCCGGGGAGACCGGCGAGGCGTGCGTGCGCCTGCCGGTGCCGCAGCTCGCCCACCTGCGCTGGCTGTAGAAGGACCCCGTCCTCCTCACCGCTCGCAGGCTCGCGGCGAGCCTCTGGACGGGGCCGACCGTTCGGGGCGACCGACGCCAGCTCACGTCAGGTGGCCGAACTCCCAGTGCCACGGCTCGGGCTTCTCCCCGCCGGGGCGCGCCCAGTCCGGCTGGACGAACCCGAAGCGGCCCGCGTTCTCCGTCATCCAGGTGTTCTGCGTCGTCCCGGCGACGTTGATGCCCCCGCACAGGTCGACCGCGAGAGCCCACCCGTGGTTCGACGTCCCCGGCACGGCGGCCAGCGCCGGCTTGGCGCGGAACGCCGTCACCTGGGCGGCGAGGGACCGGTAGGAGTCGGTGATGCACAGCGCGCGGCCGAACGTCGCCTCGAACGCGGTGGCCATCGCCGTGTAGCCGGCGGCGGCGTCGCACCGCAGGGCGTGGCCGCGGGCGATCGTGCACAGCGTGCCCGACGGGATGCGCCCGTTCGACCAGCCGCCCCACGCGGGGCTGACCGGGCCGACCGGCGCCGGCGGTGCGCCGCACGCACCCCGTCCCGCGGTGCCGGCCGGCAGCGCCGGGTTCGGCTGCGCCGGGCTGGGCAGGGTCACCCGCACCGCGCCGGTGGCGTCGGACAGCGCGCGCACGCCGACCTGGAAGGTCGCGGCCGAGGCGGCGACGACCTGCCCCTCGCCGAGGTAGATGCCGACGTCCGACCCGCCGTCGGCGAAGACGAGGTCGCCGACCTGGAGCTGCGACAGCGGCACGGTGGCGCCCTGGGTCCACTGGTCCGTGGACCCGGTGGGCAGCGCGTACCCCGCGAGCAGCCAGGCGCCGGCGGCCAGCCCGCCGCAGTCGTACACGTCCGGACCGGCGCCGCCGGCCACGTACGGCTTGCCGACCTGCGCCAGGGCACTGCTGACCGCGGCCACGGTCTCAGCCGGCAGCACGGTCACCGGCTGGTTGCCGGCGACGGCCCACGCCACACCCGGGACCGGCCGGCCGGCGGCGTCGAGCGCGGGGGAGAAGCCGGGCGGCAGCGCGGCCGGATCGGTCAGGACGGCCGCGGGCGGCGGCGTGATGCCGGCGACGGCCAGCCGCCCCAGGTGGTCCTGCCAGCGGCGCAGGGCCTGCTGGTTGGTGTCCTGCTGCGCCCCGGCGGACGGCACGGTGCCGAGGGCGGCCAGCTGGGCGGTGACGTCGGTGCGCAGCCCGCCGATGTGCGCCCGCACGTCCGCCAGGACGGTGGCGGCCTGCTGCTCCACGGTGGCGACGGCGGCCCGCGCGGTGGCCACGCGCTCGACCGCGATCGCGAGGGCCGCCTCGGCGCGGTCGGCCCGGACGACGGTCCGCTCCAGGTCACGCCGGGTGAGCTCGACCAGGGCCTCCTGGTGGAGCACGTCGGCCGTGGCGGCCGGCTGTCGCACGCTGAGGGTGAGCAGGGGGTGGCGCGACTGGGGCGAGGTCCGGTACAGCGTCGCGGCGCGGGCTCCGACGTCGGCCCGGGAAGCGGCGACGGCGTCGCGGGCGGCCCGCTCGGCGTCCTGCGCCGCCTGCAGCTCGGCCCGGCGCGCGGCGAGGTCCTCCTGCAGCGCCCGGTAGTGGTTCGCGCCGTCGATCATGGTGCCCTGCGCGGCCAGCGCCAGGCTGGTGGTGTCGGTCGGTTCGGCCGCGCTCCCCGGGGCCTGCGTCCCCGGGCCGACGAGGCCGGCGAGCACCGGCAGCACCAGGCCGAGGGCGGCCAGCGACAGCCGCACCCGCCAGCGGCGAGGACCTGCGGGAGGGGTGTCGGGCCGCGCCGTCCGGGGGCGGGTGCTCCGCCGCGACCGCGACGTCCCGCGGGTGCGGGCCTTCTTGCCGGTCGGGGGACGCCGGCGGGCGGCACCCGTGCGGCCGGCCGGGGAGGCGGACCCGTCGGCCCGGGTGGCGAGCGTCGCCCGCAGCGCCCGGATCTGCTCGGGGGTGAGCGGGGGACGCGTCGAGGCCCCGGTCGCGGCCGTGGCCCGGGAGCGGGCTGCGGGGGGTCGGGCAACGCCGGCACGGGCGGTGGCCTCGCGGCGGGCGGCCTCACGCGCAGCGGCGACCAGGGCCGCCTGGCGGTCGGCTGGCGTGCCGCCGGGTCGGGAGCCCCTCGTGCGTGGTGCAGGCACTGCGGATCCCCCGGCGGTCTCGTCGTACGTGGCCGGCTCCGCGGTGTGCAGCGGAGCTCTCGGCCGTCGTATCGACGGGCGCGGGGGATGCCCGGAGTGCTTCGGGGACCGGCCTCACCCCTCCGGGGGAGGGTGGATCGCAGGTGACACCCGATCGGCGTACAGGTCAGGGACCGGCGGGGGTGCGGTCGGCGGGGGGCCACCAGCCGCCGTGGTGGTGTTCGAGGGGGATGCGCAGCTCGCCGCCGTCCTCCGTGGAGACGACGAGCTCGACCTGCGCGACGCGGCGGTCGGCGCCGTCCAGGCGGACCACCTCACCGGTGGCCAGGGGGACGGGTGGGAGGGTCAGGTCGTCCTCGGTCGAGGACTCGGCCATGGGACTCCTCCCCGGTGGGTGCGGCTGGACGGACTCATGCTGCCCGAGACGCCGAGGTCCCGTCGCCCGGACGGACGACGGGACCTCGGCTGCGTGCCTCAGCGGTCGGCGATCTCCACGAATGGCCGCTCGGTCTCGCCGGTGTAGACCTGGCGCGGACGGCCGATCTTGGTGGACGGGTCGGCGATCATCTCGCGCCACTGGGCGATCCAGCCCGGCAGCCGGCCCAGGGCGAACAGGACGGTGAACATCCGCGTCGGGAAGCCCATCGCCCGGTAGATCAGCCCGGTGTAGAAGTCGACGTTCGGGTACAGCTTGCGCTGGATGAAGTAGTCGTCGCTGAGCGCGATCTCCTCCAGCTGGCGGGCCAGGTCGAGCAGCTGGTTGTCCCCGCCGAGCTTGTCCAGCACCGCGTCGGCGGTCTTCTTGACGATCGCCGCGCGCGGGTCGTAGTTCTTGTAGACCCGGTGCCCGAAGCCCATCAGCTTGACGCCGGGCTCCTTGTTCTTGACCCGCTCCACGAAGCGGTTGATGTCGCCGCCCTCGCGCTGGATGGACTCCAGCATCTCCAGCACCGACTGGTTGGCGCCGCCGTGCAGCGGGCCGAACAGGGCGTTGATGCCGGCCGACACCGAGGCGAAGAGGTTGGCCTGCGAGGAGCCGACCAGGCGCACCGTCGAGGTCGAGCAGTTCTGCTCGTGGTCGGCGTGCAGCACGAAGAGCATGTCCAGCGCCGCGGCGAGCTCGGGGTCCACCTCGTAGGGCTCGGCCGGGAACCCGAAGGTCATCCGCAGGAAGTTCTCCGTCAGCCCCAGCGAGTTGTCGGGGTAGAGGAACGGCTGCCCGACGGACTTCTTGTACGCGTACGCGGCGATCGTGGGCAGCTTGGCCAGCAGCCGCAGCGTCGAGATCTCGACCTGCTCGTCGTCGAACGGGTCCAGGGAGTCCTGGTAGAAGGTCGACAGGGCGCTCACCGCCGAGGAGAGCACCGGCATGGGGTGCGCGTCGCGGGGGAAGCCCTTGAAGAACTGCTTGAGGTCCTCGTGCAGCAGCGTGTGCCGCCGCAGCCGGGAGTCGAAGTCCGACAGCTGCTGGGCGGTGGGCAGCTCCCCGTAGATCAGCAGGTAGCTGACCTCCGCGAAGCTGGCCTTGCCGGCCAGCTGGTCGATCGGGTAGCCGCGGTACCGCAGGATCCCGGCGTCACCGTCGATGTAGGTGATCGCCGAGGTGCAGGACGCCGTGTTGACGAAGCCGATGTCGAGGGCGACCTGGCCGGTCGTGGCCAGGAGCTTGCTCGTGTCGATGCCGTCCGCGCCCTCCGTCGCGGGGACGACGGGAAGGGGCAGGTCTCCACCGGGGTAGCGCAGGGACACGTCGGCGGTGCCGGCGGGTGCGCTCGCTGTCTCGCTCATCAGGTCCGCAGGCTACTCAGGTACCGCGGGGTACGCGCGCGCCGTCCCACCCGGGTGGTGGAGGGAGCGCATCAGGACGT
This sequence comes from Geodermatophilus sp. SYSU D00079, assembly GCF_054050635.1. Classification (NCBI taxonomy): domain Bacteria; kingdom Bacillati; phylum Actinomycetota; class Actinomycetes; order Geodermatophilales; family Geodermatophilaceae; genus Geodermatophilus; species Geodermatophilus sp. SYSU D00079. The sequence goes on along the minus strand of NZ_JBJGZS010000001.1, from coordinate 6,081 downwards.
CGCCTGTGACAGGTCGATGTGCCACACCGCCGTGGCCCGTCCGCGGTGCCACGGGGGACCGTCACGGCGGGGTGTCACGGCCAGCCACGGTCCGGGCAGCAACAGTGAGGGGTCCTCGTCGGTCGGGACGAGTTCGACGTCGACGTCTGGCCCCTGGTCCAGTGCGGCCTCCACCAGAGGCACCGTCTCGTCGACGAGCGAGGTGTGCGTCGCGAGCAGGAACTGCTCGGCCCGCCCGGCGTCCCGCAACTCCCGGAAGGCGTCGATCGTCGCGGTGACCTCTGCAGCGTCCGGTGCCGGCGCGGCCAGCGCGCGGGGGAGCCGTCGGGACCACACGTCGACCTCCTGGCGGAACCGGCGGAGGGACTCGGGCCTGTGGGCCCGGTCCGCCAGCGGCTGTGCGATGTCCGCGGCCGTCCCCGTCTCCAGCTCCGTCAAGCGGGCGACCGAGAGGAACAGGGCCTCCAGGCAGGAGGCGCCGTGAGGGGAGCCGGAAGCCCCTCGCAGCACTCCGCTGGCCATGGCCAGCGCCTCCACGTGTGCGCGCCTCTCCTGGCCCTCCGCCGCCAGGAAGCCCTGCCGCCCTGCCCAGTCGATCAGCGCGACCCAGTCGCGGACACTGGCGGGCACCATCTGTGCTCCCTGCGAGCGCTGTCCACCGTGGATCCGGAAGCGACTGAGGGTGCGGGGTGAGTAGTACGCGCGGCCGCGGGTCAGCAGGCGCAGGAACAGTCCGACGTCTCCGAGCACGGCCAGCTGCCGGCCGTCGGCCTCCCAGAGCTCGTCGGGGGCGACGTCCGCCCGTCGGAACAGCACCGTGGTCAGCTCGCCGATGACGTTGGTGCAGTTGCCGAGGACCAGGTCGCCGAGCGCGACGCCGTCGACCGGGCCTGCCTTGTCACTGAAGGGCTTGGGCTGGGTGTTCGGCAGCGGTCGGCCGTCGTCTCCGATGAAGCTGCGGTGGGAGAAGGCCAGGGTCACGTCCCCCGCAGACTGCATGCCCTTGACGAGGTCGCGCACGCAGTCCGAGGCCAGGACGTCGTCGTGCAGGAGGAACTTGACGTACTCGCCGCGTGCCTCGGCCAGGAGCCGGCGCGGGTTCTCGAAGGCGCCGATGTTCCGGCTGTACCGCAGGACCCTGACCCGCGGATCGGCCTGGAACTCCGCGAGGACGTCGGGGGTCCGGTCGGTGGAGGCGTCGTCGCCGACCAGGACCTCGACGTTGCGGTGCGTCTGCTCGAGCGCCGATCGCAGGGCGGGACGCAGGAAGCGTTCGCCGTTGTAGGTCGGGATCAGGATGCTGACCAGGGGCTGGCTCACGGCTGGAACGACCTCACGGATTCGATGACGTGCTGCACGGACTCGTCGTCCAGGTGCGGGCCCATGGGCAGGCTCAGGACCTGACGGGCGAGGGTGTCGGCGACCGGGAGATCGGCCCCGGCCAGGCCGCTGCCGGCGAAGGCCGGCTGCCGGTGCGGGGGGACGGGGTAGTGGACCCCGGTCTCCACCCCGCAGTCGGCGAGGTGCGCGCGCAGTGCGTCCCGGTGCGGCGTGCGCACGACGTAGAGGTGCCAGGCCGGCTCGGCCCAGGGGGTAGTCGAGGGGAGGACCAGGTCGAGGTCCCGCAGGCCCTCGTCGTAGCGCCGAGCCACGTGACGGCGGCGGGTGTTGAAGTCCTCCAGCCGACGCAGCTTGACCCGCAGCAGCGCCGCCTGGATCTCGTCCAGCCGGCTGTTCCAGCCGACCTCCTGGTGGACGTACTTCTCCGTCGAGCCGTAGTTGCGCAGGGACCGCAGCCGGTCGGCGACGACCCGGTCGGACGTCGTGACGGCGCCGCCGTCCCCCAGCGCGCCGAGGTTCTTCCCGGGGTAGAAGCTCCAGGCCGTGGCGTCGGCGAGGTCGCCGACCGGCCGGCCGCGGTAGCTCGCCCCGTGCGCCTGCGCGGCGTCGTCGAGGACGCGGATCCCCCGCTCGCGTGCGACCTCGAGCAGCGGGTCGACGTCCACGGGGTGCCCGTAGAGGTGCACCGGCACCATCGCCCGGGTCCGGTTGGTCACGGCCGCCGTCACGTCGGCGGGGTCCCACAGCCCGGTGGTGGGCGACACGTCGACCGGGACGGGCACCGCGCCGACGTGCAGCACGGCCAGCCAGGTGGCCACGAACGTGTGGGAGGGCACCAGCACCTCGTCCCCGGCGACGACGCCGAGGGCGCGCAGGCCCAGGGAGAGCGCGTCGAGCCCGCTGCCCAGGCCCACGGCGTGGGCGGCCCCGACGGCGTCGGCCCACTCGGCCTCGAACGCGGCCAGCTCCGGGCCGAGCAGCACCCGTTCACTGGAGAGCACGCGCAGGGCTGCGTCGGCCAGCACGGGCCGCAGCTCGTCGTGCAGTGCCGCGAGGTCCAGGAACGGCACCCGGACGCCGACGCCGGTCACTGGCCGTCCTCCACCCGGCGGGCGGCGAGGAACTCCTCCAGGTCGCGGAAGTAGTCGTCCTCGGAGTACGGGGTCGAGGCGAGGACCAGGCACACGCTGCCGCTGGAGAAGTTGCCGAGCTCGCGCCAGGTCATCCGGGGCACGAGCAGGCCGTAGTAGGAGCGGTTCAGGTGGAACCGCGCGGTCTCCGTGCCGTTGTCGACGATGACGTCGAAGCTGCCTGCTGCGGCGATGATCAGCTGCTGGAGCTCCCGGTGTGCGTGGCCCCCGCGGGACTCACCGCCCGGGACGTCGTACAGGTAGTAGACCCGGGCGACGTCGAAGGGGATCTGCGCGCCGCCTTCGATGAAGGTCAGGTTGCCGCGCGGGTCGGTGATCCGGGGCAGGTCGACCAGACGGCAGCCGGCACCGTTCCCCGTCGGCGGGGGGTTCCAGTCGGTCGCCCGGCGGCCGGGGAGGTGCGAGCGTCGGTCGACGGAGGTCACGGGGGAACTCATCGGCAGGAGGCAGGATGGACCGCACCGGGTGGGATGGAGGAGCTGTCGGTGACTGAGCAGGTGTTGGGCGGCGGTCTGCTCTTCTGCGACCGCCGCTTCCACGACCTCAACGGCGTCCCGGAGGACCTCCGGTGGCGCTACGAGCACCGCCGCGACGGCCGGCTGGTCGGCGTCCTGGACGGCGTCGTGACCGACGGGGTGCTGCTCTCCGGTCACAGTGCTCCCTTCGGTGGGCCCGACCTGGTCCGCGAGGACCCGACGGTCGTCGACCTCCTCGACCTCATCGACGGAGCGCTCGCCGCGGCGCGCTCGGACGGGCTGACCGCAGTGCGGATCCGGGCCCGCCCCCCGGTGTACTCGGCCGCCGAGCCGCTGCTGGAGTACGTGCTCCTGCACCGTGGTTTCGCCGTCGAGCACTGCGACCTCAACCAGCACCTGGACCTTGCGCCCTTCGCCGCGGGTGCCGACCCCCTGGGACTGCTCAAGGAGCGGAAGCGCCGGTACGTCCGGTCCGCGCTGCGGCGGCCGCACGAGCTGGCCGAGGTCCGGGGTGGCGCCGACCTCACAACGCTGCACGACATCCTGTCGGCCAACCGGACCGCGCACGGGCGGCCGCCGGTCCTGCCGCTCGACTACCTGGCGAAGGCCCGAGAGAGCTTCCCGGGGCGGGTCCGATTCCACCTCCTGCACCAGGAAGGGCAGCCGGTCGCGGGGGCGGTGGTCTACCGGGTGCTCCACGACGTCGACGTCGTCGTCTCCTGGGCCGACGCGGAGGGGGCGGCGGACCGCTCGCCCATGGAGTTGCTCGCCCACCTGCTCGTGACCGCCTCGGTGCGCACCGGGGCACGGCTGCTGGACCTCGGCCCGTCGACCGAGAAGGACGGAACGCCGAACGTGGGTCTGGTCAACTTCAAGCGCAGCATCGGCGCGGCACCTGGCACCCGCAAGGTCTTCGTGGTTTCACTCGACTGATGGCGCACGACTACTCCGACCGGTACGACCCGGAGACCGACTTCGACCGGCACTACACGGTCGCCACGGGCACGCGCATCCGCCGGTGGTTCCGGCCCGGCGACCGGGTCCTCGAGCTGGGCTGCGCGGCGGGGTTCATGACCTCGTTGTTCGCCGAGCGCGACGTCCGTGTCGACGCGGTCGAGCGCACGCCGTCCTACCACGAGCGAGCCGTCGCCCGGGGGCTGCCCCAGGTGACGTTCCACCTCTCCGACATCGACGACTTCGTCCCGGCGGAGCGCTACCAGCACGTCGTGGCGGCCCACGTGATCAACGAGCTGCCCGATCCGCTCGGCCTGCTCCAGCGGATCGGCACGGAGATGCTGGCGCCGGGCGGCCTGGTGCACGTCACGATGACCAATCCACTGTCGCTGCACCGGCTGATCGCCATGGAGATGGGACTCATCGAGGCCCCCACTGCCCTCAGCGACCGGGGCCGCGAGTTCGCCACGGTGGAGATCTTCGACGCCGACCGGCTGGAGTCCCTCGCCGCCGAGGCCGGACTGGTGTGCGTGCACCGGGAGCCGGTGCTGCTCAAGCCGTTCACGAACGCGCAGCTGGCCGGCCTGCCGGACGCCGTGATCGCCGGCCTGGACCGGGTCGCCCGCCGCTTTCCGGAGAACGGCGCGCTCAACTACGCGATCTTCGTCGCCGGTGACTGAGCCGGCCTCGACGGCGCAGGTCGTCGTCGGCGGGACCGTCGCCGCCCTCGCCGCGGCCGACGCGCTCGCCGCGCGTGGGCGGGAGGTGCGGCTGTTCCTCCCGCGCAAGGGGGTCGGGGGCGGCTTCCTGCCGCTGGTCCGCGAGGGGCAGTCCCTCGAGCTGGGCATGCGGGTGCTGGAGTTGCGTTACGAGGGCGTGGGTGCCCCACCGCCGCTGGAGGAGTACCGGCCGGCGGGGGAGGGGCACCGGCCGTTCGTCGGCATCCTCGACCGGTGGGTGCGCGACCTCGTCGGTGACGACGGCCTCGTCGAGATCGACCCGCCGGCGAGCTGGCTCGGGGGACGACTCGGCCCGGAGGTGCTCCTGCAGTCGGACCTCACATCAGCGGCCGGTCTCGTCCCGTCCGGCGTGGCCCTCCGCATCGCGCAGGAGGCGGCGGCGATCGCGGCGGAGTCGGGTGCGGCCGGCTGGCTGTCGGCAGACGCTGGGCCGACCCTGTGGAGACGGGGCTTCGACGAGGCCTCGCTGCACCAGCACGGCCGCACCTTCCACGAGGTGTTCCTGGCCCCCTTCACCGCCAAGATCCGTCCCGCCGGTGGCCGGGACGTCCTGGCGGCGCTGCGGCGCAAGCTCTGGGTCCCGCTGTTCTGGCCGCGGACCGTGGCCGAGGCGTTCGCCGGCCGGCCGGTCGGTTTCGTCCCCGACCGGCCCCTGACCGTGGCTCGCCCGGGCGGCGTCGGACCGGTGGTACGTGCGCTGCTGGCTCGGCTCCGGGCCTCGACGGCCGAGGTCGCCGAGGTCGACGGCCTCACGTCGATCACGCGGGAGGGTGCCGGCGTGCGCGTCGAGTTCGCCGACGGCCGGGTCGAGTCGGTGCACCGGCCGGTCCTCGGTCTGTCCGCCGGCGACCTGTTCCGCGCGGCCGGGATCGACCACGCCCCGGCGCGGGTGCGCTCGGTCCTCGCGTGGCTCGCGATCCGGGAGTCAGACCTGACGGCGCTGCCGGGCTTCGTGCACGTCCTCGACCCCGACGTCCCGGCCTACCGGGTGACTGCCGGTGCGCTGGACGAGGCGACCGGGACGCGCGTCCTGTGCGTGGAGCTCGCGCACGACGTCCCGCCGGACGAGGCCGGGGCCACGGCGCGGCGGGTCGTGGAGCGGGTGGGACTGTGCGCGGACGGTGCTCCCGTGCGGGAGTTGGCCGTCTTCGCCGGGCCCACCTTCACCGACCCCACGGCGGACACCGTCGAGCGGCACGCCGCGGCGGTGCGGCGGTGGGACGAGCTCGACGTCCACGCGACGGTGGTCGGAGGTGCCCTGGCACACGGCTACGACTCGTTCAACGAGCAGGTCCTGCAGGGGCTGCAGGCAGCCGAACAGCTCGCCTGAGCGTGGTGGGGGGGGGGGGGGGGGGGGGGGGGGGGGGCCCCCCCCCCCCCCCGCCCGGGGGGGGCGTCGAGCTCGATCATCCCGCCGAA